>JAHFGY010000187.1 GCA_023247195.1 Candidatus Omnitrophota bacterium | reverse complement strand
GGCGGCTGACAATGACCCCGCGGTTCTGGCGAAGCTTCACGATGCGATCGATCAAGAGATCGGGCTCGGTTCGCAGAGCGAGAAGCCTGATTTCAAATCACCGCGGCCGATCGTGGTTGTCAGCCTTCTTCTGGCTGGCGCGGCAACAGTCCTCTGGGTAATCGCGTTGCTGATTGCACCGTACGGAGGCAACCCGATGCCCGCGGTACTCGGCGTTGCGGAAGCGCTTTTCCTGGGTGCCGCGGCCGGCGGTCTCTGGTCGCTTCGGGAAATGGGGTCCACCGTTCGCATTAAATGGCTGGGAAGGCACATCCAGCCGGCACAGGCCCAGATTGTTTTCGCAGGTTTGCTGGACCGCGTGTTGAACGAAGATGAAGCTCTGCGACGGGCTTGGATTGAAGATTGCCAAGGCTGCACGATCCGCGTTGCGCAGCCCTCGGACCATCTGGCCTGGCATCGGTCGGGAAAGCGCGTGGGGAACACAATCATCCTGGATCCGGCCTACGCGTTCACGGTTGCGGACCAGTCGCGTCCGAATACGCCCGAGGCGCTAAAACTTATCCGGCATGAGCTGGATCATTGGTACATGAGCCGTTCTCCGCCGGCTTGGCCGCGGCGCTTGGCCCGTTTCCTGCGCTTGGATTATTTTTACCGAGAGTTCCACGCCATCGTCGCGGAGCACCACGCCGATCTCTCGGTCCACCCATTCACCACCCGCGGAGAAGTTTCAGCCACGGTCCTGCTGCGCGTGATTCTGACCCCGGTCGTGCTCTTGGGCGCGCGCTGGCTTACGAGCCTGCTGTTGACGGCGTATCCGGGGATTGGGCCGCTGATTTTTGTTCCTGCGGTTATCCTGCTCTTCTTTTATTGCATCCGCGACATGCTGGCGATCGAAGGCAAGACCCGCTCCGTGGTGGTCGATGCCGCGAGCGTTTATGTCGTTGGTTTTCTTGCGCTTTCCTTTTTTGCGATTTCGCCAGGGCTCATGGTGGTTCCAATCATCGGCGGAATGATCGCGCTCCTTGAACGCCGCTGGCGGCTGAAGGTGCGCCCGCGCATTTATATGGCGGCCCGCGTTTACGATCTGCTGTATAAGCCGCATCCCACCGAAGAGTTTGCTTTCCCGCCTCCGCCGGCCGTGGGGAGCGCTCCGGACGACTGGTCGCAGTGGCGCGTTCGACTTGAAGTGTGGGCCCACCACTGGGCAAGAAGAACGCAGCAACTCGAGAACCCCAATCCGGAGGAGGCTGCTCTCACTCAGCCTCAGCGCATAGACGACCTAGTGGAGGCATTTCAGTCCGGACGCCTCACCTTGCTTGAGACGCACGAGCCGGATATCGCACGGTACCGCCACCTCATGCTCGTGATCAACGGCAGCATTACGGAGCGCCGATTCCACACCATAGAGGAGCTGTCTTGGAGCCAGCGCCAGCTCATGGAAGAAGCCGCGAGTATGGGCATTGTGGCCATCCGGGACGGGATCATTGAAGTTAACGAGGATTATCGCACCGGCCTTCCTCGCTACTATGGGGCAATCTACGGAATCGTCGAACGCATTATCCGCCACCTGGTTTACCAATACGGCCTGTCATACAAAGGCCTGATCGCTTACTGGTTCCCGCGCGGGGCTTGGCCGGCCATCCGCTATGGCTTGGCCAGTTCGCTGCCCATTGCGCGGCTGGGCGAAATCGGGAAAAAGGTTGAAGACATTCCCGAAGGGCCTCGGTACCGCGCGCGGCACCGGATCGTGTTCGATACGCTTGTGAACAGCGGCGACAGCGTCATTAAGGGGCTCAGGCGCATCCGGGCCGAGGTCGATGACGGGGCAGCGGGCACGGTTGCTGGCAGCATCGGAGCGACCACCACCGTGGTTGCGGCGATCAGCACGCTGTATGGGGCGTTGAACATCCTGCACGAGCTCGGTCCTGAGGGCCGTATGGTGATTGGCGCGCTGACGCCTTCCATTATGGTGGATGTCACCGACTACACGGCGACGCCTCCGCCGGAAGCCCGTAAATGGCGCGCCGAGTCGCTGATGGGAGACCGCGGCTCCGAGCATGTGCCGAACCTGCGTGAGCGATTCGAGCAAGCCGACCGGAACTTTTACTTGCGCGGCCAAAAAGGGACGCTTGGCAGGGGAATACTGTATATCGTGAAACTTTTGTCTCCGGTCAAAGCCGTCGCCGCTTGGCGTAAATCGTCCCAAAAAGGCAAGCTCCGACCAACGATCCTCAAAGTCAGCATCACCGAAGACGAAGCGCGGCTTGCGCTCGGCCATGATCAGACGCTTGTGTCTAGTCTCGAGAACATGAATGATGGCCGCCCGGCGCCGGCTGTTCTCTGGCTGCTGCGTCCCTTCGCTCGGCTGCTGGATAAAATTGTCAGGCCCCACCTTACTTTCAAATTGGAGTACCTTCCGCAGGAATCCGGTCTCCTTCTTCTGGATGGAGTGGAAAAAGCGTGGGACCTGCGCCAATTCCTCCAAAGCGAAGAATGGAGAATGCAGGGCGTATGGCGGCGGCTTTGGACAGCGGGCAAAGCTTTGGTGGTGCTGTTTTTCGTTATTGTCTATGAAATTCTTCTGGGCAAGTACTACCACCTTTCCATCGACACCATGGTCGTGCAAAAAAGCCGGCGGCTTGTCCTGGTCCATTCCGCGGCCGATATGCGGACCCACTCGCTGACGCCGTTTCACGTATTCAAGGACTACGGAATCACGGTCGCCACGTTGTTCGCCTATGCGCTGCGCCCTGCGTGGCAGCTGCTGGCAGGCGGTTCTGCCGGCGAAGCCATGAATACGGGAGATGACGCGCACTCCCATATGTTGGGGTTGATTCCCTGGCTGGGCGGGTGGGCCTACCGGGCATCCAAGCGATGGATGCAGCGGCGCTGGAGCGGCGCGCCGGCCTCCCGAATCGAGCTCGCGGCGGTCCTGATCGGCACAATCGTGGAAGAAGGGGTCATTGCGCTTGTGTTCTTAGGCCCATGGGCGCTCGCGGTTTTTGGGTTCTTGAGCCCGCAGGCCGCGATCGCTGCGAACCTCGTCATGATGATCTTCAATCTTTGGTTCGGTCCCGCACATAAACGGTTCTTCCAATTCCGCCATGGCCGCGTGGTTCCGGTTGATCCCCAGCTCCAAAGCGAGCGGCGCGGTCTTCTCGCGCTGCGGCTCGTTCTCTTGGGATTCGTCCTGCGCCTTGGTTTTGTGCTGGTCGCGGTCGGCGGAAGCCCGCTGGCCGCGGCCGCGGCGGCCATTGCCGGTCACATGGTTTACCACGCCGCCGCGTTCGCCCTGAGTTACCTCACGGGAAGAAGCCCGGCTCTCGCGCTTCTCGATGTGCCAGTTGAACCAGACGTGCCGGCGCCGCAAGGCCTGCCGCCTGTTTGGGTTGATCTCTGGAGCACGCTCTCGCGCGAGCAGCAAGCGGAGTTGGCCCGCACGTTCGAGTGGTGGCGCGGCCGCGGCTATAAGGATTTTTTTCGTCCCGGCCGGGTGGGCGAAAGAACCGATATCAAGCTGGGCAAGCGCACATTCTGGATTTCCAGCGCGGCCTTGGCGGAAACAGTTGCGCATCGCTGGGTA
>JAHFGY010000063.1:537-11945 GCA_023247195.1 Candidatus Omnitrophota bacterium | reverse complement strand
GTGGCGCAGGCGAACGCGGGCGGCCAGGTCCTGATGTGGCAGCACCTTTTCTGGTTTTATTCGCACCCGGCCGTTTACATCATGATCCTGCCGGCTATGGGCATCGCTTCCGAGATCATTCCGGTTTTTGCGCGCAAGCCGCTCTTCGGCTACCACTCGATGATCTACGCGCTCGGCGGCATCGCTGTGCTGGGCTTTATGGTGTGGGCGCACCACATGTTCGCCAGCGGCATGAACCCGACGCTGGGAACGAGCTTCATGATGTCGACCATGGTCATCGCCGTGCCGTCGGCCATAAAGACGTTCAATTGGTTGGGAACGCTCTGGCGCGGAAACATCCGCTTTACCACCCCGATGCTTCACGCGCTGGCGTTCGTGTCCATGTTCGTGATAGGCGGGCTCACCGGCATTTTCGTGGCCGCGACCCCGGTTGATCTGTACCTTCACGACACGTATTTCATCGTCGGGCACCTGCACTACGTGCTCTTCGGCGGCAGCCTGTTCGGCATCTTCGCGGGCATCACGTTCTGGTTCCCGAAAATGTTCGGCCGGATGATGAACGACACGCTCGGCAAGGTGCATTGGCTGCTAACGGTGATCTTCTTCAACGGCGTGATGTTCCCGATGTTCATCCTCGGCGTTGCCGGCATGCCGCGCCGCATCTACGACTACACGCAGTACACTTTCCTGGCCGACGTCGGCGGACTGAACCGCATGATGAGCGTGTCCGCGTTCCTGCTGGGCCTTTCGCAAATCCTCTTTATTCTTAATTTCTTCATCAGCCTGGGGTGGGGCAAGCGCGCGTCGGAGAACCCGTGGGAAGCCAACACGCTGGAATGGGCCACGAGCTCGCCGCCGCCGCACGGGAATTTTAAGGCCACGCCGAAAGTCTACCGCGGTCCTTACGAGTACAGCGTGCCGGGACACGCTAAGGACTGGCTGCCGCAGCACCTACCCGGCAAAGCCGAAACCGCGCACTAAGCTTCCTCTTAAAGGAGGGCCCATGCGGCCCCACAAGTGGCTTCACCGATACGCCCAATTCACCGCGGCCTTCACGCTTTTCCTGCTTGTCGCGGGCGGGCTGGTGACATCAACCGACTCCGGCCTGGCCGTGCCTGACTGGCCGCTTTCCTACGGAACTTGGATGCCGCCCATGGTCGGCGGCATTTTTTACGAGCATGGCCACCGCATGATCGCGGGCGTGACCGGCATCCTGATTTTCATCTTGGCCGGGCTGCTGTGGGTCGCGGATAAGCGGCCGTGGGTCAAGCGCTTGGGGCTTGCCGCCGTCGTGGGCGTGATTGCGCAGGCGCTTCTGGGCGGGCTCACGGTGATCCTCTTGCTGCCGCCGCAGGTTTCCATCGCCCATGCGTGCTTGGGGCAAACGGTTTTCTGCCTGGTCACGTGCCTGGCATTCGCCACGGCGGATGGGTGGGAGCAGGAAGGTTCGCCCATTGACGACACGGGGTCGCCGTCGGTGCGCACGTTGGCGCTGACGTATGCGGTGTGCGCGGCTTTCCAGCTTTTTCTCGGCGCGATGCTGCGGCACACAGGCATGCCTGTTCTCGTGCATGTCGCGGGCGCGGCCATAACCGCCGCGTTCGGAGCATGGGTTATCCGCCGCGTGCTGCGCACGCGCCCTCAGCTGACCGCGTTGCGCCGCCACGCGAGACGTTCTGAGCACCTTATCGGCACGCAGATCATCCTTGGCATCGCGGCGTGGGTTTGGCGCGGGAATCCGGCTATCACCACCGCGCATGTGGTCGTCGGCGCGCTGCTGCTTGCGCAAGCGGTTGTGCTCGCGTGGCAGGCCTGCCGGCTCACCGCCCAGAACCGCTCGGTTGGCCGCGCCTTGAGCGCGAAAGACACTTTTCGCGCGCCGCTCTCTGAACCGGCTCACGCCGCATGAACGCAAGCATGCGCGAAAAAGCCGCGAGCTTTCTGGAGCTGACCAAGCCCCGCCTGACATCGCTCGTGATCGTTACCACAGCCGCGGGGTACTGGCTGGCGGTTTCTTCGTTTGAGGAATTCTTCCGCTGCTTGCCGGTTCTCTTGGGTACGACGCTGGCCGCGGGCGGAGCCAACGCGCTCAACCAATGGGCTGAGCGCGAGCAAGACGCGCACATGCACCGCACGCGCTCCAGGCCGCTGCCCACCGGCCGCCTGAGCCCACGCGAGGCGCTCGTGTTCGGCTGGACGTTGATCGGTGCCGGCGTCGCGGTGCTTGCGTGGCTGGTGAATCCGCTGAGCGCTTTTCTGGCCGCGGCGAGCGCGCTGAGCTACATTTGGATCTACACGCCGATGAAGCGCACTACGTCGCTGTGCACGCTGGCTGGCGCGGTGCCGGGCGCGTTGCCGCCCATGATCGGCTGGGCCGCGGCGCGGGGAAGCCTGGGCGTGGAAGCGTGGACGTTGTTCGCTCTCTTATTCGTCTGGCAGCTGCCGCACTTTCTTGCGATCGCCGTGCTTTTTAAAGACGACTACGCCGCCGCGGGGTTCAAGATGCTGCCGCTGGCCGAGGCGGGCGAGTCCATGACCGCGCGGCAAACGTTTCTGTACGGCCTCGTGCTGTTGCCGGTGAGCCTTTTTCCCGCGGTCATCGGCTTGGGCGGCGGGTGGTACATGGCCGGCGCGCTGCTGCTCAGCGGGATCTTCCTCGGTTTTTCGGCCCAGGCCGCGCTTGACCGCACCGCCCCTGCATGCCGACGGCTGTTTCATTCATCGATCATCTACCTGCCGGTTCTTTTGCTCCTGCTCGTGACCGGCCGGCTCCTTCCTTAAACTCCGATGGCGCTGAACCGAAGCCGTTCCAGCGGCGCGTGGGTGGTGATCTTTTTGCTCCTGGCCGGCGCCGTCGCTGTGGCCGTCGCGGGAGCAACCCCGGCGAGCCCCCTTCCGCGGCCGCTGGCGCAAGGAAATGAGCTGCCGGCGTTCGAGTTGGTCGACCAGCACGGCCGGCCGTTCAGCCGCGAGCAATTAAAGGGCAGCGTTTGGATCGCGGACCTCATGTTCACCCGCTGCGCCGGACAGTGCCCGCGCATGCACGAGCGCATGCAAACGCTGGCCGGCAGCCTTGCCGACGGCAATCTTCGCCTGGTTTCCTTCAGCGTTGATCCCGCGCACGACACTCCCGAGGTTCTCTCGGCGTACGCCAAGCGCTGGAAGGCACCGGCTGCGGCGCCCAGCGGCGGCGATTCGTGGTTTTTCCTGACCGGAGCGCCGGGTGAAGTGGAGCGACTGGCAAAAGAGGGGTTTCGTTTGGCTGCAGCCGGAGAAGGCGAAGACGCGGACCCGACGGTGCACAGCGTGCGGCTGATTCTGATCGACTCTGAAGGCCGCGTGCGAGGCACTTACTCCGCCGACGAGCCGTCGGAAATGGCGCGGCTGGAAGCGGACGCGTCGCGGCTCCTGCAGGCATTATGAGCCTCGCTGACTTACCGTCGGTAAACGCCTCGCTCAATGCCGTGAGCGCCATACTCGTGACCGCGGGGCTTATCTGCGTGAAGCGGCGAGCCATCGCGGCGCACAAAGCTTGCATGGTAGCGGCGCTGGTCTCGTCGGCGATCTTTTTGTCTTTTTACCTGTACTATCACGCCCACGTCGGCTCGGTCCCTTTTCAAGGGCAGGGGTTGATCCGTCCGGTTTACTTCACTATTCTGTTAACGCACACGGTGTTGGCGGTGGCGATCGTGCCGCTCGTGCTGCGCACGGTCTGGCTCGGCGTGACGAACCGCCTGGCGGCTCACCGATCGTTGGCGCGGTGGACGGCGCCGTTGTGGCTCTACGTTTCCGTCACGGGTGTTGTGGTGTATTGGCTGCTCTATCGATCGGGATTCTCGGCATGAAACGCTGGTTGCGCGTCACTCTTTTCTTGGTTTTTCTGTCGGTCGCCTCAGGCGCGCCGACCGCGGTTTTTGCCTGCCCGGGCTGCAAAGAAGCGGCTTTTGACACGCCGGAGCAATCCGAGCAGCGCATTGCCTCGGCAAAGGGTTATGGAACCACCATTGGTTTGATGCTGCTCGTGCCTGTGGGCATGATCAGCGCCATCGGTTTCGGTATTTTCCGCAGCGTGCGGAAACGGTCCGCAGCTGGTGTTTGACACGTCCCAACGTTAAGGCTAGAGTGCTAGCAATGTCTTTCAACTGGAGGAGTCGATGAAGCGAACGGTTTCGTTTGGGAAGCTTGCACTAGCGGTTGTCTGCGCCATGGCCTTCACGGCGCAACCGGCGTCCGCGCGCATGCGCGTGCACGACATGGCTGAGTCGCCGGCCTACAAGCAGAAGGCGCCCGGCATGGTTGGCCGCGGTCTTTTGAACGGCATCACCTTCTTCGTAGACACGATCGTTGACACGATCACCGATACCCGCAGCGGTCCGCCGGTTATCGGCACTCTTGCCGGTTTTGGCAGGGGCATCGGCTGCAGCGCGCTTCGCCTGGGCTCCGGCGCCGTCGATATCGTTACTTTCTGGGTGCCTGGTTTCAACGGCTTCCCGGTTTCGGATTCCTATTACAACTGTCTCGACGTCAGCATGAGCACGCCGGCCGCGACGTCTTATCAAGCGCCCGCGGAAAGCCCCGTGATGTTGGAATCGGCTCCCTCGTACGCAACGCCGACCGAGACAGCCCCTGACACCAGCAGCACGCCGCTTGAGCCTGGCCAGCGCAAGTACAGCAAGTAACGCAAGTAGGGCATATGGGACAAACGTATCTTACGCGGGAAGGCCTCAAGAAGCTGCAAGAGGAGCATAAGCAGCTTCAATCGCAAAAGTGGGCGCTGACCGAAGAGGTGAGCAAAGCCGCTGCGATGGGCGATCTGCGTGAGAACGCGGAGTACCATGCGGCCCGGGAACGCCTGCAGCATGTGTCCACGCGCTTGGCGGATTTGGACGGCAAGCTGCAGGATGTCCTGATCATCGACGACCTCAACCTCAATCCGCTCGAGGCGCGCGTCGGAAGCCGGGTCGAGCTCCTCGACGAGCAAACCAAAGAAACCTTCGAATACCATCTCGTCGGACCGGAAGAAGCGGATCCCAGAGAGGGCAAGATTTCGATCGCTTCGCCGTTAGGCAAAGCGCTTCTCGGCAAGAGGGCGAAAGAACGCTTCAACCTCATGCTGCCCCGGGCGATTGTTCCTTACAAAGTGCTGGCGGTTTCCCGCTTCGAGTGACGGCATGCCGGGCCAGCCATTGATCGAAAGGCATTGCGCCCCTGTCGCCAAAGGCACCCCGGTGCTCAGGCGGGAAACGGCGCAAGCCCTGCTCAAAGAAATACCCGGATGGGAAATGGTCGACGGAAAAGCTATCCGCCGCTTGTTCCGCTGTAAAGATTTCAAAGATGCCGTCTCGCTCATCAACCGCGTGTGCACCGTGGCCGAGTCGAACGACCATCACCCCGATCTCCACCTGACCGGCTACCGCAATCTCACAATCGAGATTTCAACGCACTCCATCGGCGGGCTCTCGGACAATGATTTCGTCCTCGCCGCCAAGCTTGACCGCATCCTGACGCACACGCCTCCCATCGGCTAGGCGGGACCAGATGGTCGGTTTCTCCGTGCTTATCGGCGTTTTGCTCGTCGCGCTCGCCTGGGCCGTTTGGACCTACAACCGGCTGATCGGGCTGCAGAATATGCGGCAGGAGGCGTGGAGCGGCATCGACGTGCAATTGAAGCGCCGGCATGATCTGATCCCGAACCTCGTCGCCGCGGTCAAAGGCTACGCGGCGCATGAGCGGGGGCTCTTTGAGGATATCGCGCGGCTCCGCAGCCAAAGCACGGCCGCGTCGTCCGTCCAAGACAAGAGCAAGGCCGAAGGCGCGTTGACCGCTTCCTTGAAAACGTTGATGGCCGTGGCCGAAGCTTATCCCGCTCTGAAAGCGAACGAGAATTTCCTCAGCCTTCAGAAAGACCTCTCCGCAGTGGAAGATGAAATCCAGCTTGCGCGACGCTACTTCAACGGCACGGTGCGCAACTACAATATCCTGGTCGAATCCTTTCCGAGCCTTCTGATCGCGCGCCTTATCAACGCGCATAAATCCGAGTACTTCAGCCTCGACGGCGACGAGCGGGCGACCCCGGCCGTGGCTTTCTGAGGGATGCCGCGACACGCCGTGCGCCGGTTTTTTGCTCTCCTGGCGCTTGCACCGGCCCTTGCCGGTCTTGCCGCGGCTCCCGCCGCTCAAGCGGCTCCCAGCGAATTCATCCGCCGATTCCATAGCGATATCACGGTTCACGCCGACGGTTCCATGGATGTGCGTGAGACCATCGCCGTGCACGCGGCCGGTGTTTCCATCCGCCGCGGCATTTACCGGGATTTTCCCGTGAAGTATCAGGATCGCTGGGGCAACCGGATGGTGGTGGGTTTCACGGTGTTGGGCGCCAAGCGCGACGGCTCTCCGGAAAAAGTCCGCACGGATCCGCGGCAAAACGGCGTGCGCGTCTACCTGGGCGATCCGGATAAACTGATCGAGCCCGGAGACTACACCTACGAGATCGCTTACCGGACCAACCGGCAGATCGGGTTTTTTGCGGACCACGATGAGCTTTACTGGAACGTGACCGGCTCGGGCTGGACCTTCCTGATTTATGAGGCGTCTGCCGATGTCCGGCTGCCAGCCTCTGTGCCGTCGGCTGCGTTGCGCATGGAAGGCTACACCGGCCCTCAGGGCTCGCGCGAGCAGGCCTTCCAGGCGGAAAGCCCGGAGCCGGGCCATGCCGTGTTTCGCGCGTCGCGGCCGCTGGGCGCTTATGAAGGGCTCACAATCGCCCTGAGTTTCCCCAAGGGCGTGGTCCGGCCGCTCGCGCGCGCGGATAAAGCGCGCTACTTTGTCCAAGACAACAAGCCGGTTCTCGGCGGCCTGATCGGGCTCCTGCTGATCCTTGCGTATTACCTCATGGTGTGGGACCGAGTCGGGCGCGACCCAAGCAAGGGCACGATCATCCCGCGCTACCTGCCGCCGGATAACCTGTCGCCCGCGCTGATGCGGACCATCCTGCGCATGGGCCCGGACAATAAAGCGCTGACCGCGGCCATCATCGACCTGGCGGTGAAAGGGCACTTGCTGATCAACGACAAGAAGGGCACTTACACGTTGACGAAGGCCAGCGGAGGAATCGGCATGCCCTCGCTCGAAGAAAAACAGGTCCTCCAAATGCTCGAGCCAAATGGATCCATTGATCTCAAGCAAAAAAACTACAGCGCCATCGGCTCGGCGGTGACCGCGGTCGAGCGGTCGCTCGAGGTACAGGCCGGGTCCAAGTATTTTCTCAAGAACCATGGGTATGGAATGGCTGGTTTAGCGGCAACCGGATTACTGCTGTGGGTTTTGTGGGAGTACCAGGCGTCGGCCGGCGTGTTTGTGCTCACCGTGCTGGGCGTGGCGCTCAATACGCTGTTTTTCCAATTGCTGAAGGCGCGTACCGCATCCGGGCGCAAGCTTCTGGATGCGATCGAAGGATTCAAGTTATACCTCGGTGTCGCGGAAAAGGACCGGCTCAATCTTCTGAACCCGCCGGAACGCACACCCGAGCTCTTTGAGCGCTACCTGCCGTACGCGCTGGCATTGGAAGTCGAGCAGAAATGGGCCGAGCAGTTCGCGGATGTGTTTGCCGCCGCGGCCAAGTCCGGCAGCCAGGACTATCAGCCTTCTTGGTACACAGGCTCGCATTGGAACCCGTCGCGTCCGGCCCGCTTCACCAGCGCCATGGGCAGCTCGCTCTCGAGCGCGATTTCTTCGTCGTCCACGCCGCCGGGCTCGAGCTCGGGCGGTGGCGGCGGCGGTTCGTCCGGCGGAGGTGGCGGCGGCGGTGGCGGAGGAGGTTGGTGATGAGCGGCCGCGACGAGCAGTTCGGCAAGCGGATCAACACCGTTTATCTTCTCGTTCTGGGGCTAACGGTCGGCTGGTTTCTGCTGGGCTGGCCGATCATCGCGGGCGACACGGATCTTTGGTATCACTTGTCCGCCGGCAGGTACATTTTTCAGCACCATGCCATCCCCTCGACCAGTTTCTTTTCCTTTCTTGAGCCGCCCCGCACGTATGTGGATTACTACTGGCTTTTCCAGGCGCTCGTGTACGGCGCTTACCGGCTGATCGGCGAGCATGCTTTTTTGCTGATCCGTGCGTTCTTCATGCTTTCCTCCTACGGCGTGATCATCGCTCTCCTTTTCCGCGCCGGCAAAAAATCTCATCCGCCGCTGGTGTTGGCTTTCTTCGCCGGCCTGTATCTGGCGCTTCTGATGCAGCGGGGCACGGCTGTGCGCCCGCACCTGGTGACGTACCTGATGATCCCTCTCTTTTTGTGGATCCTCGAGTGCAAGCCGCGGCGAACGGCATGGCTGATTCCTTTGGGCGTTCTGTGGATGAACGCGCACGGCATCGTTTATCCGATCCTGGTGGGCATTTTGTCCGCTTATGCCTTGGAAGCGGGTGTTTCGCTTCTTCGCGGCAAGACAAAAATACGGGACACCCGGTTCATGCTGCCGGTGCTGGCCACGCTGGGCACCGTGTTTGCCACGCCGCACGGGCTGAAATTGCTGGCCGTGCCGTGGGAATCCACCGCGCTGGAATCCCGGTATATCGACGAGCTCAAGCCGGTCACTTTCCAGATGTTCGGCGAATGGAAAATAACAGACCTGGTCCCGTCCACGGAAACCTTGAACGCTCTCTTGCTCGGGCTCCTGTTTCTCGCGGCGGCGCAGGCGCTTTTCCAACGGCCTCGGCGGTTAAGCCACTTGATTCTTTTCAGCATGGGCGCGGTTCTCGTGCCGCGCGGCATCCGGTTCTTGACCGAGTTCGCGCTTCTGTCGCTGCCGCTTCTGGCGCGCAGCCCGCTGCTGCAACTATTGGGCTACGGAACTTCGCAGTGGAAACGATTCGGTAGAGGGTTGGCGATTCTCATCGGCTGTTTGCTCGGATTCGTGCTCACTTTTATTTTGTCGCTGACGCTGTACCCGGTCAGCCGCTACCCGGTCGCGCGGCACCGGCTGCCGGAAGGGGTTACGGCGTTTCTCCAGGAAGTCGGACCCGGAGGCAATCTCATCAATCACCCGGACAGCGGCGGGTATTACCAATGGCGGCTGTGGCCGCGCTACAAGATCTTCATGGACATGCAGGTTCCTTTCTTCTTCAACCACGAGGACCTCTACACCGCCGCGAATTGCTTCAGCAACGCGGATATCCTGAAGGCTATGCTCGCGCGCTACCCATCGGCGTTCGTCGCGGTGCCCATGGCGTTCCTGGAGAATTTCAAACAGGTGCGGCAGCAGATACCGGAGCTCAAGCTGGTCTTTTTCGACGAGCAAGAGGCGCTGTTCGCGAACGAGCCGCTGCAGCCGGGCATTGTCCGGGCGTGGCAGCTGTCGGCGTTGGACCCTCACCGGATGCTGAAGAATATCGAAAAGCTCGACGAGTTTCTGGGTACCGCGGATCCGGCGCCCGCGATGCGCGAATCGCTGAAGGTTCTCACTGTGGACCCGGGCGGGCTGCTGCCGAACGCCCTTGTCAGCCATGTCTATTTAAAGGAAGGGGCCTTTGACCGCGCGTTGCCGTTTGCGGACAATATTATTCGTTCGTACCCCAACATCGTCCGCGGTTACCTGATGCGCGGGCAGGCGCTTATCGGCTTGCGCGCCTTTGCCGAGGCCGAAGCGGCGCTCAAAGCCGCGGTGGACCGGGTCGGAAAGCCAAGCGAGACAGCCGCTTCCTACCTGAACCTGGGGTGGGCGCAGCTGGGCCTTGGTAAATACAAGCAGGCATATGGCACACTATCCCAAGCCGTGGATGTGTATGCCGCCGGCACGCCGTTCGAGGATATTTACGCGCTCGGCATCGCGGCGAGGCGTATTGGGCATGAGGACGAGGCGCGAACCTACCTGGAATTCGCGCGCGTCAAACAGCCCAAAGACACGCAAGCGCTTGCCGCGGCGCAGCGCCGGCTGCGGTTGATCAGCGTTACTATCGAGTGACTTGACTGAGCGGGGCACAGGATGGAAGCAGGTAAACCGTCAACGAACATTGCGGTGCTGATTCCTTGCTACAACGAGGAAGCGACCATCGCCGCTGTTGTCGCTGATTTTCGCCGCGAGCTGCCGAACGCCCGCGTCTACGTTTACGATAACGGCTCGACCGACCGAACGGTGGAAAAAGCGGCAGCCGCCGGCGCGGTTATCGGACGAGAGACCCGGCGGGGAAAAGGCTACGTGATGCGCCGGATGTTCCGCGAGGTCGAGGCTGACGCGTACGTAATGGTCGACGGCGACGGCACGTACCCGGCCAGCCGCGTGCACGCGCTGCTCGCGCCGGTGCAGGACGGCAGCGCGGACATGGTCATCGGCTCGCGGCTGCTCGGCTCGACCAAAGGCTTCAAGCTTCCCAACCTGCTGGGCAATTTCATTTTCCGCTGGATGCTCAATTCGCTTTTCCGCGTCAAGACCACGGACTTGCTTTCCGGCTACCGCGCGATGAGCCGGCGCGTGGCGAAGGGAATTCCTTTTGTCAGCCGCGGGTTCGAGATCGAGACAGAGCTCACGATGAAATGCTTGGCGCGCGACTACCCCATCCAAGAAATCGCGGTCGACCTCGGCCCGCGCGCGGCCGGCAGCCGGTCCAAGATCAACGTGGTGTCGGACACGGTGCTGATCGTCGATGTGATCTTGGCGCTGGTGCGCGACTACAAGCCGCTCACCGCGTTCGGGCTGCTCGGGCTGTTTGTGATCGGTTTGGGGCTGATTCCGGGAACGATTGTGATCAAAGAATTTATCGAGACAGGGCTGGTGCCGCGGTTTCCGTCGGCAATTTTAGCGGTGGGCTTGGTGCTGAGCGGCTTGCTGTTGATCCTCGTGGGCTTGGTCCTGCACACGGTGGTGCGCCGCTTTCAGGAACTGGACATGCAGCTTCAGGAGCTTTTGGACACGCGCCGGTTCAAGTGAAGCACCAGGCACTTCGCGCTGCCGCCCGCCTTTAAGAACTCCGAAAGATTCACCGGGTAGATCGTGAACCCTCTTTTTTCCAGCGTCCGCGTCAGCGCCGGCGAGCCCGGCTGCATCACGATTGACTTGCCCAGCACCACGGCGTTGCACACGAACTTCCTCGCGTCTTTCTCCGATACCGCGATTAAATCATCCGCCAGGTTCTCGATCACTTTTCGTCCGTAGCGGTCAAATGCGCCCGGGTACCACAGCACGGTCTTAGCATCGAGCGGGCAAAAGCAGGTGTCGAGGTGGTAGAAGCGGTCATTGACCAACTCAACAGGAAGCACGCGCGCCTGCAGCAATTTTGACAGCCGCTCGTGTACCGGCGCGTCGGACCGAAAGCGAAAGCCGCAAATCAGCGTGTCGCCCAGCCACAGCGCATCGCCCTCGCCTTCAAATAAGTACTGCTTGGGCAGTTTTTGGACGCGCAGTCCGAGCTTG
>JAHFGY010000063.1:0-527 GCA_023247195.1 Candidatus Omnitrophota bacterium | reverse complement strand
GATGACCGGCTCTTCGCCTTGGCGCTCCGCGTGGCGGAAGTTGCTGCGGATGATCTTGCCGTTGTGGACAAGTCCGGCGTTTGCGGTGAAAACCAGGTCAGGGAGCCCGCGCTTGGGCGGAATCAGCTCAACCGTGGCGCCCAACTTCTCTTTGAGCGTTCGGTAGAGCATTTCCCACTGGGCAAGGGCTCGCGGGGTGCTTGCCGGCCGCCGCACGCTCATCCAGGGGTTGATCTCGTAGGCGATCTTGAAATAGGTAGGCCGGCACATCAAAAGCCGGGGGGAGCGGCGCATGGCTTACAGCTTGAGCGCTTGCACGAGCTCGCGGTAGAACGATTCCGTGTCGGACACAATGCCGATGCCTTGAAACGTTCCGCGATCCGAAAGTTTCGTGACCACGGCCGGGTTGATGTCCACGCACACGGTGCGGACCGTCGCCGGCAAGAGGTTGCCGGTCGCGATCGAGTGCAGGGTGGAGGCGGTCATCACCGCCATGCCTACGCCGCGGATCTGCGCGCGCATCGCGT
>JAHFGY010000062.1 GCA_023247195.1 Candidatus Omnitrophota bacterium | reverse complement strand
CGCAAGCGCAGGTCGCGGCTATGCTGGACACCGTATGCGCTCTCGGCAACGAAGTTGAACCAGACCTTTATCCTGACGGCCGGCGTGAGCAACTGCATGTCTCCGTAGAGAATCAAGTTGCGAAAATCGCCAAGGGTTACGACGAGGCCGATGACCTGGGCGTCGAGCGCCAGTGGCTGAGCAGGAAAATGATGGCGCGCCGTATCTCGCTTCTGCTGGCTGTGCCGACGGTCCTTGCGCTTGTGTCAGCGCTTCTGGGAAGCCCTGCCGCCGGAGGCGATCTGCTGAAGCTGTGCCTTACGCTGCTCACCGGCATCGGTTTCAATATTCTTCTCTCGCGGCGGGCGTTGGTGGCCGGCCGGCGGGACGCTTTCAACAGCGGGCGTCAGACTGACCTTGACCAACGGCGCAAGGATCTGAAGCAGCGCGCCGGCAAGCTTGGCCTGACCGCGCCTGCGCCCCGCTTGCTGCGGCTGTCTAAGGCGCAGCTGGCCTATGAACAAATGGAACAATCGCTGCGCCGCGAGCATTCCTCCTTCGATTCCATTGGGACGGGATCGGCCGACTCAGTCATCATCCTGGCAAACCCCGATGACTGGGAGCTCCTGCAGCAAGCGATCGTCCTTAGGCCCGAAGTGTGGAAAGGCCTGCCGACGCTTGTGCGAGCCGATCCGGGGCATGGAAGCGGCGCTGCCCTTACGGAGGTTTTTCAGTTAATCAACGCTGAGCTTGGATCTGACCCGTCTCGGCCCCTAACAGATAGGCGTGCTGTAGCCATCCTGCTGGACACAGAAGAAGGGGTCGACCGGCTGCTGGAACCGCTCGGCGTTGTTCTCGAAGGCGGCGCCGAACCCGTGCTGCACTCGCCGCTGGAACTGGCGCTGATGAACGGCTTGATGAGCGCCCAGGCGCTGCAGCGGCAAGGCCGCGGCGGCGTGGTCGTGGTATCCGGCTCGCACGCGCGCATCGGCCCGCCGGTCGAACCATCCCCAGCCACTATCACCCTTGGCACATTCCGGGCCACGGCGCGCGAAGCGGAAGACCATCAGTTGGGTATCGCGCAGGCATTGGCGGACGGCACGATTTACAAGCTCTACAAGCCGTTCGAGCCGAAGAAGATTGCGGGGCTGCTTGAGCGGTACGACTTGGACAGCCGTTACGCGCTGAACAACGACTCGCTGCACCAGCTGCTCGGCGTCAACGGCCACATTGTCTTCAGTTTTTCGGATCCGGAAGAGCTCAGCCGTTTTACCGCGATGTTGGATCGGTTGCGACCGTTTGAAGGCTGGTCTTACTATCAAGATCTGCTGACCTTGCTCGTGCGCCGCAGCCGGGGCGAAGACGTGATGACTTACTTGCGAGCTATTGAGCGGAAGGCTGAGCGGAACGGCCAGCCTTTTGACCGGCCGGCTTTCGAGGCGCTGTACCACGAGATTGCGGCGAGCGCGCCCAACATGACGATTGAATCCGTCATCGCCGACGGCGTCTCTTATTTGGATCCTTTCCACCTTCCGGATACGTGGACCGCGGAGCCGCAAACCCCGGCGCCGCAGCAGGTGCGTGATGAAACGAGCATCACGGTCCGCGTGGGCAGGGGCTTGAAGCTGGTGGGAGCCGTGTTTTTTGTCGGCGGCGCTTTGACGGGAGGATCTGTTGGCACGCTCTTCGCCGCCGCAGGGCTTGTGCTTGTCGTGGGAGGCGTTGTTATGGCGATCGGGAATGGCTCGATCATGCGCCTATCCGGCCGAGCCCGGGCCGCCGATGCGCGCGCGACAGCCGAGTCGGCTGTCGTGTCCGACAGCCTGGTGGCCGACACAAACGACCTGTTGCGGCAATGGGAAGCATCCCTGGCCGCCGGAGCGGAATTGAAAGAGCCGGAGTTAACGTGGGTGCTGGATATCGCCGAACAGCTTATTCTGCGCTACCGCCTCACGGACCAAGCGGTTCTTCATGAAATGAAGAGCACCGCGCTCGTCTATCGACGCATGCTCGGGTTGGCTGAAGCGACCGCGGCTCGGCTGCTCGCCAGCGCGGAAGCCAAGAAGCCGATTCAAGGGGTGCCTGAGCCGCTTGTCTTGCAGCGGATCGAGAAGCTGCAGTCGATGGCGGAGTATCTCATTCTCTCGCATCAAGCGCTTGGCTGGGCGAACAACGTCCGCATCATGGCCAGCTACGTCGAGCCTGAGGAAAGCTTCTATGAGGCGGTGCTGCCTCTCAACCGCTGGGTGCGGGGGCTCTGGGGCATTACCGGCGAGCGCCGCCACTCGGAGCGCGCGTACCAGGATGCGCTTCCGCGCATTCAAGCGCTCGGCAACGAGCTGGAGCCGGGGTTATATCCGAAAAAGGAATCAACCGCATTCGAAACGTCCATGCTGGCGGCTGTCCGGGAAATCGGCCGGGGATATAAGCTGGAACGCGACAAGCTCGGCGGCGAAGAGACTTGGCTTTGGCGCAAGATGAGCGGTCGGCGCTGGACCCTTATCTTTACGGTCCCCACGCTGCTCCTGCTCTTTGCCGGCTTTGCGACAGGAACCATGGATCCGGGCACGTTTTGGAGCCTGATGAGCGCGATCGGAGGAGGCATCGCTCTGACGCTGGGTATTACGCGCGGGTTCCTTTTGTCCGGACGGCTTGATCTGCAGATCGTCCGCATCGAAACAGCGCTCAACAAGCAGGAACAGCGGTTGCGGAAGATCGGGGGACCCGAGGCGCCTGGCTGGGTGCATCGCCTTGCGGCCATGTCCGATAGCCTGGAGTCTGAAATCATCGACCAGACGAGGGGACAAGGCGCTTGCGACGCTGTCGTGATTCAAGTTCCTCCCGAGGCGATGGAGGCCGTGCAAGCTTACATCCGCGATAACCCGCAATGGTGGAGAGCATTCTCGTTCTCCGGCAACGCGCCCATCCTTTTCATGCCCGACAGCGGGCAGGGGACCGCCGCTTCCGTCGCGGATCTGATGCCTTTTGTCGAAGCATCGCCTGAAATGCAAATGGTTCTTGAGGTCAAAGGAAGAGACGCTCTGCGCATCGCGGCGATTCGGATTGACCCGCGGCGCTCCCCGGTGGAAGTGATCCAGCCGGTACGATGGCCGTCGAAAGAGCGGATCGGGAGAATGTATACACCCTTGGACATCGCGCTCATGAATGCGATGCAAAGCATTCGCTTGCTTGCGCAGGACGGAGTAGGGGGCATTGCGCTGGTTTCTGCCAATGATCTGCGACTGGGCGATGCCGTGGAGCCGGCGGGCGACATCACGCTCGGCGCGTTCCGCGCTTCTTATGCCGATGTGCAACGGCATGGACTCGGTATCCTCCAGGCGTTTCCCGCTCCCCAGAACGATATTTACAAAATGTACGCTGCTTTCGAGCCGGAGCGGATCTCAGAGCAGTTGGAGCGTCACGCGGTTTTCAGCCGCTACGACCTTCACAACAGGGACGTGCGCCAGCTCCTGAGCACCAACCGGCACGCCGTTGTTCGCTTTGGCGACGCGGGCCGCCGGGAAGCCTTTGGCCACATGATGGCGGCTGTGAGGGCTGTTCTTGATGCGTATCCGGCTCAGGCGGCCGAGCTGGAGGAGGATGTCTTGGTGCCGGTGATCATGACGGTGCACGGTGAAGACGTTCTCAGCTATTTGGAAGCGGTATTGCGCCGCACCGACCAGCAGAATGATCCGCAGCGGCGCGCCTTCCTGCGGGAACTCTATGCCGCTGTGCGCAACGCCGTGCCGGAGGATTTTTCCTTGAAAGCCGATGTCGCTCTTGCGGATGAAGTCTGGCTCGGCAGTTCCGGCGAGATCGATGCGCAGGAGTCGGCAACGAACGGCCATCACGCGCAAGCCCACTCCGGCCTCACGTCGGTCACTAGGATCTTAGCGAGGAGCCTCGCCCATGTGCTGTCGATGCATGTGGCTCCGCGCGCCTTTGTGCTGGTGCCGATGATGATTACCAGCCGCCCGGTCTTCTCGCTGATGGACCCCTTCCTTCCCGGCAGCGTTGAAACCTGGCAGATCATGCTGGCGGCGGTCACTGTCGGCCTGATGGGTTTTACGTTTATTCGAGCGCTGTGGCAGCGTCGCTCCGCTTTGCCGAAGACGCGCCCGCTCACCCTACATCCGCTGCTCCGCACCGGCGGATACATCGTTGGGCTAGGAATGGTTTTTCTGGTCACCACCGGTTTTCAGATGAGTTTCACAGCGCCGCCGCTGGCCGTCGCGGCGGGCATTATCCTGGCAATAGGCGCGTTCTCAGGGCTGAGAGCGCTCGCGCGCCGCCGCAAGCGGTCCGGGCCGCCGGTTCAGCCGGTGATTATTCATCCGGAAGTGCCTGAATCGGATTTCCGAGATGAACAAATAATGGATTGGCAGTCATAGAGGAGCTTTTTGCTTGGTATGCCAAGCCTGGCGACAATTCGTAAAACTCGGGGTAGAATACGCGTATCCCCCGATAATGAGACTTGGATGCAGCCGGCGTTGCTCGCTGATCCGGTCGGACAGGGAACCATGAGCCAACCGAAGATCCTCGTTGTTGATGATGAAAAGCCTATCCTGGAAGCCATCCAGTACAACCTGGAGAAGAGCGGCTTCCGGGTTCTGACCGCCATGGATGGCGAGCAAGCGTTGGAACGCTGCCAGCGCGAGCTGCCGGACTTGGTGATCCTTGATCTGATGTTGCCGAAGATGGACGGCCTTGAGGTTTGCCGGCACGTGCGCCAAGACCCGAAGACGCGGCGCATTCCCATCCTGATGCTCAGCATCAAGGGGGATGAAATGGATAAGGTCGTGGGGCTCGAGCTGGGCGCGGATGATTACCTGACCAAGCCGTTCAGCCCGCGCGAGCTCGTGGCCCGCGTTAAAGCGGTGCTGCGGCGCGGCCATGCCGATGCGCCCCCCGACTTATTCGAGCTCGACGGTCTGCGCATCGACTGGGGCAAGCATCTGGTGACCGTGGCCACAAAGCCTGTGGAGCTGACGGCTAAGGAATTCGGTTTGCTCAAGGCTTTGATTGAGTCCAAAGGCCGCGTGCTTTCGCGAGAGCTCCTTCTGGATCGCGTTTGGGGGTATGACCGCTCCCTTGAGATTGAAACCCGCACCGTCGACCTTCACGTGAGCCAGCTTCGGCGCAAATTGCGCACCGTCGGCGCGCGCATCCTGACGGTCAAGAGCGCCGGGTATCGTTTTCGAATAGACGACTGATCCGCCACGCATGCTGGCCTTCCTGCAACGCAGACACCGGGCTTGGGAAGAAAGCCTCCGTCGCCGCATCAACCGCCTGACGCGCGTCAACTCCTCGCTTTCTCTGGAAAGCTTCCTCGACACCGCGGTCGAACGCTTGGACGGGCAGATCCAGGCGTTGGCCGCTGAGCGCGATCAAGCCGCGGCCGTGCTGCAAAGCATGGCGGAAGGGGTTATCGCGCTGGACGCGGACGGCCGCATTCTCCTGCTCAATCCCGCTGCCGCCGCTCTGTTTCAAGTGAATCAGGAGGAAGCGCGCGGCAAGCCGCTCCTGGACGTTGTGCGGCAACACCGCTTGCACGAACTCGCCGATGAAGCGGCCGCTTCCAAGACCTCGGTTTCCGCGGAAATGACCGTCTTTCACCCGACGGAAAAGTTGCTGCGCGCGCGGGCCGTGCCTTGCTCGCCGTCGGCATCCGTCGGGCCATCGGTCGTATTGGTTATCCGGGATGTGACGGAAAATCAGGCGTACGAGCGCTTGCGCAAGGAATTCGTGGCAAACGTCTCGCACGAATTGAAGACGCCGCTGACGTCTATCCGAAGCCTGACGGAGACGCTGCTCGAAGGCGCGCTGGAAGACCCGCAGCATAACCGTAAATTCGTTACCTTGATCGACGACGAAGCCGCGCGCCTTGGACGGCTGATCGAAGACTTGCTCACCCTTTCTCAAATCGAGTCTCAAGGAGGGGAGCAGACCGAGGTGCGCCCGGTCGCGCTGCGGCCTTTGGTTGAAACCTTGCTGCCGGCTTTTTCAGCGGAAGTGGCGCGAAACCGCTTAACGCTGGATTTGGCTGTGGATCCCGCGATGCAAGTACTGGCGCATCCGGACCGCCTGAAGCAGGTGATGATCAATCTCATCGACAATGCCGTCAAATACAACCGGCCTTCGGGAAGCGTCCGCGTGAGCGCGGCGGTCGAAGGTCCGATGGTCCGCGTGAGCGTTGCGGACACCGGCATCGGCATTCCGGCTCAAGACTTGCCGCGCATTTTCGAGCGGTTCTACCGCGTGGACAAAGCGCGCTCGCGCGATCTGGGCGGCACGGGACTCGGCCTTTCCATCGTCAAGCACATCGTCGACTCGCACCGCGGCACGGTGTCCGTGACAAGCGACCCCGGTCGCGGCTCCACTTTTTCCTTCACGCTTCCCAGCGCCTGACCGGGCGCTTTCTTACCGCTAATTTACAGACCGCACATGTGAGCCTTAACCCCTTCTCCCATACTGTCTCCGACAACAGAGCAGAGGAAAAAGGAGGCACACATGGTGCGAGATGATTTGTTGATCGGAAGCCTGCGGATTCCCATTCGCGAGCTGCAAGAGCTGGTGAATTACCTCGAAAGCCGCCGCGGCCTTGGGAGCGACGATATCTCCTACTGCCGTCACAAAGTGGCGGACCTCATGCGCCAGCTGAAGGCGCTCCAGCGCGTCGTCGACCTGGAGCTTCGCCGGGCCGAGCCTCAAGAGCCGCTGTGCTGGAACTGAGCGGCGTTCAACTTACAAAGAACTTACTTCTGCACGATATGCCCTGGATACGGTGAGCTTACATTGACACCGTTCATTGGGCATCCTGCCCAAACGGTCAAGAGCGAATTCTAGAGAAGAAGAAGGAGGAGGTACGGCGATGGGGGCATGGAAACGGTTTGCGTTGGCTGCGCTGGCGGTCTTTTTTGTTTTGCCGGCTGTGGCTCGAGCGGAAAGCGAAGTGGATATCCTGCTCGACAAGTTAGTGGAAAGAAAAGTGATTTCAAGTGTCGACGCAGGCCTCATCCGCCGCGAGATCAACGAAACAAAAGAAGTCCGCTACAAGCAGATGGCAAAGGAGATCGTCCCGGATTCCGCGCGCAACTGGAAATGGTCCGGCGATTTGCGTCTGCGGGATGAAATGCGCAACCGTCAGGGCACCGGCAACGACTCGCATCGTCAGCGCATCCGCTTCCGCTTCGGCAGCGAGGGCAAGGTGAGCGATACCCTGAAAGCGAAGTTCCGCATTGCCACCGGTACCGGATCCGATTTCGAGACAGGTAGCGCCACTGACAACTCAGACATCAGCCGCGCTGATCCCATCTCCACGAACGACACGTTCGACGATTTCTTCCGCAAGAAGCCGATCGTGCTCGACCTGGCGAATGTCGAATGGTCGCCTGAAGTGCCGGGCGTCACTAAGTTCAGCGTGGTCGCCGGTATTATTGAGAACCCGATGTGGACCGTTACGCCCATGGTATGGGACGGTGACCTGAGCTGGGATGGCGCTGCCATCCGAGTGACCGAGGAAGTCGGCCCGATTTCGTTCTTCTCCAACGGCGGCGCGTTCGCCCTGGACTCGGACGAGTCAGAACCCGCTGCGCTCTATGTGGCTCAAGGCGGCGCGTCTATCAAGTTCTTTCCGGACGCGAGCGACGAGTTCACTAAAAACCTAAAGCTCACCACGGCGCTGGCCTATCACGACTATGTCAATGTCGCGAACTCCGCCAAAGCGGGTACGGATCCGCTCGTCCGCGAGGCGGACAACACGACAGCCACGGACTTCAACCAGTTCAACCCGAGCATCGAGCTCGCCTCCCAGTACAACGAGGTGCCTTTCTCGATCTTCGGCGACTGGGTGCACAATATCTCCGCGTCCAGCGCGGGCAATGATGGTTTTGCCATCGGCGCCAAGGTCGGCAAGGCCAGCGTGCCTTTCAGCGTGACCAAGGGCTGGGAAGCGGGCTACATGTTCGAGCGGCTCGAGCGCGACGCCGCGTTTGATGAGTTCGTGGATTCTGACTTCGGCGGCGGCGGGACCAACCGGCGCGGCAACGTGATTTGGGCAAACCTTGCCGTTCTCAAGAACTCCACGCTGGGCCTAAAGTATTTCTTCAAGCAGAATACGCTTAGGAACTTCGGCACCACACAGGAGTTCCGCGAGGACCGGGCTCAACTGGACTGGGTCACAAAATTCTGAGCTTGCCTTACATGAAGCTTACGCTTCGATCAAGGCAGCCATACGTCGAGCAGGTACACTTTTGAATCAGATGAGGGAGGCTTAAATGCGAATGCGATCGTTGACGGCCGCGCTGGCCGGGTGCGCGTTAGGCACAGCCGTGTTTGCCGCGCGAGCTCAGGCAGTTGAAGTGGATGCGAATTTGTCCGAGTACCAGCCGGTGAGCGGCGTCTCCGGAAACCTCAACAGCGTCGGCTCAGATACATTGAACAACCTCATGACGTTTTGGGCCGAGGATTTCAACAAGCTCTACCCGAACGTCAATATCCAGATCGAAGGAAAAGGTTCTTCCACCGCGCCTCCGGCGCTGATCGCGGGGTCGGCCCAGCTCGGCCCCATGTCCCGCCCGATGAAGTCGAGTGAAATCGATGCCTTTGAAAAGAAGTACGGCTACAAGCCTACGGCTATCGGCGTTTCGCTCGATTCGCTCGCGGTGTTCGTGAACAAGGACAACCCGATCCAAGGGTTGACCATGGAGCAGGTAGACGCGATTTTCTCCAGCACGCGCTCTTGCGGCGCGAAGAAGTCGATGGACAAGTGGAGTGACTTGGGCCTTTCAGGGGAGTGGGCGCGGCCCATCGGCCTGTACGGCCGCAACTCCGCTTCCGGCACCTACGGCTACTTTAAAGAGCATGCGCTGTGCAAAGGCGACTATAAGGGATCCGTGAAAGAGCAGCCAGGCTCGGCAACGGTTGTTGAAGGTGTGTCGAACGACCGGTTTGCCGCGGGCTACAGCGGTATCGGCTACAAAACCGCGGGCGTGCGCGCTGTGCCGCTGGCGCCGCTCGGCAGCAGCAACTTTGTCGAAGCAGAGGCTGATAATGTCTACGCGGGCACGTATCCGCTCAGCCGCTACCTGTATATCTATGTCAACAGGGCACCTGGCCAGCCGCTGGATCCGCTGGTGAACGAGTTCCTCCGCTTCGTTCTCAGCAAGCAAGGGCAGCAAGTGGTCGTGAAAGACGGCTACATTCCGCTGGTTAAGGAAATCGTCGAACTCGAGCAGCAAAAGCTCCAATAAGGATAGAACCGGCGGGCGGAGCTTCCCATGGGAGGCTCCGCCCCTGTGTTTAGACAGGACTGTTCCATGAATCCGACACCCGTGCTTGAACAAAACTCCGTTCAGGAGCCGCAGCGCCTGGCGCGCATGCGCGACGAAGCGTCTGTCCTTTCTTTCCGCCGCAAGGTCAAGTTCATCGATCGCCTGGCAACAGGTGTGATATCGGTCAGCGGCCTCGGCATTATCGCGGCTGTACTCGGCATTGGCGTCTTCTTATTTTTGGAAATTACCCCGCTTTTCAAACCGGTCCACGTCGGTACACCCGCCGAGTATGCCCTGGGTGGCGCCGGCGCGCCGATCCGCTTCGTGCGCGTCGATGAACACCAGGAGCACGCGGCCGTGATCGGCAGCGAGCCGCATGTCCTGCTGGTGGACTTGGCGAATCCGGATGGAGAGCAGCGTTCGGTGCCGCTGGAAGGTTTGGAAAATCAACGCGTCAGCGCCATCGGCGAGAACCCATCGGGCACGCAAGTCGCGGTTGGAACAGAAGACGGGTTGGTTTGGGTAGGCGACATCGGGTTCAAGACCGCGTTCGATGGCAGCAAGCGCGGGGTCCAGCCCGTAATCACGCCCCAGCAGACGATAGTGCTGGGATCCGGAGCCGCGGTGCGCGCGGTCGCGTTTCGCTCCCTGGAGAGCAGAGAAGTTTTAGCGGCCATCACCGATGGCGGTGTTGTCGCCAGCCGCACAATGGTTAAGCGGCCGCTTGTCGGCGAGCCGCGGCGCGAACGCCAGGATTTTAATCTGCCGGTCGACCGCTTTGGCCAACCCATCGCGGTCCTTGTCAGCGAAGACACGCAGCAAATCGTGATCGGCACGGACGGCGGAACCTTGTTGCGCTGGCGCGTGCCGGATGACGGGTTGCCGGAGCTTGTGGAGCAGATTCTGGCGGTGCGTGACGGGGCAATCAGCGCCGTCGCTTATCTGCTCGGAGGCCGCTCCATCGTGGTCGGGGGCGGCGACGGCAGCGTGGCCACTTGGTCCTTGGTGCGCGACGAGGAGTCGGCCGACGGGTGGGGATTGCAAAAGATCCACGTGTTTGCTTCGCACCCGCAGGCTATCACGGTTGTCAGTACGTCTCCGAGAGACAAGGGTTTTATCGCCGCTTCCGCCGGCGGCCTGATGCGCTTGTATTACATGACATCCGAACGGACCTTGGCCGAATTTCATGTGAGCGGCCGCCCGGCCGCGGGCGAGTACGCGCCTAAAACCAATGGTTTATTGCTCGCGAACGATAACCGTCTTTCTCACTGGCAGATCAATAACCCCCATCCTGAAGTGAGCTTGGGCACGCTTTTCGGCAAGGTCTGGTACGAAGGCTACCCAAAGCCGGATTATATTTGGCAATCCAGCGGCGGCACCGACGATTTTGAGGCCAAGTTCAGCTTGGTGCCGCTTGTGTTCGGCACGCTGAAAGGGACCTTTTACGCTTTGCTTTTTGCCATCCCGCTTGCGCTGCTGGGAGCCCTTTACTGCTCGCAGTTCCTCGAGAAGCGGCTGCGCAGCAGGGTGAAGTCAACCGTGGAATTGATGGCGGCTCTGCCCAGCGTTGTGCTGGGTTTTATTGCGGGCGTTGTCTTGGCGCCGTTGGCGCAGCGGCATGCGGTCACGGTGCTCATTATGCCGGTGGTGCTGCCTCTGGTGACGATGATCGGCATGTTGCTCTGTGGCGCCGTCGCGCGACGTACCGGACAGGGCTTCTTAAAGCGAAATGAGTTCTGGCTGTTGATGGGCTGGGTAGTGGCGGGCGCTTTTGTTGCCGGCGTTTTAGGCCCCGTCGTGGAAAAGCTCATCTTCAGCGGAAACTTTGAAGCGTGGCTGCTGGCTAAAACCGGCACGCAATACGATCAGCGTAACTCGCTGGTCGTGGGTTGGACCATGGGATTCGCCGTGGTGCCGATCATTTTCACGATCTGCGAGGATGCTTTTTCCTCGGTGCCGAAACACCTGACGGGCGCATCGCTCGCCTGCGGTGCGTCGCTCTGGCAGACCGCTTGGCGTGTCGTGTTGCCGGCCGCGGGTTCCGGTGTTTTCTCGGCGATCATGATCGGATTCGGTCGTGCCGTGGGTGAAACCATGATCGTGCTCATGGCTACGGGCAATACGCCCGTGATGGACTGGTCGATTTTTAACGGTTTCCGCGCGTTGTCCGCGAACATCGCGGTGGAAATCCCCGAAGCGCCGCACGGCGCCACGCTTTACCGCATCCTGTTTGTGGCAGCTCTCTTGCTTTTTTCCATGACATCGCTCGTCAATACCGTGGCGGAAGTCATCCGCCTCCGGTTGCGGCGGCAGCTGCAGGGGCTGTGATGGCCGAGCAAACGGTAGACGAGAGACCCCTAACCGAACCATCCGTAGCCAAACGTTCGCTGACTACCCGCAAACGCAGTGCCTGGCAGGCGCACATGGAGCGTTTGCCTGTGTGGTTCACCGGCACGATGCTCGCCATGGCTTCGCTGATGATCGTGTTACTGATCGGGCTGGTGACCGTGCGCGGGCTTTGCGCTTTGTGGCCAAAGACGCTCTGGGAAGTGACGCTTGAGGACGGTACCCGCTACCTTGGCCTCGAGCACGCGACTGAGGAAATTCCGCACGCCGATTCCGAGAACCGGCCCGCCAGGCGGACGCTCTTTCGTATCGGCAACCGCGATTTTTACAGTTCGGATTTCGTCTGGGTGGATGATGCGCGCATCCAAGCGCGCGAAAAACCGCGG
>JAHFGY010000061.1 GCA_023247195.1 Candidatus Omnitrophota bacterium | reverse complement strand
CAAAGAATTCATATCAAGCGGCTTTGCCTCGCCGGTCACGGGATTGACCAGTTTGCTGTTCAGCTCTTCGACCAAGCGCCCCGGCGTTGCTTCGGGGTTATCCACGATCTTGCGCGCCTGGACGAGCAGGTCCGTGTCATCGGGCAAAAGTTCGAAGTGAAGATCGAACGTCGGCGGAGCCACGACCAGCTCGCCGTCTTTCACGTCCATCAGGTAAACGCTGTCGCCCTTTTTCAGGCGCTTGTTGCCGATATCAAACGAATCGGTCAGCGTCAGCCGGTACGGCCACAGCTCGCGCCGCGCCATCACCATTTGGGCGGTGAGCTCGCGCTGCTTCGGCGTCATCTGCGCATAGGCAGCGTTCGCGACCGCCAGCGCGTCCGTGTCGTTGGGCTCGACGGCGAAGCGGCTGGTCCCATCAGTTGTCATGACAACGACCTCGGTGGCGGTGATCTCGACGATATCCACTTTCTGGCCGGCCCGCACGCCGCCGCCATCTTGAAACTGCATCGTGCTCTTGATGGCGCATTGCTTCGGCCAGAACTCTTTCTTGGCAGCCAATTGCGCCCAGCTCAGTTCGTCGGCCGACGCAACCGAAGCAAACAACACCATGGCAAGTAGTGCGCCGAGTGTTTTCATGTTATTCTCCTTACAGTTTAAAGGACTTTCGAGATCCCGCTAGACTGAACGGTAATCTACCATAAGCAGCTGAAAAAGCTAGAAATAGCGAGCCGGATGAGCAAATCTCACGCCAAAGTGACCGTCGACCACCAATTCAAATCCACCGACCCGGAGCAAGTCTTCGACGCGTGGCTGGACCCAACTTTGATCGGCCAATGGATGTTCGGTCCGCGCCTCCGCGAAGAGGAAGTGCTGCGCATTTCGGTCGATCCGCGCGTGGAAGGATCGTTTTCCTTCCTTGTGCTTCGCGATGGGCAGAAGCTCAACCACATCGGGAAGTATCTCGAGATAAACCGTCCTGCTCGGCTTGTGTTCACCTGGGGCATCCGGCAGGACCCGCCGGCCAGCAGCGAGGTGAGCATCGACATCGTTCGTTGGAGGGCGGGATCCAAGCTTACATTGACCCATAAATTGCACCCGCACTGGGCCGCGTACGCGAAGCGCACCGAGGCTGGCTGGACCACGATGCTGGGCGTACTCGACGAAGTGCTTTCAAGCACAAGCAGCGATTGACAGCACAGGGGCGCTGTGTTAGCATCGTCGGACTATGACGACTACCTTTGCAAAGCCTCAAAACATTGTACGCACGTGGGTAATGATCGACGCCAAGGACCAGATCCTCGGCCGGTTAGCTGTCCGCATCGCAAACGTTCTGCGCGGCAAGCACAAGCCGATTTACACGCCTTACGTTGACACTGGCGACGGCGTCGTTGTGATCAACATCGAAAAGCTTGCTCTTACCGGGCGCAAGCTTCAGCAAAAGAGCTACCAGAATTATTCGGGCTACCCGGGCGGTCTTAAGACCACGCCCATCGAGAAAGTGATGGAGAAGCACCCGGACCGCGTACTCCGCACGGCTATCAAGGGCATGATGCCCGATGGCCCGTTGGCTCGCCAGATGTTGCGGAAGCTGAAAATCTACAAAGGCAGTAACCATCCGCACATGGCGCAGAAGCCGGTTGTGGATGCTAGCCAGGCTGGGGAAAAGAAAGCATGAGCGAAGTGGCAGACATTAACATTCCTACGACGACTACTACTACGGCGGTTGCCTCTGTAGTCCCGGGCGCAAGGATTGTCGGAAACGCTTTAACGGCTACAGGCCGCCGCAAAGAATCCGTTGCGCGCGTGCGCCTCATTCCCGGCACCGGCGAAGTCCGGATCAACCACCGCTCATTTGAAGATTACTTTCCCCGCGAGGCGCTGCGCCTTGCCGTTCGAAGCCCGTTGCTGCTGACGCGCGAACTCGGCAAGTATGACGTTTTCGTGAACGTGGATGGCGGCGGACTGTCCGGCCAAGCCGGCGCCGTAAAGATGGGCATCGCCCGGGCGCTCGCTCTTATCGATGAAGCGCACCGCGTCGCATTGCGCGCCGCGGGATTGCTCACGCGCGATTCTCGCATGAAGGAACGCAAGAAGTACGGCTTGAAGAAAGCCCGCAAGCGCTTCCAGTGGACCAAACGTTGATGTCAGGCAAACAACCCTACAGATGTCACGAACTCGCGTCGCTGTTGCAGGAGCGACCGGCTACGCCGGCGAAGAGCTGGTCCGCATCCTGCGGCAACATCCGTTTGTCACCCTCTCGGCTTTGGCTGGGTCCGCAAAACGCGACCAGCCTCTGCCTGTCGCCGACGTTTTACCTCGTTTCGCCGGCTTAGTCGACCTCCCGGTTGTTCCGCTGGACCCTGTCCAGCTGGCGCAGTCCGCGGATCTCATTTTCCTTGCCTTGCCGCACGGCGTCTCCATGGACGTTGTGCCCATCTTGCTTGAAAAAGGCCGCAAGGTCGTCGACCTTGGCGGCGACTTCCGCCTCAAAGACCCGGCGCTCTTCGAGAAATGGTACGGCCGGCCGCACACGCAATCCGCGTTGCTAACTCGCTCGGTTTACGGCATGCCGGAGCTCGCAAAGCAGACGCTTGCATCGGCTACTTTTGTGGCGAACCCCGGCTGCTACGCGACCGCGATCGCGCTGGCCGCGGCGCCCGCCCTCGCGAGTGGCATCGCCGACCCTTCGTTGATCCAAGCGGATGGCAAATCCGGGCTCACCGGCGCCGGCCGCAAGGCAGAGGCTCACCTCACTTTTTCCGAGATCGACGAGAACATGTGGGCATACCGCGTCGGTCGCCACCAGCACACTCCTGAAGTGATTCAAACGCTTGCGCCGCTATGCAAAGGCAAAACCCCGCGCTTGGCTTTTGTGCCGCACGTGGTTCCTCTGAAGCGAGGCATGCTCGCGACCGTATTCTTGAAACTTCAAAAGCCAATTTCGGGCGGAGACCTTGAAGGGCTCTACCGCGACTTTTACCGCGACGCGCCGTTCGTGCGCGTGCGGGGTTTGGACAAGTGGCCGCAGGTGCAGGACGTGCACATGACGAACTTCTGCGACATCGGCCTGACCGTGGATGCCGAGTCGGCGACCGCCATCGTGGTCTCCGCGATCGACAACCTCGGCAAGGGCGCGGCCGGCCAAGCGGTGCAGAACATGAACCTCATGCTTGGATTCCCTGAAAACGCAGGATTACTTTAATGAAACTTCGCAGCATCAAGGGCGGCGTTACCGCGGCAAAAGGATTTCTCGCGTCCGGCGTGAGCGCGGGCATCAAGCGCAGCCGCAAGCCGGATATTTCGCTGACCGTGGCGGACGATCTCGTTACCGCAGCGGCGGTCTTCACGCGCAACCAGGTGCAGGCGCCGCCGGTGCATATCAGCCGGCTGCGCGTCGGGGGCGGCAAAGCCCGTGCTGTGCTGATCAACAGCGGCTGCGCGAACTGCATGACCGGCAAGCCCGGGTTTGACGACGCGTATCGGCTGAGCAAAGAGGTCGCTGACTTGCTGGACATCGATGACAAGAGCGTGCTCGTGGCATCCACCGGCATCATCGGCCGCCGGCTTCCGGTGCCGCGCATGCTGCGCGTGCTGCCCAAACTGGTGAAGAAACTTTCGCGCGCGGGAAACCGCGCCGCCGCGCAGGCGATTTTGACCACGGACATCATGCCCAAGGAGGCCGCGGTTGAAGCCCGCATCAGCGGGCGACTCTGCCGCGTGGGCGGCATGGCCAAGGGCGCGGGCATGATCGCGCCGTCTATGGCCACGATGCTTTGCGTGATCACGACCGATGTTTCAATTGAAGCCGGGCTGCTGCGCGAATTGCTGCGCCAAGCCAGCGATGCCACGTTCAACCGCATCAGCGTGGACGGCGACATGAGCACGAACGACACGGTTTACGTGCTGGCCAGTGGCCGCTCCGGCGTAAAGATCGGCCGGGGCAGCGCCGCGGCCAAGACGTTCCTTGCGATGCTGACCAAAGTTGCCGAAGACCTCGCGTTTCTGATCGTGAAAGACGGCGAGGGTGCGAGCCGGTTGATGCGAGTCGACGTGACCGGAGCACGCTCGGATGCCGAGGCGTTGGCTTGCGCGAAGCAGGTGGCGTTCTCGCCGCTGGTCAAGACCATGCTCGCGGGCAGCGATCCGAACGTGGGACGCATCGCTGGCGCGGTAGGCGCTTCATCCGCCAAGATCGACCCCGACAAATTGGAAATCTTTCTCGGCAAGCATTGCGCGGTGCGCGGCGGCGTGACCACGAACTTGAGCAAGGCTGTGATGCGCCAAGAGCTGAGCCACGCGTTCGTGCCGGTGCGCGTGAACCTGCACGTGGGCAGCGGCAAGGCGTGGATGCTCACCTGCGATTTGTCGCACGAGTACGTGCGCATCAACGCCGGTTACGCGACGTAAGGCCGCGGGCGCGCATGGAAGATTCGATTCGCAAAGCCGATATTTTGATCGAAGCCCTGCCGTACATCCAGGCTTTCCGGGGCAAGGTGATCGTGGCCAAATACGGCGGCAGCGCCATCGATAATCCAGCTTCGATGAAAGGCATTCTCCAGGATTTGATTTTCCTGGCCGCTGTGGGCATTCGTCCGGTGCTGGTGCATGGCGGCGGCCCGGCGATCACCAAGAAGCTCGCCCAAGGCGGCCGGCAGACGGCATTCGTAGACGGTTTGCGCGTGACCGACCAAGAAACCGTGCACATGGTCGACCAGGCGCTCGAAGAGGTGAACGCGCGGCTGGTCGAGCAGATCCGCGCGCTCGGCGGCGTGGCCCAGGGGCTGGTTTCGAAGCACGGCGTGGTCATCGCTCAGCCGCATGCGAAGTCGGCGCAGCTTGGGTTTGTCGGCAGCGTGAAATCGATCGGCGTGGACGCGATCAAGCCGGTCTTCACGCATCACGCGATTCCGGTGCTCTCGCCCGTGGGCTCCGAAAACGGGCAGCTCTATAACATCAACGCGGACGACGTGGCAAGCGACGTAGCGGCCGCGCTGAAAGCCGAAAAGCTGGTGCTGCTCACGAACGTGCGCGGCATCTTGCGCGACGCGAACGATAAGAACTCGCTCATTTCAACGCTGTCGGTCGATGAAGCCGACATACTGCTCGATCGCAAAGTGATCGGGGAAGGCATGATCCCGAAAGTAGCGGCCTGCGTGCACGCGCTCAAGCACGGGGTGAAGAAGACGCATATCATCGACGCGTCTCTGCCGCACGCGCTGCTGCTTGAGATTTTCACGAAGCAAGGTATCGGAACCGAGATCATCCATTAATGAAGAAAGCCAGCGAAGCGGTGGTTAAAAAGTACCAGCGGTACGTGATGGATAACTATGTCCGCACGCCGCTGGTGATCACCAAAGGCAAAGGCAGCCGCGTGTGGGATGCCGAGGGGAAGCAATACCTGGATTTGTTCCCCGGTTGGGGCGTGAGCGGCCTGGGCCACGGCCACCGGTGGGTGATGCGCGCGCTCCGCGGGCAGTCGATGCGCCTGGCGCACGTGGCGAACAACTATTACCACCCGACCCAAGCCAAGGCCGCCGAGGCGCTGATCAAGCACTCCTTCGAGGGGAAAGTCTTTTTCTGCAACAGCGGCGCAGAAGCGGTGGAAACCGCGATCAAAATCGCGCGCAAGTGGGGCAAAGGCCGGCACGAGATCATCGTGATGGATCGCGCGTTCCATGGGCGCACGATGGGCGCGCTGAGCGCGACGCAGGCCAAGTACCAAGAAGGTTTTGAGCCGGTGGTGCCGGGGTTTGTACGCGTGCCGTTCGGTGACTTGGCCGCGGTGAAAGCCGCGCTCACGCCGAACACAGTCGCGGTGCTGACTGAGCCGATCCAAGGCGAGGGCGGTATCAACGTGCCGGAGAAAAGTTTTCTCACAGGCCTTCGCAAACTATGCGACGACAAGAATCTTTTATTGATGTTCGACGAGGTGCAGACCGGCATGGGCCGCACCGGCGAGTGGTTCGCGTTCCAGCATTTTGGCGTTACGCCGGACGTGATGATGCTCGCGAAGGCGCTCGGCGGCGGGTTTCCGGTCGGTGCGGTCGTGGCCGGCGATAAAGTAGCGGCTGTGCTCACACCGGGCACGCACGCCACGACGTTCGGCGGCAGCGGCCTTGCGAGCGCTTGCGTGCTCGCGGTCATCGAAGCTATTGAGAAAGAAAAGCTCCTCGCGCGGGTGAAGCTGTCGAGCGGTCGAGCGTTCCGCCGGCTGGAAAAGTTGAAGGCCGAGTCTTCTATTATCCGCGAGGTTCGCGGCGTCGGATTCATGATCGGCATCGATCTTTCCGTGGATGGCCGGCCCATTGTCGAGGCGGCGCGGCAGCGCGGGCTGCTCGTGAACTGCACGCAAGGCAGGGTGATCCGCATGCTTCCAGCGCTCACGATCACGCGCGTGGAACTGGATCGCGCGATCACGATTCTTTCGGACGTCATAAAGGAGCACGCCGAGACCCGGCAGTCAGCCAAACGATGAAACGAGATTTTCTCACGATCACGGATTTGACTCCGGCGGAGATTCAAGCATTGCTGCGCGACGCCGCGGCCTACAAGCGCGGCCGCACCGGCAGCCCCTTGGCCGGGAAAATCGTGGCGCTTGTTTTCCAAAAGCCGTCGATGCGCACGCGCATGGCGTTCGAAGTCGCGGTCATGGATCTCGGCGGGAAAGTAACTTATCTGGGCCAGGACGACATTCAGCTCGGCGCGCGCGAGCCGGCCAAGGACGTGGCGCGGGTGCTGGCGCGGTACGTCGACGCTATTGTCCTGCGCACGTTCGGGCATGCGACCGTCGAGGAATTCGCGCGGTTCGCATCGGTCCCGGTCATCAATGGCCTCTCGGATCAGGTGCACCCGTGCCAAGCATTGGCGGATTTGCTCACGATCCAAGAGCAGCTCGGCCGGCTGCGAGGCGTGCAAGCCGCTTACATCGGCGACGGAAACAACGTGCTGCACTCGCTCGCCGAAGCGTGCGCCATGACCGGCGTGCATTTGTCCGTCGCGACGCCCGAACGCTACAAGCCGGAAGCGAAGCTCTGGCAGCAGGCGCGCGAGCTGGCTAAGCCCATGGGCGCGAAACTGGAGTTGACCACCGACCCTCGGGCTGCGGCCAAAGGCGCATCGGTCATCTATACCGACGTGTGGGTCAGCATGGGCCAGGAAAAAGAACGCGAAGAGCGGCTAAAGCAATTCATCGGCTTCCAAGTGAACGACGACTTGCTCAGCGAAGCGGCCAAGGATTGCCGAATCATGCACTGCTTGCCCGCGCACCGCGGTGAGGAAATCTCGGCTGAGCTGATGGAAGATAAGCGCTCGGTTGTTTTTGACCAGGCGGAGAACCGCTTGCACGTTCAAAAAGCGTTATTGGCATTTCTGATGAAATCGTCGCGGAAGCAAGGAGCGAAGAAGAGGTCCCGATGAAAGGATCCAAAAGTTCGACAGACCAGACAGTCGTCCTCGCCTATTCAGGCGGCCTGGACACGTCCGTTTGCGTGAAGTGGCTCGCCGAGCGCGGCTGGCGCGTGATCGCGTTCATGGCGGATGTCGGCCAGGGCGATAACTTCGCGCCGCTCGTCAAGCGTGCCAAGGGAGCGGGCGCGGTCGATGTGATCGTGAAGGATCTCAAAGAAGAATTCGTAAAAGATTATGTGTGGCCCGCGCTCAAAGCGCACGCGATCTACGAAGGCGAGTACTTGCTCGCCACGGCGCTCTCGCGGCCGATCATCGCCAAGCACCTGGTGGACGTCGCTCACAAAACAGGCGCCCGTGCGGTTGGGCACGGCTGCACCGGCAAGGGCAATGACCAGGTCCGGTTCGAAGTCACGGCGCGGATTTTTGATCCGTCTTTGCGCATCCTGGCGCCGGTGCGCGAGTGGGAGTTCCGGTCGCGCGAAGACGAGATCGAGTACGCGAAAGAGCACAAGATTCCCGTCGACGTGACCAAGAAGAGCCCCTACAGCATCGATCAGAATCTCTGGGGCACGAGCATCGAAGCGGGCGTGATGGAAGACCCGTGGACCGAGCCGCCGGCCGACACCTACCGCTCGATCGTGCCGCCGGAAAAGGCTCCGGACAAGGCTCAGTACGTGACCATCGATTTTGAGCGCGGCGTGCCGGTGAAAGTGGATGGCAAAGCCTACGCCTCCGTGGCCTTGATTCAGAAGGTTCACGCGATTGGCGCGGTGCACGGCATCGGCCGCACGGATATGATCGAAAGCCGCGTGGTCGGCATCAAATCGCGCGAGGTGTACGAAGCGCCCGCCGGCGCGATCTTGTTCGCCGCGCACGCGGAATTGGAGCGCCTGGTGCTTGACCGCAAATTGCTGCAAGTGAAAGCGGAACTCGCGAACACGTACGCCGACTTGGTGTATTCTGGGCTCTGGTTCACGCCGCTCAAGCGGGCGCTGGATGCCTTCATTGAAAGCACGCAGCGCCGCATGACCGGCAGCGTTCGGTTGAAGCTGTTTAAAGGAAAGGTTCTAGTGGTCGGCCGCAAGTCGCCGAACGGCCTCTATAAGGAAAAGCTGGCCACGTACTCGGCCAAAGACCAGTTCAACCAGAGCCACTCCGAAGGGTTCATCAAGCTCTACGGGCTCAGTTACGAAGGATCCGGCGCAAAGGCGCGATAAGGCAATGGCCAAAGAATCGGCAAAATTATGGGGCGGACGGTTCGCGAAGCGGACGCACCCGCTCGTTGAAAGCTACACGTCGAGCTTATCGGTGGATTACCGGCTGGCGCGCTACGACGTGATCGGCTCGATCGCCCACGCGAAAATGCTGGGCAAGTGCCGCATCGTGTCCGCCACCGATAGCCGCGCGCTTGTCCGCGGGCTTGAGAAGCTGCTAAAAAAAATCGATGCCGGGCAGTGGAAGATCGATCCATCCGCCGAAGACGTGCACACGCAAGTGCAGCAGGAGCTTGAGAAAGTCGCGGGCCCGGCGGCGCGCAAGATCCACACCGCTCGGAGCCGAAACGATCAGGTCGCGCTGGATCTGCGCTTGTACAGCCGCGATGCCGCGGATTCCGTCTCAATGGGTATCCGAAGGTTGCAAAAGGCGCTGGTCGCGCTCGGCGAGCGGTACAACGCCGTGGTAATTCCCGGCTACACGCACCTGCAGCGCGCGCAGCCGGTGTTGCTGGCGCATCACTTGCTGGCCTACGTTGAAATGCTCGAGCGCGACATCGAGCGCCTGGCGGATGCCCGTAAGCGCATCGACGTCATGCCGCTGGGCGCCGGCGCTTTGGCAGGAACCTCGCTGCCGATCGATCGCCGCTACGTCGCCAAGCTGCTCGGTTTCCCGCGCGTCGCGGACAACAGCTTGGACGCGGTGTCCGATCGCGACTTCGCGCTGGAGTTGATCTTCGCGCTCGCGACGCTCGGCATGCATTTGTCGCGGCTGGCCGAGGACGGCATTCTCTGGGCAAGCAGCGAGTTCGGTATCCTCAAGCTGGACGACGCTTTTGCCACGGGCTCGAGCCTGATGCCGCAAAAGAAAAATCCGGACGTCTTGGAGCTCGTGCGCGGGCAGGCGGGCTTGATGCTCGGCCAGCTTGTCGCGCTGTTTACCGTGCTCAAGGGGCTGCCGCTGTCGTATAATCGGGATCTGCAGTGGGATAAGACGTGCGTGTTCGATGCCGTCGAGCGAAGCGGCGAAGCGCTGGCCGTTTTGTCGGAGCTTTTCGCGAACGTCGCGATCGACAAGACGCGCGCGGCTGAACTGGCCGACGACGACACGCTCTGCGCAACAGACCTGGCTGAGCATTTGGTCGGCCGGGGCGTTGCGTTCCGCGACGCGCACACGATTGTCGGCCTCATCGTGGCGCACGCGGAAAAAACCGGAACGCGGCTGAGCGAATTAACGACAAAAGAGCTTCGCGCTTTTTCGCCGAAGCTGGATGCTTCGTCGCGAACGGTCCTGAATCCGGCCGCGTCCGTGAGCCGCAAGCGCAGCGAAGGCGGAACAGCGCCCGGCTCCGTGGCCAAACAATTGCAGCGCTGGCGCAAGAGGGCATAAAAACCGAATGGATTATCTGCACGACTTTCATCGCGTCAAAGGCGAGTTGGTTTGCGAAAAAGTGCCGGTGCGCCGCATCGTCGAGGAAGTGGGAACGCCGGCGTACATCTACAGCTACAACACGCTGGTCGGCCACTACCGCAAGCTGGTGGAAGCCTTCAGCGCGATCAAGCCGCTGATCTGTTTCTCGGTCAAGGCGAATAACAACCTGGCGATCCTGAACCTGCTGGTCAAAGAAGGCGCGGGGCTCGACATCGTCTCCGGCGGCGAGCTGCACAAGGCGTTGAAGGCAAAGTGCCCGCCGATGCGCATCGTGTACGCGAGCGTCGGCAAACACCGGGAAGAGATCGAGGAATCCCTGAAGAAAGGGATCTTCTGCTTCAACGTGGAGTCGCCGGCCGAGCTGCGGGCAATCGATGCCGCGGCAAAGCTCCAGCGGATCCGGGCGCGCGTGGCGCTGCGCGTGAATCCCGATGTCGAAGCGCATACGCATGCGTACATCACGACCGGCAAGAAAGAGACGAAGTTCGGCATCGATGTGAAGACCGCGGTCGGTCTCGTGCGCGACCACAAGGCTTACTCGAGCATAGAAATCATGGGCATCCATTTGCACATCGGCTCGCAGATCACGCAGGCTGAGCCGTTCATCGAAGCCATCGAGCGGGGAAGCGAGGTTATCAAGGCCGGCCGAGGGGTCGGACTTGAGATGGCTTGGATAAACCTCGGCGGCGGTCTTGGCATCATCTATAAAGACGAGACGCCGCAGACACCGCTCGCTTTCGCGGCCGCGGTGCTGCCGCTTCTGCAGTCGCTCAAAGTGCGCTTGATTCTTGAGCCGGGCCGTTTCATTGTCGGCAACGCCGGCATCCTCGTGTCCGAGGTTCTTTATATGAAGCCCGGCCCGAACAAATCGTTCGCGATCATGGACGCGGGCATGAACGACCTGCTGCGCCCGGCGCTTTACGGCGCGTACCACGAGGTCGTGTCCGTGCGCGAACCAAGACCGCAGAACGGCCATGGCCTGATCGATGTGGTCGGGCCTGTGTGCGAATCGGCAGATGTGCTGGCGCGCGACCGTAAGCTGGGCGATGTGCAGTCCGGGGAACTCCTGGCTATTTTGGGAGCCGGCGCTTATGGCTCGACCATGGCGTCCAATTACAACGGGCGGCTGCGGCCGGCCGAGGTCTTGGTCCGCGGCAACCGGTGGGCTGTTATCCGCCGCCGGGACACGCTGCTGGACTTGACGCGGCACGACGTGGTGCCTCACAAACTCATAGGATGAGCGAGATTCCGTTTACCAAGATGGTGGGCACCGGCAACGACTTTGTGCTGGTCGACGGCGTGCGCAATCGGCTGAGCAAGTATTCGCAGGACTGGCCGACGATCGCCCGCGCGGTATGCGACCGGCACCGGGGCATCGGCGCGGACGGCATTCTGCTGCTTGAGCCGTCCAGCAAAGCCGATCTGCGCATGCGCATCCTGAACGCCGATGGCAGCGAAGCGGAGATGTGCGGCAACGGCACGCGCTGCGTCGCGCGTTTCGTGCAAAGCTTGCCCGGCCGCAAGAACGGCAAGCTCTCCATCGAAACATTAGCCGGTATTTTGGAAGCGCGCGTGGAAGGACCCCGCATCACCGTGCGCATGACCGAACCGAAAGATTTGCGGCAACAAATGCAAGTGGATCTGAACGGCCGCCGAATTCAAGGCGGGTTCGTCAATACCGGCGTTCCGCACTTTGTCGTGCCGGTCGAGGATATCGAAACCGTGGACGTGCCGAACCTGGGGCGGGCGTTGCGCACGCACCCGGATTTCGGCCCAAAGGGAACCAACGTGAACTTTATTCAGCCGGTCCAAAAGCCGCCACAGCGGCTGCGCGTGCGCACGTATGAGCGCGGCGTGGAAGGCGAGACGCTCGCCTGCGGAACAGGCATGACCGCGGCCGCGATCCTTTATGGCCTGCAGCAGCCGTCGAAGAGCGAT
>JAHFGY010000004.1 GCA_023247195.1 Candidatus Omnitrophota bacterium | reverse complement strand
AACGGGTGCGCGCGCTCAATCCTTTGGCTTTTTTTGCCGCGGCGCAGTACGAGCCGCTGGATGTGCTCGACGCGGCCGATGTTGCGCATCCGCCGCAGACGCTGGCGGGCAAGCGCCTAATGCTGGTTTCATCAATCGGCGATCCGCGCAGCTTTGACACCACGGTGCAGGCGCTTCACGGACGATCTCTGAGCCACAAAGCATTTCCCGACCACCATGCGTACACGCCCACGGATTGGCAGGAAATCCTGCGCCGGACCACGCAAGACCATGCCGAAGGTTTGCTTACGACCGAGAAAGATTGGGTTCGGCTCGCGCAGTTGGCTCTGGCCGCGCCCGCGGCGATTCCTGTGTGGGTCTTGCGCCTCCGCTTGAAGTTTCTCTCCGGAGAGGAAGCATTGGATGATCGACTGGCTCGCCTATAATTTTGTGCGTGCGGTGGGGTGGCTGTTGTGCCGCCTGTCGCCGGATTTTGCCGTCGGGCTTGGGCAGTCGCTCGGCCGGCTCGCGATGCGGCTGCAGCCCAAACGCCGCCGCATGGCGGGCGCGAATTTGCGCGCGGCGTTTGACGGTAAGTTAGAGCCTAAAGAGGTCGATCGGCTGGTCACCCAGTGTTTTGAGCAGCTGGGCGCCGGCATTCCGGAGCTGCTCCGCTTGCCTGTGATTGACCCGGCCTATGCGGACCGCTACGTGACTATCCAGGGCCGCAGTTATTTTGACGGCGCCGTGGCCAGCGGCCGACCGGTGATTCTTTTGACCGGGCACTACGGCAACTGGGAATTGTCGTCGATCGTGGCCGCGCTGAAAGGCTATCCGGTCGTGGCGCTTGCCCGCGCGCAGAATAAATTCCCCCGATTGTACCGGCTGCTTTTGTCTTACCGCGAGTCCAAGGGCTGCCGCGTCGTCCATAAGGGATCGGAATTAAGGCTGCTGATCGACGCGTTGAAGAACAACAAGCTCGTCGGCATCGTGGGCGACCAAGCCAGCCGCCAGGGCGTGTTCGTGGATTTCTTCGGACGGCCGGCGCTGTTCGCCATCGGGCCGTTTGACCTGGCGCATACGTACCATGCGCTGATCGTGCCGTTTTTCATCCACCGCGTGCAAGGGCCGCATCACCGGCTGTGCGTCGAGGAGCCGATCGACCTTTCGGCCACGGTTTCGCGCGACGACGCGATCCGCCAGGGAGCCGAGCGGTTCGCCGCCGGGCTGATGAAACATATCCGCCAGGACCCGGGGCAGTGGCTGTGGATGCATAACCGCTGGAAGCACACGCCGGCGCGCCGCGCCGTGATCCTCAGCGATGGAAAAGCCGGACACGTCAAGCAGTCTCAAGCGGTGGTGAAGCAGCTCCGCGCGTTTCATCCGTCGCTCACAACGCGCACGGTCGAGATCCGGTTCCGCAGCAAGTCCAGCCGCGCGCTTTGCCTGGCCTGGGCCGCCTTTGTTCCCGGCGCGCTCGGCGCGCGGTGGATCCTAAAGAGAACGCTTGATCCGTTGGGCAGCCGGCAGCTCCTGAGCCGCCAAGCGGACATCGTGGTCTCATGCGGGTCGGTCACGGCATCGGTGAATCGCTTGTGGAGCCGATTCATCCGCGCAAAATCCGTGGTGCTGATGAACCCCGCGCCGATTCCGGTGCGCCATTTTGATCTGGTGCTGGCTCCGCGGCACGACAAGCTGCCCCGCGCAAAGAACGTGGTGCGAACGCCGGGCGCGTTCGCGGTGCTGGACGAGACCGACCTGCGCCGCGCGGCGCAAAAACTGCCGCTGCACCCGCGCTACCGGCCGTGGAGTCCGACAAGCACCGAACCCGGCGCGGAAGACGCGGCTCACCCGGTCATTACGCTGCTGGTGGGCGGCGACACGGACGCGTACACGATGGGCGCGGGTTTTGCCGGGCAGCTTGCGGATACGGTTCTCGCCGCGTGCGCGAGCCATGACGCCTGGTGCGCAGTCACCACGTCGCGACGCACGCCGCAAGCCGCGGAGTCGGCTTTGAGCGATCGATTGGAGCGCAGCCCGGTCTGCCGCATCCTTGTGCGCGCGTCATCGGATCCGCTGCCCGGCACCATGGACGGCTTGCTGGGCATGGCCTCGGTCGTGGTGGTTACCGGCGAGAGCATTTCCATGGTGAGCGAGGCGTGCGCGAGCGGTCGGCCGGTGATCGCGGTCGAGCCTCCATTGAGAGCGGCGCGAGGGAATCGGACCAAGCACCGGCGGTTTTTGGAAGACATGGCGGCCGACGGCCACATCCGCCGGGTGCAGCCGGAGCAATTGCGGCAAGCCATCGCCGATGCGTTGAAGCAGGCAGCGCCGACTGAGCGCCGCGACAGCCTGGAATCCGTTCGCGAAGCGCTGAAAAAACTCATTTGATGCACATCCTGCAGCTCGTGCCATCGTTGGAGGTGGGCGGCGTCGAGCGCGGCGTGGTGGATATCAGCCGCGGGTTGATCGCGCGCGGCCACCAAGTCAGCGTGGTTTCATCCGGCGGCCCGCTGGCTGAGGCGCTGCGCCGCACAGGCGCCACGCACTACGAGCTTCCGGTGCATAAGAAATCGCTGTTTTCCATGGCCGCATGCGTGCCGGCCTTGGCCAGCATCATCCGCACCACGGGCGTGGATATCGTGCATGCGCGCTCGCGCGTGCCGGGCTGGATCGGCTGGGTTGCCGCGCTGCGCACCAACCGGCCGTTCATCACCACGGCGCACGGATTTTATTCCGCGCAAATCGGCTCGCGCGTCATGGTTTGGGGCCGGTTCGTGATTGCGCCGTCGGACTCGCTGGGCCGCTACCTCATCGACACATTCAATCTGCCCAAGGCGCGCTTGCGTGTGATCCCGCGGGGCGTGGACCTGTCCGAATTCCAGCCGCAGCCGCCGCGCAAAGATGCCGGCCCGCCTTGGCGCATCGGCATGTTCGGCCGGCTCAGCGAGATCAAGGGTCACGAAGTCGCGCTCCGCGCGGTCGCCGCGCTTATCCGGCAAGGACTTCCAGTCAAGCTGTGCATCGCCGGCGATCTTCCCGGCAGCCCGCAGCGCAACGCGCTGGCCGCGCTGGCGCAAAGCCTCAAAATCACCGACGCGGTGGAATGGCACGGCGTGCGGCACGATATTCCCGATCTTTTAGCGAGCGTGGATATGGTCGCGGTGCCGTCGGTGTACCCGGAGTCGTTCGGCCGCGCCGTGGTCGAGGCGCAAGCCATCGGCCGCCCGGTCGTGGCCTCGCGGCTGGGCGCTTTAGCCGAGCTGGTTCAAGACGGCCAGACCGGTTTATCGGTTCCCCCGGGCGACGCGGACGCATTAGCGAACGCGATCAAGCGGCTCATCGAGGACCCGGCGCTGCGCGAGCGCTGCGTGGCCGCGGCGCAGAAGCGCGTGCTCGCCGAGTGGAGCCTCGACGGCATGGTCGACCGCACAGTGAGCGTCTATGAGGAATGCCTGACCCGGCCGCGCATCGTGGTGTGGAAATTGAGCGCGCTCGGCGACGTGATTCTTGCCGGACCAAGCCTGCGCGCGATCCGCGCGCATTTTACCGACAGCTTCATCAGCCTCGTCGTGGGGCGAAAGGCGTACGACGTGGTGGCTCGCAATCCGGACGTGAACGAGATCCTGCTCGATCCGGGCGAGAGCGGCCCGCACGGTTGGCGCAAGCGCTGGCAATTGATCCGCCGCCTGAAACAGGACGGATTCGATTTATCCATCGATTTGCAGAACAGCCGCTGGACGCACATCGCGCCTTGGCTTGCGGGCATTCCGCGGCGCATCGGGTACAAGCGCAAGCTCGCGCATCTTCTGACCGAGCCGGTGCCGCTGCCGAAGCAGGCCATGGGGCCGGTCCCGCATCAAAAACACCTGCTTGCGGCCGCCGGGATTCCCATGAAGGACGAGCGCTTGAAAGTCTGGCTCACGGAGCGGGAGTCGCAGAGCGTGGACAAGCTTTTGCAGGGGAAGATACGGCCGGATGCCAAGGGAATGGTTGGGCTGCATCCCGGCGGAAGCGGCCGCTGGAAAACCAAGCGGTGGGACATCGACCGCTGGGCTCAGCTATGCGACGAGCTGGCGCAGCGCCAATTGCAAGTGGTGATCACCGGCGGCCCGGACGAGCTCGATTTGGCCGGGGAATTGTCCCGGCTCGCGGTGTCCACGCCTCTCATGCTGATCGGCCAAACCAGCGTACTCGAGCTGGCGGAAGTCATCCGCCGCTGCCAAGTTTTTGTGGCGCATGATTCGTCGCCGCTGCACTTGGCCTCGGCCGTGGGCACGCCGACCGTGGCGATCTTCGGGCCCACGGACCCGCGCCGCCACTTGCCGCCCGCTTTCACGGGACAGGTGATCAAGAAGGATGTGTTTTGCAGCCCGTGCTATTCGCCGACGTGCAAGACGGTCACCCACGCGTGCATGAAACGCATCGAAGCGTCTGAAGTGATTGCTGCCGTGCTCGGCCTTTTGCCGCGGCCATGCGCATCCTCCACTTAACGTCTCACTTGCGCGTCGGCGGGGTTGCGCGCTCGGTCGTGACGACCGCGGCTTGCCTGCAGCGACGCGGCCACACGGTTGCCGTGGCTGCGGCACCGGGCCCGCTGCAAGCAGAGCTCTCCGCCGCGAACTGCGCTTACTGGCCATTTGCCTTGGGAACCAGCGCTGAATTCAGCCTCGGCGTGTTCGCGGCCACGCGCCAGCTCGCCGATCGGCTGCGTAAAGAGCCGTTCGATGTCCTCCATGCGCACACGCGCACGTCGCAGGTCGTGGCCGCGCGGCTGTCCAAGAAACTTCGCGTTCCCTATGTGGCAACCTGGCACGGCTTTTTCCGACCGAACCTGGGCAGGCGGTTCTGGCCCTGCTCGGGCGACTTGAGCATTGCGATCAGCCCGCCGGTGGCCGAGCACTTGAAGCAAGACTTTCATGTTCCGGAAAACCGGATCCGCTTGGTGCCGCATGGCATCGACGCGGGGCTGTTTGCGCCCGGCGGGCAAGCGGAAAGAGACCGGCTGCGCAGCGATTTCGGTCTTTCGACCCAAGGACAGGTCGTGGGCACCGTCACGCGTCTGATCCGTGCGCGCGCCATTGATCAATTATTGAATGCGTGGCAGCACCTGCTTAAAGCGGTCCCGGGCGTGCAGTTGCTGATCGTCGGAGAAGGAGAAGACCGCGAGCGCCTTCTAGCGCTGGCGGCAACGCTTCTTCAAAAAGACCGCATCCACTTCGTGCCGTCGGTGAATGTGACGCGCGAAGCGCTCGCGGCAATGGACGTCTTTGTGTTTTTGCCCGCGGACAAAGAAGGGTTCGGCCTTGTGCTGCTCGAAGCCATGGCCGCCGCGCGGCCGGTTGTGGCGATCCGGCGTGGCGGCGGCTCCACGTGGCTGCTCGATGAAAGCGGAGTGGGTACGCAAGTGAAGGCGCAGGATCCGGAAGGCTTGGCCGCTGCGATCGCGTCGATCCTGCATGATCCGGCGGGAGCCGCGGCGATGGCCGCGCAAGGATTGGCGGTTGTTCGCGGCCGGTACGCGCTCGACGGCATGGCCGATAAGCTGGAGCGCGTGTACGCGGAAGCGTTGGGCCGCCGGAAATGAAGCGCGTGCTTGTCGTGCTGCCCAACTGGTTCGGCGAAACGTTATTTGCCACCCCTTTTCTGCAAGCCTTGAAGCGCGGCCTTCCGCAGACCGAGATCCTGGCCCTGGCTTTGCCGCAGTGCGAACCCATCCTGCAGCATAACCCGGACGTCGCGCGCTTTGTGCCGTACTACGAGCAATCCGGCGTGTTCGGATTGCCGCTCATGCTGCGGTCAGCTCGCCAGGTCCGCCCGCTGCAAGCCGACGCGGCCATTATCTTGCGCAAGAGTTTTTCGCGCACGCTTGTCACAAAATGGGCGGGCATTCCCATGCGCGTGGGATTTTCGCATTCGAAAGTGCGCCGCTTGCTGACGCACCCGGTCGCCGGACCGCCGCTGGCTCACAAGGCGGCTTCGTATCTGCCGCTGCTCACGCCGTTCGGCGTTTCCGCGGAGCTGGCTCCTTATACCTGCACGCTGACTGATGAGGAAAAGGCCGGAGCTCGAGCCTGGATGCAGCCGCCGGGCTTAAAGCCGTCGCAGTGGGTCATGCTGCACCCCGGCGCCAATTGGCTGCACAAGCGCTGGCCCGCCGAGCGCTTCGCGGCATTGGGGGATCGTTTAGCCGACGCGTTCGGCGTGTCGATCGCCATCACCGGCGGCCCGGATGATCAACAACTGGCTCAAGCCGTGGCCACCAACATGCGCCAGCCCTCGTGGGTGTGGGCGGGCCGGCAATCGCTGCGCCAGTTGGCCGCTTGCGCGCAGCAAGCCGCGCTCTTTGTGTCGAATGATACCGGCGTGCTGCATTTGGCCGCCGCGGTAGGCGGAAAAGTTCTGGGGCTGTACGGCCCCACGTCGCCCGCGCTCACCGGGCCGCTCGGGCCCGCGGACCGCGTGCACGTGGTGAGCCGTCCGGACGCATGCCCGCAGGTGCCGTGCTACTCGGCGGATGAGCCGCTGCACCTGGGCATGGAAGCGCTCACCGTGGACCAAGTGTTTGACGCGGCCGACCAAATTCTTTCATCTGCCGCGGGGATGTCCGGCCCATGACCGTGCGCCGGGTGTTGGTGATCGGCCCCTCTAATATCGGCGACGGCATTTTGGTGTGCGAGGTCGTGGCGCGCGTGCGCCAGGCTTACCCCAAGGCGCATCTGGCGTTGCTCGTGGGCGAGCGCGCCGCTCTCTTGTTTGAAGAAGATCCGCGCATCCAGCAATTGATCAATATGGATCGTCATGAAGACGCGGGCTCGCGCGTGCGGCTGTTTTTGCGGCTGTGGGGATGGCGGCCCCAAGTGATCGTGGATCTGCGAAGCACCGCGTTTCCTTTTTTGCTCAAGCCGTGGCGTGCGTGGCAATATGCCCGCCGGCCGCCCGCACGGCTGCATCACATGCATGACCGCCATCTGTGGAAGCTCGAGGCTCAAGCGCCCGACGTGGTGCGCCGCGTGCCGAAGCTCACCGAGCCGGTTCTGTATTTCGGCCCGCGCGATCGCCAGCAAGTGGAGCACATCCTTAAGCGGTGGAATCTGCCGGCTGGCCGGCCTTGCGCGCTGCTGTGTCCGGGCGCGCGCAGCCATACCAAGCGCTGGCAGCCGGAGTCGTTCGCCGCGGTCGCGGAGCGGTTGCACCGCGAGCTCGGCATGGAGATCGTATTCTCCGGCGAGCCGGATGAAAAATCGATCATCGACGAGATTCAGAGCCGCTTGACCGTGCCCAGCCACAGCTGCGTGGGGCTTGCGACCATCCGGCAGCTGGGTCTGCTCATGCAGCGCATGCGCGTGGTCGTGACCAACGATTCCGCGTCGCTCCACATGGCTTCGCTCATGAACGTGCCCACGGTCGCGATCTTCGGCCCAACCGACGCGCGCAAGTACGGCCCCTGGGGCTCGCGCGGCATCGCGATCCGCCGCCGGCTTTTCTGTTCGCCATGCGAGCAGCCTTTGTGCCGGTACAACCACGAATGCATGCGGTATGTTTCATCGGATGAGGTCATGAGCGCCGTTAAGGAAGTGATCGATGGAAAGCCCGGACAGTCTATCCGCCAAACCGCTTGAGCCGCCCAGACAGGTGCTCGACGCGCCACGACGCTTGCTCGTCGTGCGGCTCGACCGCATCGGCGACGTGGCGCTTTCCACCGCGGTGCTGCGCGCCGCGCGCCGCGCGTGGCCGCAGTCTTATATCGGCGTGCTCGTGCGCGAAGCGTGCCGCGATGTCGTCACCGGGAACCCGGACGTAAACGCGGTTCTTGCTTACGACAAGGAAGGGAAGCACCGCTCGCCGCTGGCAACGGTCGCGTTCGCGCGGAGCCTGCGGCCTCACCGTTTCGACACCGCGCTTGTGCTGCACCCGAGCAACCGCGCGCATTGGATCCCATTCCTGGCCGGTATTCGGCGCCGCGTCGGTTACGACCGCAAGCAACCGTGGCTTTTGACGCACCGCGTGCCGCACACCAAGCAGGAAGGCCAGAAGCACGAGTCCGAATACGCGGTGGAAATGCTGCGCGTTTTCGGCGTGCAGCCGGGGCCGCCGGAGCCTTTCGTCGCTGTTCAGCCGGAAGCGGCCGCGCGCGTCACGCAGCGCTTGCAAGCCGCGGGTGTGCCGGCAGGGGCCACCTTCGTCGCGGTGCACCCGTCCGCCAGCTGCGTGTCGAAACGATGGATGCCTGAGCGCTTCGCCGCGGTCGCCGACAAGCTGGCGGCACCAGGGCTGCGCATTGTTCTCGTGGCGGGGAAGGAAGATAAGCCGCACGCGGACGCGGTTGCCCGCGCTATGCGCTCGCCGTCGGTCAACCTGGCCGGACAGCTTTCGATCGCCGAACTCATCGCGGTTCTTGCGCGCGCCAAGCTCTTGATCTCAAATGATTCCGGCCCGGTTCACTTGGCCGCCGCGGTCGGAACAAAAGTAGTGGTTATCTTCGGCCGAAACCAAGCCGGGCTATCGCCCAAGCGCTGGGGTCCGGTGGGGCAGGGGCATGTGATCCTGCATAAAGAGGTGGGCTGCGAGGTCTGCCTGGCGCACAACTGCGACATCGCCTTTAAGTGCCTGACCGAGCTTTCCGTTGAGGAAGTGCATTCTGCGGCGCTGGCGGCGCTAGCCGCTTGATTCGATTTCTTCGCGCTGCCTTTGCCAGTTCTTGATCAGCAGTTCCAGGTCTTCTGTCGGATTTTCCATGGTGTTGTTCAAGCTGCTGCACATCTGCGCAAGCAGTTGATCCAGTTCCGACTGCCCTTCAGCGCTGAAGGAAGGTATCCCGGTCGCGTTCACACCCACATGAATCATCGCCGCTTGCGTGGATGAAGGTTTCATCGGGGTGGCATCCCTAAGCTCTCGGATCCGCAGCATCAGATAGTTAATCGGTGTTTCACCGATCATTGAAGCCCCCGCAAGAATACCTTCCAATTTGGCGTCGGGCGTTTCCAGCAGCTTGGGAATCGTCAGGATGCCATTTGATTTGAGAATGATTAGCAGACGCGTGCGCTGACGGTCCGAGGTCCCGGGAATTTTCAACGTGTCGATAGAGTCGAAGGCGCTGAGTGATTTGCCGAGCCTTTGCAGAGCCGCTTCAATAGCCATCACTGCAGCTTCATCCGCCCTGCGACCCAGTAGGGCATTGAGTTCTTCCGGTGTCAGCTCTTCCAGCTGCCGGATATGCGTTAAGCCAGTGTTCAAAAGTTTGTTCCGGATGCTCGTCGCTGTAATCGGGTTGGCATGTTCAATGTACAAAGTCTGGATATCGGGCAGCTTCCGAAGCGCATCCGCAATTTCATGGCGGGGCAGGGCGCGGGTGGGGTTTCTCGAATGCAGCAGCGAGGGACAGAAGTCAGCCTGAGAAGGAGCGGCTGTCATTGACGCCGGTTCTCCATTCACAGGGATAACCATCCCCAGCCTCTGCTCCAGAATGGCTAGCACGAGTTCAATGCGCTCCTCGGTATCAGATATATCCGAAAACTCGCCCATATAGAGGCCGAACGCCTCGGCAATGGCATGCGGAATTTTCTCCGGAGATGCGTAGCCCAAAGTATCCATTAAGAGCTGCCAGTCATGACCGATGATGTCGTGCTTCAGCGCTCTCCGCTTGTTTTCTACGCTCAGGTCAGCGCGCCCGGCGTTCAAGTAGATCACCGAACCGGTGCGCTGGATGTAAGGTCCGCGGGCCTCAATCTCGCCTGCCGCATTCCGGAAAGCCACGAGCTTAAACGTCAGCTTTTTCTTTCCGGAGAGAGGCTCCTCTTGCTGATCCGTCTGCTGCTGGAGCGCCGGGAGCTCGGCTTCGACCCCGCCAAGCACGTCTTTGAAGTTCTCTGAAATAACGCCGGCCGCATCGATAAGCTGGGTTGTTTCAGCGTCTTCGATCGGCTCCGCCTGGCGTAGGTCGGCTCCGTCGAATCGTCCCGCGAGCGCTTGGGAAGAAGGAGATTGCTTCGATAGCAAAATGATCTGATTATCCGGTGACCGGTTCAGATTCTCAGCCGCAATGATCTCCAAGACTGCGTCGCGGTAATTATATGAAAGAGTCTTGGCTTCCAGCCCTGTGGCGGCCGCCAGGTCTTCCCACGAATAAGTCCCTCCGTCCAGCCAAGGAAGAACTTGCCTCACACGCGGTAAAACAGGTTTTCGTAACAAGAAAATAAAATCCTTGCGCCCGGCTTGGCGACGCTTCAGATTCTCGGCACCCATGAGACGTTCAATCTCATCCGCATAACTGGCAAGCGTTTTTCGATGCGCATGGACGAGTTCCGCTAGATCATCAAATGAGTACCAGCCGCCCGCAAGGGAGGGGATTAGCTGCTCGATTTTCAAAAAAGAATCCTGCTCCCAGAGGGCGATTTCCGGCTCGTTTGCTGCTTTACGCCGGATGTTGTCAGTGAGCAGGAGCGCATCGACTTCGGTGCTGTGCCTATTGAGCACGCTTTGAGAAATGCCCACCGCTTCCGCGAAATCCTTCATTTGGTATACCTTACCCTGCACCTTTGGTAATCGTGCCGCAAGGTCCTCCATGCGATCAGGAGCGATTATCACGATAGGGCCCTCGTTGCGTTTCTCGCGGGCAACATTATCAGCAGCTATAACAGTCGTCAGTTTTTTCTGTTTTCCAATAACATAGCCCTTGCCCGCCTTCAATTCCCTAGCAAGACCTGACCAGGTATATTCGCCGGCGGGAATTGTAGAAATTCTCTGTATAATTTCGTCGAATAGAATTTCTGACGTATTCACCGCGGGTTGCGCCGATAAGTGGATAAAGTCTGTGCGCTGTTGTTCTTTTCGCAAGGCGTTCACTTCTATGATCATCGCTTGGATTTCAGGCTCAAATTTTGGCACGCTCGATCTTGTTATCACCATGGCCTCCGAGAAGCTCTTGATGGAGTAGTTGCCCCCGGGCAGGTTCGGCAAGTCAGCCCGGATTCTTTTGAGAACAGCTCGGGGGCGATATTCAATTTGTGGCTTTCCCTGGGTCTTCAGCGACTCATTCTCTTTCTCGAGTAAAGCCAGAATTTCAGCCTCATATTTGTTGAAGGTTGGTAAGGCGGTATGAAGGGCTCTTGCCAGTTTTTCGGCCGAGTACGTTCCTCCCCGGACTTCTTTGAATGCCGCCGCAATACGGACAAGAGGGTCTGGCTCATAGAGTTGGATCTCATCCTCGGGGCTTTCTCTTCCGGGGTCGTTGTTCTCTTGTTCCACCAGCAAGTCTATTTCTTCTCTGTATTTCGCCAGCGTCGGGGGCGATAGCCCCCACAGCCCGCCCAAGTCCTTCAGCGTATATTCCCCTCCGGGGGTCTCAGGCAATAAACCCTCAATCTTTTGCAGGATATCTTCTCCCAAGCGGATGGTTTGCCGGCTGGCTCGCTCACGGATCGCATTTTCTGCGGCGACCAATTGGTCGATAAGGACGCGGTTAGTGCTGATCGTTGCGGGATCAATCCCCGTCAATTCCGAGAATTCCTTGTAAGTGAATTCGCCGCCTGGAAAATCAGGCAGAATGGCTTGAATCATTCTTCTGATCCGGCTTGTGGAGAATGTCTGGTGGCTTGGCAGATATGCCGGTTCAACTGGCTCAGAGACGATTGCGTAGCCTTGTTCTGTTAGCCAATCTTCAACGCGGAGCAGTTCATCGGGGCTGAGGGATGCGGCCAGGGCAGGGCGCGCCCTATCGAATCGGTGTGCCAGTTCGGACAGGCTGAGAATATGCAGCCTCCAAAGTCCGTAAATCACGCGCGACTTGCGCAGGGGCCCCTGGATGGGAAGAGACTCGGTTGAATCTGAATCGGCCGTGGCTGCGGGATCCATAAGGATCGGAGCGCCGAGCAAGCCCAGGGCGAGGTCCAATTCCTGCCAATCATCCCGGTTAAGAGCATAGCCATCATCAACGGCAATAAACGGATCGGCCCCGCGGGCGAGAAGATCCGCGACTGTCCGGATGTCCTTATCAGCAAGGAGAGATACGATTTTTTCTCCGGTGGATGAATCGCTAAAAGCAACCTGGGAAAGGAGCAGTGTTTCTTCCGGAGGAGCCGATGCGGCCGAATCCGTCTCGGGACTGCTTTCCTCAGATTGCATAAGCGGGCTTCCGTCCGCTCTTTGAAGATGGGTTTGAATTTTCTCCCACGGTATGCCGAGTTCGACATTTCTCCATGAAACAAATATATACTTCCCCGGGACAATGCGAAGAATAGTCGTGTTTCTCCAAACACCTCCTCGCTCTGCGCGGACCGCGTCTCCCTCCCGCGGCTCAGGAAGCGAGACTGCTTCATCGGGGTGATCCCCTTCTTTTGACTGAGCCTCATCCGATGAGAACTCCGGTGAGGGGGTAGGAAACTGTTCTTCGTATGGAACAATCCCTCCGGCCAATGCCCGCAGCTCATCCTCAACCCAGGCGTAGGCACGGATCCTTTGGTTGCTCTGCACTATCCCCGTTGTTGGATCAACAGGATAGACGGCTAAAAGGGTTCCGTAGGCCGCATGATTTTCAAGGCGGGCAAAAACGATTTGATTGGCATAGCTGCTATCCACGGAAACCGGACGGCTTTTCCGATTCCCCGGAAGCTGAGCGAGTAGTTGACCGGTTTGGCTCAGTCGAAAGAAATTGCCGCTGCGCGCCAGGGGAGTGACAGGTAGCCCGCGAATCCAGGCGTCGATATCAACCGCCCCCAGTTGTTCCGCGAGGGTTTCATAGATGATCACTCCATTCGAGTCGCGGAAACAGATACCGACCAAGTCTGCTTCGGCAAGTTCCTTACCGGGCTGAGGCGCATAAATTCTCAAAACCGTTCCCAAGGCTGGATCTTGCTCGGGCACCAGACTAACGGCGGGATTATAGAGTTTATTGACGCCCTTGACGGATCGCCACCTCATGAGTTGGTTCACCTGCTGAGAGGGCATTGTGACGGGCTGCATTTCCGCGGAAACCTGGATGTGGTGGCCCGCCAGCCAACGGTGGATATTGAGTGCGGCTAATAGCGGTCCCGCGGTGGATTTTCGTTTGAATAGCCGATATTTCGCAAGACGAACCGAGGTGGAAGCCACGTGACTTTGGTCAACTTGATGCGCTATAGCGTGTTCAACGCCGGCCACATCCCGCAGGATCGCGATCGGCCCATGATTCGCGTTCACCTCGAATGAAGCTACCAGGCCTCGATAGCGATCGCCCGCTTTGTCATTTGCCTTGAGCGTATACCGCGCTCCGGGAGCGATCGTCCACCATTCGCCCGCCATGAAGTGCGCCCACATCCTGGATGTCACCTCTTGTTCAGGATTTGGGCGGTACCGGTTTTTTCCGGATTGGACGTAACCTCCCGGGCAGAGAAACTCGATCAGAGCTCCGCGGTCATTATTGAAATGGAGCCGTAGGGCGGGACCCAGCCCGTATTGGCGCAAATCCGCGGTTCGCAATTGGCCGAGGTGGTACCCGTCCTCCCAAATATTTTGGATGTAGTACAGGAATGCTTCCTCCGCTCGAACCCGCCCGTAATCCCCTTCAAAAAAGCCTTCCGGAAAGCTCAAGCGCTCGCCGGAAAGCTCTGAAGCCTCGACAAGCGAGTCATAAAGAATGCGTGTGCCGTATCGTTCCAGTTGTTCAGGATTACGCTTGGCTTCTGCGGAAGCCGCGTATCGCAACAGCGCGTCATGCCTTTGCAAGACGCGCAGAAGGGCAAGGTCCTCCTCGCTGGGAGGAAGCCCGCTATTCAAAAGGATGGACGCATCATTGAATTGCGACAGCAAATCAGGGTGAAGAATGCGGTTCAAGCGCGATTGGCTGATATTTTCAAGCAGCGCCCTTCCTTCGGCTATCCGCGCTCTTTCTTCTGGCGTGAGCCGTTTTATGAAAACAACATTGGCTTGGCCTATCCACGGATGCGCATAGCCCTGGGTTGTCAATTGGTCGCGCACCCTGGGATGCGAGGCATAGGCGTCATTGATCAGCGCCCGGACCCGGTGCGACTCCGAGACCCGGGTCATTGTGATGCTGTTCGCATCGATCAGGAGCGCGTGCAGGTCGATGGGTTCGGTCTCTAGCCAGTTGCGGATGCCTTCGATGAGCTGGACCGGATCCACTCGATCATCGGCATCTATCCGGGGCTGAATTTTCCGGATCAGGATATTGCGGTTATTATTCTCATCCCAGACCCATAGGAGAATGCACAATCCGAGCGGCTCATCCGTTTGTTTGTCCCAGATCTCGTAGAGCATGGTTCCGGGTTCCGTGGCATGCGGCAACTCTTCCTTTGTGAGCGCATACTCCGTGCGAACCCATCCGGGGAGCCGGCGTCCAAGCTCACGAAGTTCCACGGAGTTGGAGATAGGGATAGCCACGATCGATTCCGATCTTTCCGCTTCCGACGGAGACGGCTCCGCGCTCTGAGAAGAGCCAGCGATTTCCATAAAGGGGAAAGGCTCTTCCGCCGTCTCTTTGAGCGTCAGTGTCAAATCCCTATTCGAGGCCCCGTACGCCCCCATAAATTGTTGCAAACGCTCAATGGCCGCGGCTTGGTTTTTCGGGCTTTGTATTAGCTTGACGGGCGGCCGTTCAAATCGCGAGCGGCTGGCCGCACCGCGCAACGTGGGGGAATTCTCCCAGGGTGTGATCACCACGACGGGCGGGTTTTGGCGCCTCCATGCAAAACCTTGAGCCGGCAAGACGCATGTGGCGATAAACGGGAAGGGGTAACCTCGCCTGTACGCAAACGGCGTGAGTCCTACGATCGTCCCTGCACCCCACACGTCCTTAAGAAGCGTTTGGAGCATGAGAATCGTCTCGCCTGAAGTAATGTTGTCATCCAAGATCACGACATCCTTTCCGGCCACACCCGAAGGATCGATGCCTTGGAATAATCTTGTGAAGCGGGTTTGCTGGCTGGTCATCCAAAGCTTGAGCTCATAGAGAGTGTCGCTGGCCGTGTTCCGGCTTATCGGAAAAATCAGCAATTTTGTCGGGAGCCCCTCAGCTTCAATCACCTTATTGAGCAGGTCGAAAAAAGGGCGGGCGCCGGTGTCCGGGAGTACCACGAGGCTCGGCTTCTCCGTCCGCAGGTAGCGGATCAGCGGTTCCATGAAGAGGAAAATGTTCTCTGGCGTCATCTCAATAAAGTAGTTTGCTTCCGGAAGCCCGCGGCTCTGGCGGCTAACTTCGCGGATTGGAAGAAGCCCGTTCATGTAGGCGTTCGTGAAATCTTCCGCGTTATTCGGCATCAGGATAAGAAAGGCGCTATAGGCGACATATTCCGTCCAATCGATGCCGACTGTTTCAGCCAACTCGGCGGGCCCTTGCGCGAGCAGCGCGGTTACCGCTTCGACATAACCAACGAGCAAGCGGTCGATGCCTTCGACCTCATCGGGGTGGGGTTGCTCGGCCTGCATTCTGGCAAAGGCCGGTTCAACGACCAGCGCCTGAATTTGAGCGAGCGTTTCCAGGCGCCTGCGGGTATCCGGTTCATATTTGAGGAGCGCCAGAGCGTCCATGGCCCAGCGCCAACTGGAGATGAGGTCGCCCGATTCGAGGTCTTGAAGCATGTGGTCTCGAGAGGCGCTCCAGTCATAACGAATGGGAGGGGCGTATCCCACCGCAGCGATCTGCTCATCAAGCCAGCTCTCTCGCTGAGGTTTTTTCGCCAGCCTGTCCAGGCCGTCATCGAGGAGCACCCACCATCGGCGCGCCTGCTCGTTTTGGCCGCTGGTAGTGTCTTCCGGTTGCGCCGCGCTTTGGTCTTCGTCGGAGTCGGTTTCGTCTGACTCTGATTCGGGTTGCGCATTTGCGGTGCCGCTTGTCTGCAGCCTTCCGGCCGCCGTACGTGCTTGATTCCATTGCTGGCGCTTGCCGTAGCTTGACCCGCCGTATAAAATCTCGATGCTCAGTCCCAATTGCTTGAGAATCGACTCCGTATTTGACCTGTCTTCTTGGCCCCGCGCCGTCAGGCCAATGATCTGAATGTGCGGGTAGCGCTGCTGGATTTGCAGGAGTTTTTCCGGCACAAGAGGCTCAACGGCCTGAAACGGAACGCCGGAGTGGATCAACCATCCTTCGATTCGCCGTTTTTCATTCTTCAGATGGCTGATTGGCCGCCCATGCAGGGCGTATTCGCTCCGTATCCATGCTTCGCTGCCGACGAATAGCGGAGAGGTGAAGAGGGTGTCATCCATGTCCACGTATAGCCGCTCAAATAGGAAGGGGTACAATTCAACGAGAACCAGCACTCGGCATAAGGACGCCGTGCCGCTGTCCGTGAGCTCGCTCAGCAGCTCGGATACGCCGGCAGGGCCGGCAGAGAACGCTCGCCGCAGCCAATCCTCATTAAGCAAGCCTTCCTGCAAGGCCGGTGCATAATCGTGCAAAAGCCGCTCAAAAATCACGGGAGATTCCAGGAATATTGCCGCACTGGATCGAGCGTGATTGTGGGCAGCGAGCAAATTCTGTACTTCGGTGAGGTTGGTCGTGATCGATGTTTGGCTCACGCCTACCGCTTGTGCGAAGGCGGTCAGGCTGTAGGAACCCGGTGCGATGCCGGGAAGCGCTGCCGCGATACGAGGCAAGATATCGCCGAGCTCTCGGATTTCAATAGGGCGTATGGGGGTGACAAGTCCGCTTCGGCGAATATTCTCGGCGGAAACAAGTTCGGCGGCTTCATCTCGATATTGGTAAATCACCTCGTAGCTAGAGCCCGCCAATTCGGCCAACCGCCCCAACGAGTAAATCCCAGGATCCACGTTCGGTAATCCCTCTGCAAAACTCTGCAATACGCTGCCCGCGGCAGGTGCCTTTAAAATTTCAATGGGAACTGCCTTCGGATCCTCCTTCCGCCGCTCATTTTCAACGGCCAGCAAATCTTCAATTTCTTTCAAATGGTTCTGGAGGCTTACCCAGCCGATGCCCCAAAGATCAGCAAGCTGCGTCCAATAGTAGGAGCCACCTTTCGTCGTAGGGAGCGCTTGTTGAACTCTCCATACCACGCCCCGTGAAATAATGTTTATCGTGGGCTCGTCCCGTAATTTCTTCTGCGCGTTCAATTCCGCGATTTTTGCGAGAATATAAGCCTCGTGCTTATGTATCGTCATGGCGGTGATATGAAGGTACGAGCTTAGGTCTGTCAGAAAGTGATCCCCGGGCGGAATATCGGACACGTGCTCGTCGATCGCCCGCAGCGTTTGTTCTCGGAGCTCTTCATTGCTTACGTCGATGAGAATAATTGGAGCGAGCCCGGTTTGCTCGCGCTTGCGGCGCTCGTTTTCCTGATGAATGCGGCGGATTTTTTCCGAAGCAAGCACCCGCGAATAAGTTCCTCGAGCGATTCCGGCTGCAGCCGCCAGCTGACTATTTGAATAGCTGCCTCCCGGTACGCCCCGCATCGCGGCGGCAAAGTCCTCTGACCGGCTTATTTCCACCGCGCTCATCGATGCATTGGGATCGGTTTCTCCGATTGCCCATTCCGCTACCGCTTGAATTTGCTCTTCGGTCAGCTCCGGATGCTCAATGTGCGCCAGCTCATGACGGGCCAGCCGGCCGCGCCATTCAATAGGCTGTCTTGCAATGGCTTCATGCTGAGTCGGGTCCAGCAGCAGCGTCCGGTGTTGGCGGGCCGGGTGAATGGCCAGGTCTTCAGGAAATTCTTCTCCCTCCGCCTCGCAAGCCTCACGGATGCGCTCCAGAAGGCCTTCAAGAAATAAAATACGCACGCCGGCATCTGCAAGTATTCCGTCCGGATCCAGGTAGCTGTATTCGTAAGATTGTTGATCAAGCTCTGTGGCTAGGGGGCCGGGCTGCTCGCCTGAAAAATAGTCGCCAATGACGGTATCAACGATCTCATGCTGTTTGGGAGAGAGTCCTCGACCGGACCATCGCATCGCCGGCTCATTTTCCGTTGACCTGTTCGGCGATGGGGCGAATCGATACCAGTTATCGGACACCGTCGCGCCGGGAAAAAAAGCGCGCAGATCGTCGGCGAGGGTCCGACGGAGAGCGGTGAGTTGGTCATGTGGAGTGTCGTCTGGAGCGGCTACTATGCATTGAAACAAACCCGAATCCACCACAGCCTGTTGGAGGATTTCCAGATACGCATTGGGTGTGAGCACAAGCCTCAGGATGTCTTCGTTCGCCAGCAGTTGTTGCGTCTCCGCTGCGGTCATTTGCCGATCCTGCGCGTACGTCCGAATAACTTCGTCAAACGCGTGATTCTGCCAGGCATACTGTCGCGCCAAGCCTAGTACAAGGGCGGTCAGACCTAGGTGGGCGCCGGTAGACTCTCGGGAGTTTTGCTGAAAAGCCGCAAGGCCTTTAGCATCGAATTGCAATGCCAGCGTCGTTTTCTTGCTCGTGATATCGCTGGTGAGTTGGTATTGCGGGAAACCGTAGGCGGTGTCTAATTCATCGAGCAGGGAAGCGACCTCAAGGCCCGGCAGTTGGCTGGCTGGACTGGGCGCAAGCAGACTGCTGCTGGATGAAGGCGCAGCGAGGAGAAGCGGCGTGTTGGAAAGCGCAACGACGCCCGCTAAGACAACGCTGAGAAATTTTCTGAATTCTGTTCTTCGATAGGTCGTTAGCATCTTATAGGAAAAAGGCTGCCGGTTTTTCGGCAGCCTGGCAGTCCCTATAGAATAGAAGGGATCCGAAGCTTTGCCCCGCGACTTCACCGCGCGAAGTTTCGTGCGGGGTCCCGCGAGCCCGCTTTGCGAAGCAAAGCTTGCGGGACGTCCCTGCGTTACCGCAGGTTTGCCTTTGGCGGTACTTACATATTGATTATAAAATATACCATATAAGTCAGGCGGAGGGAGCGCTTTCAGGCACGTCGAGTGTGTAATTGACACTCCTGGAAGCCTCTGCTAGAATTTGCCGTGCCTACGCCCGACCTGGCAAAACTCAAGACCTACCCGGTCGCTTCCAGGAAGAGCAAGGTCAGTTTTGATAGCTTTGCAAGGCCTTGCCGTAAGGGTGGAACCTTCCGCGAATTCTACGAATCCCTGCCGAATATCCTTGCCGCAAAAGACTTGCGGTACATCGTCGAAGCCATCGCGGCCGCGCATAAGCAGAAAAAGCCGGTCCTTTTCATGTTCGGCGCGCACGTTATTAAGGTAGGCCTCAGCCCCCTCCTCACCGACCTCATTAAGCGCAAGATCGTGACCGGCATCGCGCTCAACGGCGCGGGCGTTATCCATGATTTCGAGCTCGCGTTCATGGGAAGCACCTCCGAGGATGTGGCGTCTGCGCTCGCCGACGGCTCTTTCGGTATGGCAGAAGAAACGCACGCCACGCTTAATGCTGCGATCCGCGACGGCGCGAAAAAAGGCTGGGGGCTTGGCCGCAGCGTGGGGCACATGATCATCAAGAAAAAGCTTCCGTATCGTCGCTTGAGCCTGCTTGCGACTTGCGTGGAAATGGACGTTCCCGCGACCGTGCACGTTGCGATCGGCACGGACATCATCCACCAGCAATCTTCCGCGGACGGCGCGGCCATCGGCCAAACATCGCTGCACGACTTCCGCACCTTGATCGGCGTGGTTTCGCAGTTGGGGCAGGGCGGCGTGGTGGGAAACCTGGGCTCGGCCGTGATTCTGCCGGAGGTGTTCCTAAAAGCCGTGTCCATTGCGCGCAACCTCGGCAGCAGCGTCAAGGACTTCACCGCATTCGATTTCGACATGATCCGGCATTACCGCCCGCATGAGAACGTTCTCAAGCGCCCGACGCTTTTGGGTGGCCGCGGGATCCATATCACCGGGCATCACGAAATCTTGATACCGCTCTTGATCCGCGCCGTGGCGGAGCAGCTGTGATGGCCGCCTCGCCCAAGCCGCTCGCGCTAGCCGGCGTGGATCGCTTGCTTGCGCGCTTTGAAAAGGCCCGCGTCCTTGTGATCGGCGACATGATGCTCGACGAGTTCCTCTGGGGCAAAGTGAGCCGCATCAGCCCCGAGGCGCCGGTGCCGGTCGTTTGGGTGCAGTCCGAGTCCACCATGCCGGGCGGCGCCGCGAACGTGGCGAACAACATCCGCGCGCTCGGCGGCCAGGTTTCGGTCGTCGGCGCCGTGGGCACGGACCGTTACGGCGAGCTGCTGATCGGTGGGCTCGCGTCGCGGCAGATCGACGCCACATCCATGATCCGCACCGACCGTCCGACCACGGTCAAGACGCGCGTGATCGCGCACCACCAGCAGGTTGTGCGCGTGGACCGCGAGCAAGCCGACGCGCTGCCGGCCGACTTGATCGATCGGCTGGTGGATCAGGTGCGCGAGCGCATCCAAGACGTGGACGCTATCATCCTTGAAGACTACAACAAGGGCGTGATCAGCCGGGCATTGCTGGCCGCGGTGATTCCTCTGGCGCGCAAGCACAAGAAAATCATCACCGTTGATCCCAAACAAGAGCATTTCCACTTATATAAGCGCGTCACGTGCCTCACGCCGAACCGGCTTGAGGCCGGGCAAGCGGCCGGGTTCGAGCTCAAGACGCAGGCTGACATCGACAAGGCGGGCGAGATCATCTTGCGCAAGCTGGATTGCGAGAGCTTGCTCATTACGCTCGGGGAAGATGGCATTTGTTTGTTCGAGCGTGGCGGCCGCCGCACGTGGATTCCGACCATGGCGCAAGCGGTTTTCGACGTGGCCGGCGCCGGCGACACCGTGATCGGCACCTACACCTTGGCCCTGGCCTGCGGCGCGTCCAAGCCCGTAGCCGCCCAGTTGGCAAACTTTGCCGCGGGCGTGGTCGTGGGCAAGGTAGGCGTGGCCACGGTCACGCCGGACGAGCTGCGCGAGCGCATTCGAGCGCAGAAGAGCGCGCGCGTGGGAAAGAGGACATCCGAATAATGGGCGGTGTCTTAGCCGTGATCCCGGCGCGCTACGCCTCCACGCGGCTGCCGGGCAAGCCTTTGGCATTGATGAACGGCAAACCCATGATCGCGCATGTTTACGCGGGCGTGAAACGCGCCAAGCGAGCTACCGAGGTCGTGGTTGCCACGGACGACCAGCGCATCGTGGACGCCGTGGAGGCCGCGGGCGGCCAGGCCATGCTCACGGACCCGGCCGCGCGCAGCGGTACGGACCGCGTGGCTGAAGTCGCTTACAAGAACGCCGAGACCGTTGTCATCAACATCCAGGGCGATGAGCCGCTCGTGCACCCGGAAATGGTGGACCAATTGGCCGAGTACCTCGAGGCGCACCCGGATGTGCCCATGGCATCGCTCATGACGCGGCTGCGCCGGGCCGAAGACTTGAACAACCCGAATGTGGTGAAAGTGGTCGTGGACCAAGAAGGGTTTGCGCTGTACTTTTCGCGCGCGCCGATCCCCTGGCAGCGCGCCAATCCGCCCGAGCGCTCGCCGACGGAATATGTTTTCAAGCACTTGGGCATTTATGGCTACCAGCGGGATTTCGTACTGCGGTTTCCCAAGCTTCCGCCCACGCCGCTTGAGCAGTTGGAGCAATTGGAGCAATTGCGCGCGCTGGAGCACGGGCACCGGATCAAAATGATGGAAACACCGCACGAGACCTTCGGCGTCGATACGCCGGAGGATTTAAAGAACGTCAATGCGCTGATGACAGGACGATCGCGATAAAAAGTTGATCGGGTGAGATGCCAAAGTACATTTTCGTGACAGGCGGAGTGGTTTCAAGTTTAGGCAAGGGAATCGCGTGCGCGTCCATCGGCCTGCTGCTTAAGTCGCGCGGACTCAAGGTGACGCTGCAGAAATTAGATCCCTACATCAACGTCGATCCCGGGACCATGAGCCCGTACCAGCACGGCGAAGTCTACGTCACCGACGACGGCGCGGAAGCGGATTTGGACCTGGGCCATTACGAACGGTTCACAGGCCAGACCATGACCAAGGATAACAACGTCACCGCGGGCCGCGTCTACTACTCAGTAATCACCAAGGAGCGCCAAGGCGATTACCTCGGCGCCACGGTGCAGGTCGTGCCGCACATCACGGACGAGATCAAGCGCTGCATCACCAAGCTGGCCGCCCGCGACGGCGTGGACATCGTGATCTGCGAAGTCGGCGGCACGGTCGGCGACATTGAAGGCCTGCCTTTCTTGGAAGCCATCCGCCAATTGCGCAACGAAGTCGGGCCCGGCAACGCGCTGAACATCCACCTCACGCTGGTGCCCTACATCCGCGCCGCGGACGAGCTAAAAACCAAGCCCACGCAGCACTCGGTGGGCAAGCTGCGCGAGATCGGCCTTCAGGCGGACGTGCTGCTGTGCCGCACCGAGCGCTCGTTCTCCGAATCCGTGCGCGGCAAGATCGCGCAGTTCTGCAACGTGCAGCCTGAGGCCGTGATCCAGGCGCTCGATGTGCGCGATGTGTACGAAGTGCCGCTCCTTTTCAGCAAGCAAGGATTGGACGACACGATCCTGCGCATGCTCAACCTCACATGCCCGAAACAAGACCCTGAAAACTGGCGCGTGAACGTGGTCGAGCGCGCATTGAATCCCAAGAAGAAGGTCACGCTGGCCGTGGTCGGCAAATACATCCAGCACCAAGACGCGTACAAATCCATCTACGAGGCGCTTCGCCACGGCGGACTGGCAATGGATGCGCAAGTCGATGTGCAGCGCATTGATTCCGAGCAACTGCTCAAGGAAGGCGTTGCCGAGAGGCTCAAGGGCATCCAAGGCGTCCTGATTCCCGGCGGGTTCGGCCACCGCGGCATCGACGGTAAATTGGAAGCGATTCGGCACGCGCGCGAGAAGGGTATCCCGTTTTTCGGTATTTGCTTGGGCATGCAATGCGCGGTGATTGAGTTTGCCCGCAACGTTTGCGACATGAAGGGCGCGCATTCCACGGAGTTCGACAAGGATACGCCGTACCCGGTCATCAGCCTGCTGGAAGAGCAGCAAGGGGTCAAGGCGCTGGGCGGCTCTATGCGGCTGGGCGCGTGCACGTGCAAGCTGCGTCCCAAGACCAAAGCCGCGGCCGCTTACGGCAAAGATGAGGTGCAGGAACGCCACCGGCACCGGTATGAATTCAACAACGCGTACCGCGAGCAGATGGAAAAAGCCGGGATGGTCGTGTCCGGCGTTTTCGAACCGGGCAACTTGGTTGAATTGCTCGAGCTCAAGGGACACCCGTGGTTCGTGGCCTCGCAATTCCACCCGGAGTTCCGCTCACGGCCGGACCTGCCGCACCCGCTTTTCCGCGCGTTCGTGGCTGCCGCTCTGAAGACCCCGCACGCGCGTCGCAGCCGCTCCAAGACAGCGAAGAGCGCATGAGCGCGGTTAAGATAGGTAAAATCAGCGTCGGGCTCGACCAGCCGCTGCTCCTCATCGCCGGGCCGGATGTCATCGAGAGCGAGGCGCACCTGCTGCGCCACGCGGAAAAGATGAGCCGGATCTGTGAAAAAGCCGGCGTCTCGTACGTGGTCAAGTGCAGCTATGACAAAGCCAATCGAACCTCCGGCACTTCCTACCGCGGCCCGGGAATGAAAGAGGGTCTCAAGGTGCTTGCCGCCGTAAAGAAAAAGCTGGGCCTTCCGGTGACGAGTGACGTGCATTGCCGCGAGGAGGTCGGTCCGGCCTCCGAAGTGCTCGATTTGCTTCAAGTGCCGGCTTTTCTGAGTCGACAGACTGACTTGGTCAAAGCCGTGGCCGCTGCCGGCAAAGCCATGAATATTAAAAAGGGACAATTTTTGGCCCCGTGGGACATGAAGCAGGTCATTGAAAAGGCGCGCTCTGCGGGCAACCAATCGATCCTGGTGACCGAGCGGGGAGCGAGCTTCGGGTACAACAACCTGGTTTCGGATTTCCGCAGCTTGCAGGTCATGGCCGGCTTTGGCGTGCCGGTTATTTTCGACGGCACGCACTCGGTGCAGTTGCCGGGCGGCCTGGGCACTTCCTCCGGCGGCCAGCGCGAATTCGTGCCCACGCTGGTGCGCGCCGCGATCGCCACGGGTTACTGCAGCGGCGTGTTCCTGGAGGTGCACGAAGACCCGGACCATGCGCCTTGCGACGGCCCGAACATGCTGCCGCTCGCGGACCTGCCCCAACTCTTAGATCAGATGCAAGCGATCCGCGCCGCCGTACGCGCATGAGCCGTTCCTCTGTTTCTACGCGCGCCAAAGAAGTTCTGCGCATCGAATCCCAGGCCATCACCGGTTTGCTTTCGCGCATCGGCAAGGATTTTCAGCGGTCGGTGGACCTTATGGTTGCTTGCGAGGGGCGCGTGATCGTGACCGGCATGGGCAAGGCTGGCTTGATCGGCCAAAAGATTTCTTCCACCATGGCTTCCATCGGCACGCCCAGCTTTTGGCTCCACCCCGCGGAAGCGATCCACGGCGACATGGGGCGGATCACGCGCCAGGATCTGGTGCTCGCGCTTTCCAACAGCGGTGAGACGGAAGAGATCACCCGGTTGCTGCCCATTCTTAAGCGCATCGGCGCTAAGCTCATTGCGCTCACGGGGAACCGCAAATCCACGCTGGCTAAGCACAGCGACGCGGTGCTGGATGTCAGCGTTGAGCGCGAGGCCTGCGCCATGAACCTGGCGCCGACCTCCTCAACCACCGCCATGCTTGCCATGGGCGATGCCTTGGCTGTCGTGGTTTCCGAAGCAAAGGGGTTCAAGCCCAGTGATTTTGCGCTGCTCCACCCGGGCGGACAGCTGGGCCGCCGGTTGCTCTTAAAGGTTAAAGACATCATGCGCACCGGCGCGGCGCATCCGGTGGTTCGCGAAGCCACCCCGGTGAAAGCCGCGTTGCTCGCCATCACCAAGGCCCGGGCCGGCTCGGCCACGGTCGTGGACAGCCGCGGCCGCCTGGCCGGCATCTTCACGGACGGCGACCTGCGCCGCCACCTGGACGCGGTCCGCCTGGTCGATCTGCCTGTCACCAAAGTCATGACCCGCAACCCCAAGACGATCGACCAGGAGCGTCTTGCCGAGGAAGCTTTGCTGCTCCTGCGGGAATACCGCATCGATGAGCTCGTTGTGATCAACGATCGCCGCGCGCCGGTCGGCCTCTTGGATGTCCAAGACCTCCTTAAAGCGGGGTTTGTGTGATGCCCGGGCCGGCGGCTGCCTGGAACGCGGATCTCACCAAGCGCGCCGAAGCCATAACGGCATTGATCCTGGATGTCGATGGCGTGCTCACGGACGGCGGCATTATCTACGCCGAACAGGGTGATGAGCTGAAGCGCTTTAACGTCCAGGACGGCACAGGTTTGGTGCTCTGGCACCTCAGCGGGTTCAAATCCGCTATTATCTCCGGCCGCAAGAGCAAGACCGTGCAGCGCCGCGCCAAGGAGATGCGGGTGGATCACCTTTCCGAAGGAATCCAGCAGAAGGTTAAGGTTTACGAGCAGCTCCTTAAGAGGTGGCGCCTGAAAGACGCGCAAGTCTGCGTGATCGCCGATGACTTGCTAGAGCTGCCCATGATCCGCCGGGCCGGGTTGGCCGTGGCAGTGGGCAACGCGGTTGAAGATGTGGCGCGGGCTTGCCACTACCAAACCGCTCGCACGGGTGGTCAAGGCGCTGTCCGCGAAGCGATCAACCGCATTCTTGAGGCAAAAGGCCTTCTTTCCGAAATTCTTGCAACTTATTGAAGTTCAAGCACTAAACCCCATCTAAACTTATCCATTTTTGAGCTTCTCCTACTTTACTAAATAATTAGTAAAAGCCTTGTAATTCTTCCATGCGTTATATATACTCCCGATAGAACACTTTTAAGGGATGGGAGGGAAAGAAATGAAGCGAAATGGCACCTACCGGCAAGACGATATCATGACGTTGAAGGAGGTTGCTAAGTACCTCGGCCTCCACGTTATGACCGTCTACAAGCTGACCCGGGAAGGTCGGGTTCCAGCAGCGAAAATCGGTGGGCAGTGGCGATTCAAGCGCAATGTGCTCGATGAGTGGCTTGAGTCGCAGATGCAGAATCGCCCGCACGAATAAGCACCTGTAAGGGTTTTTTAGGGCGTTTCTGCATTTTTTCTGCTCGCAAAAACCGTTTCCACTTCCACTTGCCTTGACGCTCCCAGAGTGAAAGCGTAAGATACCCCGTTGTGCCCGCCGTTCCGCCGTTTTTCGCCGAGCGCGCGCCTCAATCAAGATGAAGCATCCTGTCCGCCGTTATGTGCTTTTTAGCTTGTTCCGCGTTTCCCAGACGCTGGCCTCCTTTTTGCCTCTGAGAGCCGTTCAGGCGCTTGGCCGGCAAGTCGGATCCATTGCTTTTATCTGCTTGCCCGCCCAGAGGGCATTGGTCGAACAGCACCTTTCCCGCGCCTTTGGCGATACCATGGCCCCGGGCCAGCGCCGGCGCGTAGCGGCCGGCGTTTTCCGAAACATCGGCCAGACCGGCTTGGAATGGCTGAAATTACCCTCGTTATCCGTCCCACACATCCAAGCGCTCGTCACGGTGGAAGGTCTTGAGCACCTACAGCAAGCTGCGGCTGCCGGGCGGGGGGTCTTGGCGTGCTCCGCCCACTTCGGCAACTGGGAATTCATCGCGATCTACCTGCGCAGCTTAGGGTTTGATGGGGCGCTTCTGGCCCGGAAATTACGGTACCCGGAGTATCAAGACTTCTTCATCGACATGCGTGCGAAGAAAGGCGTGCCCACGCACGAGCGCGGTTCTTTAAGAGAAGTCGCCCACCTTTTGCGCCAAAATAAGATTGTGGGGTTGATGCCTGATCAGGACACGGACGGACTGGAAGGGGATTTTGTCGAGTTCTTTGGCTCTCCGGCGTACACGCCAGTTGGGCCTGCGGCGCTTTCGCTCATAACCGGCGCCGCGATGGTGCCGTGCTTCATGGTCCGCGAGAATGGCCGGTTCCGCCTGGTCATCAAGCCGGCCCTTGAGTTGGCCGAGCCGGTCGCTGACAGGCGGGCGGCCATTCGCCAACTGACCCAGCAACTGAGCCGCGCGACTGAAGACATGATCCGCCTGCACCCGGAGCAGTGGGTATGGATGCACCGCCGCTGGAAAACAACGCCGCAAACCCTGACGGCAAAGGCGAGCCGCAGCTCCCGCCAGCCCGCGATCGTATTCGCGGCGCTTTCGGCCGCGCTATTGCTGGGCTTTGGCGCTGGCTGCGGCCATAAGGACAAATCCAAGGACGCATCGCAAGCCAAAGGCGCGGACCTTCCGGATCAGCAGCTGGACGGCTTTACGCTGACCGGCTACGGGGAAGACGGGGGCAAGCGCTGGGAACTGGAAGGAAAGGAAGCGAGCCTCGAAGGTCAGATCGTCACTATCCAAAAGCCCGACGGCGTCGGATTTGACGGCCCGCGGCGCGCGTACCTGACAGCCCAAGAGGCGCACGTGAATCAAACCAACCGGAACGTGGACCTGCGCCGCGACGTCGTGGTGCACACGAGCGACGGGCTTTGGTTTTTCACCTCCCAGCTTTCGTGGATCCCGGATATCGAACGGGCCCATACCGATCAGCCGGTGCGCATTGAAACCGAGCATATGCTTTTGCGCGGCCGCGGCTTTGAGGGCATGGCGCAGCTGAGCGACGCGAAGTTGCTGCACGATGTGGAAGTTCTGCTGAATCCCAACGGCGCGGCCGTTGCGGGCGCCCCAGCCGGCGTCAGCGCGGGCCGCAAACACGTCACGATTACTTGCGATGGCCCCCTCGATTACGAGTATGATAAGGGGCTCGTGACCTTCCACAATAACGTGCACGTGATCGACGCGAACGGAGAGCTTTTTTCCGATGTCCTGGTGGCTCGCATGAATCCCGACGGCCGCACGATCAAGATCGCTGAAGCGACCGGAAACGTCCGCATCGCGCAACAAGGGCATCAGGCCGCGAGCCAGAAGGCCATCTACGATCCTTCCAAAGGAAAGATCTCGCTGGTCGGCAAACCGTCGCTGCAGCTGAAACAGGAACCCGGTCAAAATCCGTTTTCGATCGCCCCAAAGAACTGAGCATGAGCCAACTCGCTTGCCAACAACTGAAAAAATCCTACCACGGCCGCAATGTCGTGGACGGCGTGGACATCAGTATCGCCAGCGGCGAGATCGTGGGCCTGCTCGGGCCGAACGGCGCGGGCAAGACCACGACGTTCGCCATGACCGTCGGGTATGTGAAGCCGGAGGCCGGCCGCATTTTGCTCGACGGCAAGGATATTACGCCGCTGCCCATGCACCGCCGCTCGCGCCTCGGTATCGGCTACCTCGCTCAGGAGCCGTCGATTTTCCGCAAGATGACGGTTGAGCAAAACATCCTGGCTATCTTGGAAACGCTGCACCTGTCGCATTCGGAGCGCCGGCGCCGGCTCGACCAATTGCTGAACGAGCTCGGCATCACGCACCTGGCGCGGCAAAAAGCTTTCACGCTCTCGGGCGGCGAGAAGCGGCGCTTGGAGATCACGCGCGCGCTGGTCACGCACCCGCAGTTCATCCTGTTGGACGAACCTTTTTCCGGCATTGATCCGATCACGGTTTTTGAGGCGCAGGAAATGATCCGCGAGCTCAAGCGCCGCGGTCTGGGGATTCTATTGACCGACCACAATGTGCGGGAAACGCTGGAAATTACCGACCGCGCGTATATCATGGCCGAGGGCCGCGTGCTCATCTCGGGGACCGCGCACGAGCTGATCACCGATACCAAGGCCCGAGAAATTTACCTGGGTGAGAAGTTCCGTATGTAACGAGAAAGGGTAGAGGCATGTTCGGCAAGTCAAAGCAATCAACGAAATCAACCGAAACACCGTCCGACCAACCCATGCAGTTTTCCATCGAAGACGCGGCTCCGTGCCAAAAAGCGGTGCGCGTGCAGGTGCTTCCCGCGGCGATCGCTCCAGTTCGCGAGAGCGTGCTGCGCGAGTTTCAGAAGGAAGCGCGGCTAGACGGATTCAGGAAAGGGCACGCGCCGACGAACCTGGTTGAGAAACGCTTCGGTTCTTCCATCCAAGACGAAACGCTGCAGCGCGTGACGCGGCTAGCGTTCGAGCAGGCGGCCAAAGAGCACGAGCTTCGTCCGGTCGGGCCGTTCGAAGTCAGCAAAGCCGATTATCTGCAAGAACAGGGCCTGACTTTAGAAGCGAAAGTGGAAGTCGAGCCTGTCTTTGCATTGGGCGAGTACCGGGGCATTGCTCTCAAGCGCCCCGCGGTGACAGTGAGCTCCGAAGAAATCAACAAAGCACTGACTCAGCTTCAAGAGTCCATGGCGCAGCTCGTGCCCAGCGCCGACGGGCAGACTAAAGAGCGCCAGGTGCCGGCTTTGGACGACGAGCTGGCCAAGGACCTTGGACAGGAGTCGCTGGATAAGCTGAAAGAGCATGTTGAAGGCAAGCTCCGCGAGCAGAAACAGACCGCGATCAAGCAAGCGCTTGAAGCCGCGGCCTGCGACGCGCTGGTCGAGAAACACCCGTTTGATCTGCCGTCCGGGCTGGTGCAGCGCCAGGCCGAGCGCCTGACGCGCGATTTCAAAGTGCGGTTGCTGATGTCCGGGCTTCCGGAGGAGCAAGCCGACGGCGAGCTGTCGAAATTCACGGATAAGCTGCGGACCTCGGCTGAGCGGCAGGTGAAGCTGTCGTTTGTCATTGACCGGATCGCGGAGAAAGAATCGCTGCAGGTCACGCAAGATGAGCTCGTCGAGCGGCTCTGGCAGCTTTCGCAGCGCTGGAATAAGGACCCGCTGCAGGTTCGCGAGATTCTGGACAAGGAAGGGTTGTGGCAGTCCGTTGTTTCGTCTATTCGGCAGGACAAGACGCTGGCACTGGTCATGGAGGCCGCGGCCATCACCGACGAAGAGCCAAGGGCAGTTAAAGAAGGAGGAAAGTAAATTTCATGACAGCGCACGGACAGATGCTGGTTCCGATCGTCGTGGAGCAATCAGCCCGCGGCGAGCGAGCTTATGATATTTATTCACGGCTTTTGAAGGATAGGATCATTTTTATCGGCACGCCGATCGACGATATGGTGGCGAACCTCATCATCGCGCAGCTATTATTCCTTCAAAGCGAAGACGCGAACAAAGACATCAATATTTATGTGAACAGCCCGGGCGGTTCGGTCACCGCGGGTCTTGCGATTTACGACACCATTCAGTTTGTCCGTCCGCCCGTGGCCACGTATTGCGTGGGCCAAGCGGCGAGCATGGGAGCTCTGCTCTTGTGCTGCGGCAGCAAAGGCAAGCGCTATGCGCTGCCCGCCGCGCGCATCATGATCCACCAGCCGTGGGGCGGCGTGCAGGGAGCGGCCTCGGACATCTCCATCCAGGCGCGCGAAATTCTGCGCTTGCGCGAGCGGCTGAACCAGATCCTGGTCAAGCATACGGGCCAGACGCTGGAGCGCATTGAAAAGGACACGGACCGCGACTACTTCATGTCCGCGGACGAAGCCAAAGAGTACGGGATCGTCGACGAAGTGATCCAGCCCACAGAAAAAAAGACTTAACGTAAACCAATCATCAAAAGGAGTTTTTCAGGCATGTCGCAGGGACATCTTCTTACGCCGGGTCCGACGCCGCTTCCACCCCAGGTGCGCGAGGCGCTCGGAAGGCAAATCATCCACCACCGCACCGCCGAGTACCGCGCGATTTTCAAGCGCGTGATTTCGGGTATGCAGCAGGTCATGCGCACGTCGCAGTCCGTGGTCGCGCTGACGAGCTCAGGCACGGGCGCCATGGAAGCCGCGGTCGTGAACCTGCTCTCGCCCGGGGACAAGGCGATTGTGCTCCTCGGCGGTAAGTTCGCCGAGCGGTGGCAGAAGCTTTGCCAGGTGTACGGCATGAAGGTGGTTCTTGTGAACGTGGCTTACGGGGATGCGGTGGATCCGGCCGCGGTGGACAAAGCGCTGCGCGAGAACCCGGACGCAAAGGTTGTGTTCGGCACCCTGTGCGAGACATCGACCGGCGTGGTGCACGACATCGAGGCCGTGGCCGCGATCACGCGTAAGTCGCAAGCGGTGCTGGTCATCGACGCGATCAGCGGCTTGGCCGCGGACCTGTGCGAAACGGATGCCTGGGGAGTGGATGTGGTCGTGACCGGCTCGCAGAAAGGTTTGATGCTTCCGCCCGGGCTGGCCTTCATGAGCGTGAGCCAGCGGGCATGGACCCTCGTTGATCAGTCCAAGACCCCGAAGTTTTACTTCGACTTGAAGCTCTCCCGCAAAAGCTTGGAGCAGGACGACACGCCTTTCACGTCGGCCGTGTCGTTGATCATCGCGCAGGAAGAGGCGGTCAAACTGCTGCTCGATCTCGGCATGCCCGAGGTCTTCCGCCGCAGCGCGATCATGGCCCAGGCCGCGCGCGCTTCGATGCAGGCGCTTGGTTTGACCTTGTTCGCAAAGCGTCCTTCCAACGGCGTCACGTCCGTGAATGCGCCGTCCGGTATGGATGCCAAAAAGCTCACGAAGATCATGTGGGACAAGCACAAGGTCATGGTCGCCGGCGGCCAGGGCGAAATGGAAGGCAAGATCTTCCGCATCGCGCATATGGGCTACATCCTGCCTGAGGATCTCATCGCCGGGATCGCCGCCGTGGAATCCGCTTTGGCCGAGCTTGGCCACTCATTTACGCATGGCGCCGGTCTCAAAGCCGCGAAGCCCATGCTCGATCAACTCTCGGCTGAAGCGGTGCGCCGATGAGCGGGGCGGCCAAGGTCTTGATCGCGGACCAGCTGTCGGAGGAAGGCATTCAAGTTTTGAAGGCCGAGCCTGGCCTTTCCGTTGACATCAAAACAGGGCTTTCCAGCAAAGATCTCGCGGCCATGATCGGCCCGTACGAAGGCCTGGTCGTGCGCAGCTCCACTAAAGTCACCGCGGAAGTCATCGAAAAAGCGGACAAACTCAAGGTGATCGGCCGCGCCGGCGTTGGCGTGGACAACGTGGACGCGGAAGCCGCCACCAAGCGCGGCATCATTGTGATGAACGTTCCGGCGGGAAATACCATTTCCACTGCGGAGCACACGGTCAGCATGATCTTCTCGGTTGCCCGGCGCATCCCGCAAGCGCAGGCGTCGCTCAAGGCCGGGCTTTGGGAACGGCCGAAGTTCGTGGGCGTCGAGCTGTTCGGCAAGACGCTCGGCATCGTGGGCTTGGGCAAGATCGGCCTGGAAGTCGCGCGCCGCATGCAGGTCATGGGCATGCGCGTGCTGGCGTATGACCCGTTCCTGAGCGCTGAGCGCGTGGGCCAGCTCGACATTCATGTGGTGCCGCTCGATCAGCTCTACGCCGAGGCGGATTTCATCACGGTCCACACGCCGCTCACGGCCGAGACCAAGCACCTCATCAGCACCAAGCAATTCGACCAAATGAAAAAAGGCGTGCGGGTTATCAACTGCGCGCGCGGCGGCATCATCGACGAGAAAGCGCTCGCCGAAGCCATCAAAGCGGGCAAAGTCGCGGGCGCGGCGTTCGACGTATACGAGCAAGAGCCGCCTCCCAAAGATCACCCGCTCATCGGCCTGGACGCGGTGGTGTGCACGCCGCATCTGGGCGCTTCCACCGACGAAGCGCAGCGCAACGTCGCCGTGGAAGTCTCGAAGCAGGTCGCGGACGCTCTCCTGGGCCGCGGCATCCGCAATGCGGTGAACATGCCGTCGGTTGACGGCAAGACGCTCGCGATCCTGGGCCCGTACATCGCGCTGGCTGAGAAGCTCGGATCGCTCGCTTCGCAGCTTTCGGGCGGCAAAGTGTCCGAGGTGCGCGCCACGTACGTGGGCGAGCTCACCAGCCACGACACCTCGCCGGTCACGCTGGCCATGCTCAAGGGAATTCTCGCGCCGGTCGTTGGCGAGGGTGTGAACTACGTGAACGCATCGCTCATCGCGTCCGAGCGCGGGGTCAAGGTCATCGAGGCAAAAGCAACCCAGATGGACGCGTTCGCGAACCTGATGGCGCTGGACGTTCTGGCCGACGGCAAGCGATTCGGCATCCAAGGCACGCTCTCAGCCCGGCGCGAGCCGCGCATCGTCAAGATCGATCCGTACTTCGTCGAGGCCACTCCCGAAGGCTACTTGCTCATCATCCGCAATCACGACAAGCCGGGTCTGATCGGCGCGCTCGGCACGCTGCTCGGCCAGTCCCAGATCAACATCGCGGGCATGTCCAACGGCCGCGAAAAGCCGGGGGGCACCGCTATCACCGTCGTGAATATCGATCAGCCTGTGCCGCCTCCCGTCCTTGAGCAAGTCAAGCGGCTGCAGCACGTGATCGACGCGAAACTGATCCGGTTCTAACCCATCCATGGCGCGAAAAAGCACCCCTAACACCCTTGTTGTGGTCGGCGTCCAGTGGGGCGACGAAGGCAAGGGCAAAGTCATCGATGTCCTGGCCGAGAAAGCCGATATCCTTGTGCGCTACCAAGGCGGCAACAACGCCGGGCACACGGTTATCGCCGACGGCGAGGAGTTTATCTTCCACTTGATCCCGTCGGGTTTGCTGCATCCGGGTAAAGTCGGTTTGCTGGGCAACGGCGTGGTGATCGACCCTGAAGCGCTCGTCGATGAGATGAGCCGGCTGCGCAACCGCGGCATCAACGTTGAAAAAGCGGTCAAGATCAGCGACGGCGCGCACTTGATCTTTCCGTATCACAAGCGGCTCGACGCTGCGCGCGAAGCGATCGCCACCGGCCGCTTGGGCACCACGCGGCGCGGTATCGGCCCGTGCTACATGGACAAAGTGGCGCGCGTGGGCCTGCGCGTCGGCGACCTTGCGGATACGAACGCTTTCGCCGAAAAATTGCGGCGCAACGTCGACGAGAAAAACCAGCTCCTGCAAGCCATCTACAACGAGAAGCCTCTTTCGTTCGACGAAGTTTATGCTCGCTACCGCGACTTCGGCCGCATCCTTGCTCCGCATATTGTTTACGCGCCGCGCTTTTTGCGCGACGCCATTGCCGCGGGCAAGCGGATCGTGTTCGAAGGCGCGCAGGGAACCATGCTCGATATTGATTACGGAACATATCCGTTCGTCACGTCTTCCAACGCTACATCGGGCGGGGTGTGCACAGGAGCCGGCGTTCCGCCGACGGTGATCGGCCGCGTGCTCGGCGTGGTCAAGGCTTACACAACCCGCGTGGGCGAAGGCCCGCTGCCGACGGAATTCTCTCCGGATCTCATGGAAGCGATCCGCACCAAGGGCAAAGAGTTCGGCGCCACCACCGGCCGGCCGCGCCGCTGCGGGTGGTTCGACGCGGTCGTGGCGCGCCACGCCGTGTGGATCAACGGCTGCCACTCCATCGCGGTGACCAAGCTTGATGTTCTCGATGAAATGGAAACGATCCAGATTTGCACCGGCTACCGGGACGGGAAGAAGATCATCGAAGATTTTCCGGCCGACATGGAAACGCTCGCCCGCTGCAAGCCGATCTATGAGACATTCCGAGGTTGGCGGTCCGACACCAGCGGGGTAGACCGGTTCAGCCGGCTGCCTAAAGCCGCGCAAGCTTACTTGAGGCGGATCGAGAAGCTCGTAAGCGTGCCGATTGCCTTGATTTCCACGGGCTCCGCGCGCGAGCAGATGTTCACCACAACCGCCTGGAAGCTTTCTTGACGCTTCTGGGACCGTATGCTAGCTTAACGAAAGCGTAAACGACGTTTCTATCCCTTCAGTAGAGAGATGTCCTTTGAGGAGGATTCCATGTGGCTTCGCACGAAGACAGCTGCGGTGGCGGGAATGGTTATTGTTTTAGGTAGCGGCTGTGCCATCAACTTTGCGAAGCGCTCACCCTGGGACATCGAGCAGTTGGCCGAGCTCAGCGCTCAGCTTGAACAGTTTAAGACGCTGGCTCAACTCAAGGCCGAGGAAGCGGAGGAGCTGCGCCGCGCCAAGTCATTGCTCGAGCAGCAGCTCAACAGCGACGAGGCCAAGATCGGCTACGACGAGCGCGGGCTTGTGGCCCGGCTGCTTGACCAAGTTCTCTTTGATTCCGGCAAAGCGGAGCTCCGGCCCGGCGCGCGCGGCGTCCTTGATAAGGTCGCGTCCGTATTAAAGGAAGTCCAAGGCCAGCCCATCGGCATTGAGGGCCACACCGATAACGTTCCGATCAAGCGCTCCGGCTGGGCGAGCAACGATGCGTTGTCCGAAGCCCGGGCGGCAGCGGTCGCAACCTATTTTGTCGAGCAGCACGGGCTTGACCGCTCCCGCATCACCGTAATTGGTTACGGTGAATCGCGTCCCATAGCGTCCAACAGCAGTGCCGCAGGCCGTCAGAAGAACCGTCGCGTCGAAGTTATTATCCTTCCCAAGTCGTCGGAGCAGTCCTACCACGACGAGGCTCAGCGCGTTTCAGGCGGTCAACCGGCCTATTCTAAATAAGCGGCGGCAAGGAACGGAACATGCGCCGTGGATCGGTAATAGGCGCCGGTATTGCCGGCATCGCGATTTTGTTTCTGGCGGTCAGTTTGGCGAAGACCGGCATGGAGCTCGATCAGCTTCGGATGGAGCGCCACGACCTGCAATCCGAAGTCGAGGGCCTTACTCTGCAGCTGGATCGGGTGAGCGGCCAGCGTGAGCACATGCTCGGCCAGCTCGATGACCAAGTGCGCGCAATCGAACAATTGAAGCACGAGATGGAGCGCACCCGCCTGCGGACGGCCGACACGGAAGCCGAGCCGCCAAGGTTGGGAAGCCAGCGCTCAACCGACTAAGTCCACGCATGGAACAACGCAAACTACCCAAACACATCGCCATTATCATGGACGGCAACGGCCGCTGGGCAACCCTGCAAGGCCTTCCGCGCGTCTTGGGGCACCGCGCCGGCGTCGAGACGGTGCGGCGCATCGTCGAAGCGTCCAGTGAAATCGGCATCCGAGCGCTCACCCTTTATGCATTCTCGTCGGAGAATTGGGACCGTCCTTCCAACGAAATCGGCGACCTCATGCATTTGCTGGATGAGTTCATCGAATTGGAGCTTCCGACCATGCGCAAAAACAGCATCCGTTTGCGCGCGATCGGCCGCCTTCACTTGCTGCCCGAAACGACGCTTGTCCGCCTGCAGCGAGCCATTCAGGAAACCGCGCAGCACGACGGCCTCACGCTCACGTTGGCGCTGAGCTACGGCGGGAGGCAAGAGATCGTGGATGCTTGCCGCCGCGTCGCCGCTGAAGTCAAAGCCGGTGCCGTTGAGCCGCAACAAATCGACGAATCTACGCTGGCAGCGCACCTTTATGCGCCGGATCTGCCTGATCCGGATTTGCTCATCCGCACGTCGGGCGAGCAGCGCATCTCCAACTTTTTGCTCTGGCAGATTTCGTACACGGAGCTCTACCTGACGCAGAAGCTGTGGCCCGATTTTTCCAAGCAAGATTTGTTGGACGCTGTGGAGGAATACGAGCGCCGCGAGAGGCGTTTCGGTCGCCGCGCCACAGCCGAATCCCTGGCCAACGGGAATGGGTGAAGCCAAGTCGGAGCATGCCCAGATGAAAACAGGTAGCCAGACACGCTATGAGCGGACTGACACGGCTCTGCCGCCGGCAGGCGGCCGCCTCCGCAATTTGATGCTTCGCCTTGGCAGCTCAGTGGTGCTGATTTCTTTTGTGCTGGGCACGCTCTTTTGGCTGCCGGTCGCTTGTTTCGCCGTGGTGGTGGGCGGTTTCATGCTGAGCGGTTTGTATGAGTTCTTCACCATGGTCCGCAAGCGGGGAATCATCGTGAACCGATTCCTGGCCATGGGGCTCGGTGTTTTGTTCACGCTGCTTGTCGCTTGGCGGTCGCTGGTCGAAACCGGGATGATGGCGGTCCCTGTTGGCCAGTTCGGGACCGATATCATCCGTTGGACTTGGGACATTTTCTGGCCGCTGGCCATTATCAGCATGTGCGTGCGGCAGATCGCGCGCGGCAATACCTTTGAAGCCTTGAGCGGCATGGGCACCACGCTCTTCGGGCTCGCGTACATCCCCGCGCTTTTCGGCTACATCTTCTATATCCGCTCCGTGGACCCGTCGCAGGGAGCGGAGCTTGTCCTGTACCTGCTGCTGGTTACTAAGATGGGGGATGCCGGCGCTTATATCGTCGGCAATCTGCTCGGCCGGCATGCCTTGGTCCCGCGGATCAGCCCGCGCAAAACAATCGAAGGCTTTTTCGGCGCCATCTTATTCAGCGCCGCTGTTGCGGTCGTTGCCCAGCCCTTGCTTGGGCGACCGCTGCCGCCGATTCCCAGCTTTGCGTTGGGCGGGTTCCTCGGTTTGTTCGGCCAGCTGGGCGACCTCTCCGAATCTCTCATCAAGCGCGACTGCCAAATCAAGGATACGAGCCGCCTGTTGCCCGGACTGGGCGGCATTCTGGATGTGATCGACAGCCTCCTGTTCACCGCTCCGCTGTTCTACGCGTTTCTCATTTACGGATGAAGCGCGTTGCCGTTATCGGTTCAACCGGCTCCATCGGTGTCAACACCCTCGATGTGATCGCCCGCCAGCCGGACCGGCTCAAGCTGGTCGGTCTTGCGGCGCGATCGCGCATCGAGATCCTCGGCAAGCAGTGGACCCAAACCGATGCCCCGTATCTGGCGGTCCTGGACACGGATAAAGCGGCGCAGCTTCAGGCGCAGATCCGTCCGCATGAAGTATGGGGCGGCACCGAAGGGCTTGTGCGTCTTGCCACGCACCCGGACGTGGATCTGGTCGTTGTCGCGGCGTTGGGCAGCGAGGTGCTGGTGCCGCTCGTGCGTGCCATACAAGCGGGCAAGGCCGTCGCTCTTGCTTCCAAAGAGTTGTTGGTCATGGCCGGCGGTTTGATCATGCGGCTGGTGCGCGAGCACGGAACCCGGCTCGTGCCGATCGACAGTGAGCATGCGGCGCTCTTTCAATGCCTGCACGGCGTTCCGCCGGAGCAGGTGTCGCGCCTCACCGTCACGGGAAGCGGCGGCTCGCTCTGGCAGCTTTCCGCGGAAGCCATGGGCTCGGTGACGCGCGAACAAGTGCTGGCGCATCCCAAATGGTCGATGGGCCCGAAAATCACCGTGGATTCGGCTACACTGATGAATAAGGGCTTGGAAATGATCGAGGCGCGCTGGCTTTTCAACGTGCCGCTTGACCGGATCAACGTCGTTATCCATCCCGAAGCGGTGGTGCACGCGATTGTGGAGTTGGTGGACGGCACATTGCTGTCGCAGATGAGCTTGTGCGACATGCGCTTGCCCATTCAGTACGCGCTGAGCTTTCCGGACCGCTGGCCGCTTGAATTGCCGCGGCTGGACTTGACCCGGCTAAGCGCTCTGCGTTTCTTTGACCCTGATTTGGAACGGTTTCCTTGCCTGAGGATGGCAAAGGAAGCGGCTACGCGCGGCGAGAGCGCTTGTATTGCGCTCAACGGCGCCAACGACGTGGCGGTGCAGGCTTACTTAGACAACCAGATTCCGTTTGCCGAGATCCCCCGGATCATCGCCGACACGCTTGAGCGGCATGAGATCGTGGCGCACCCGACGCTGGATGAGATTCTTGCGTCGGATGCCTGGGCCCGGCGGACAGCCAGGGAGTGTGTGCAATGCTTAACGCAGTGATCCATTGGGTGGTTCGTGCGGCAACAGTGGGCGGCGCGTTCGGCCTTTTGATCCTCGTGCATGAGTTCGGCCATTTCGTTGTGGCGAAGATGGCGGGGGTCCGCGTCTTGAAATTCTCCATCGGCTTTGGCCCCACGATGCTGCGCTTCAGCCTTGGCGAAACCGAGTATGTGATCGCCTGCCTCCCGCTCGGCGGTTTTGTGAAAATGGCGGGTGAGCAGCAAGAGGCCGCGACGCCTCAGCCCGGCGATTATGTCGCTAAACCGATTTGGGTCCGTTCTCTGATTGTCTTGGCCGGGCCGTTCGTGAACTATATCTCGGCTGTTCTGCTTCTTTGGGTTTTCCTCATGCGCGGCTATCCCGGGCTTCTGCCTGTGGTTGGCACCGTCGCCCCGGCCATGCCTGCGATAAGCGCCGGTATTCAAGCGGGCGACCAGGTTGTGGGCGTGAACGGCAAAAACGTGCGCACGTGGGATGAAATGACCGCGGTGATTCACCGCTCGCCCGGCCAGCCGGTCGAGCTCGATATCGAGCGAGCCGACACGCGCCTTCACGTTTCCGTGACGCCGAAGGCCGAGCAAGTGGAAGTCCGCAAGGGCGTGATGGAATCCATCGGTTTGATCGGAATCGGCGCCGGCGCCCGTTCGCTGAGCGCAATAGAAGCTTTGGGCATTTCCTTCAACATGCAAGGCTATTGGGCAAAGCAGACTATGCAGGCTCTCGGCGCGCTTGTCACCGGCAAACGCAAAATCAAAGACTCCATGACCGGGCCGCTCGGCATCATGTACCTGACGTCCGAAGCGGTCAGCATGGGCCTGGCGCCGCTCTTGCTGCTGTTGAGCTTGTTCAGCCTGAGCCTCGCGATCTTCAATTGCTTTCCCATGCCGATTCTCGACGGCGGCCACCTGCTGTTCCTTTTTCTGGAAAAGGTTCGCGGCCGTCCGGTCAGCATCGTGGTGCAAGAGCGAGCCGCCATGGTGGGATTGGTTCTTCTTGTGTCGCTCGCCCTGGTTGTTTCCGTGAATGATCTGAATCGGTTTTGGCTGAATCGATGATTGTTCGCCGTAAGACGCGTTCGATTAAGATAAAGCATCTGGGGATCGGGGGCGACGCGCCTATTTCGATCCAGTCCATGACCAAGACCGACACCGCCGACGTGGCCGCCACGGTGCGCCAGATCCGCGCGCTCGCGACCGCGGGCTGCGAGATTGTGCGCGTGGCCGTGCCCACGATCGAAGCGTCGAAGGCGCTGGCCGGCATCCGCCGCGAAGCTGATAAGGTGCCGCTCGTCGCGGACATCCACTTTCATCCGCAGTTCGCGATCGCCGCCATCGAAGCGGGCTTCGACAAGATCCGCTGGAACCCCGGCAACATCCGCGATCCCAAGCGGGTCAGGGAAGTAGTGGACCGCGCCAAGGAGCGCGGTGTTCCGATCCGCGTCGGCGTCAACGTCGGCTCGCTGGATCCGGAATGTGAAGAGGAGCACCGCGGCAACTTGGTCGAAGCGATCGTGCAGAGCGCGCTCAAATCCGTGCGGCTTCTGGAAAGTTTTGGATTCGACAAAATTATTCTCTCGCTCAAGTCGTCCGATGTGGTGCAGATGATCCGCGCGTACCGCCGCATGAGCGAGCTCACCGACTACCCGTTCCACCTGGGCGTGACCGAAGCGGGCTTAATCGAAGCGTCCACCGTGAAGTCTTCCATCGGTATCGGCGCGCTGCTGGCCGAGGGCATCGGCGACACGATCCGCGTGTCGATCACCGGTGATCCGATCGATGAAGTGGACGTGGCTCGCCGCATTCTCTCGTCGCTGGAACTACGCCGGTTTTCCACCAATGTCATTGCTTGTCCTTCGTGCGGCCGGTGCGAGATCGACGTGGTCGGCGTTGCCAAGAAAGTGCAGGAGCGGCTCACGCAAGCGGGCGAGCGAGACCCGCGCATCCTGCAGCTCACCGTCGCTGTCATGGGCTGCGTCGTGAACGGACCCGGCGAGTCGGAGCATGCGGATGTGGGCATGGCCGGCGGCGGCGGGGTCGGCGTGATTTACCGCAAGGGCAAGCAGATCCGCCGCGTGGCTGAATCCGAAATGGTCGACGCGCTCCTCGAAGAAGTCCAGCGCGTGGCCAACGAGCGCCCCGCGGCTGCGGCTGTCTGACCCAAATGCTCACCCGCTGGTCGCAGTATTTCCTCAACACCCTTCGTGAAGACCCCAAGGACTCCGAATCCATCAGCCACAAGCTCATGGTTCGGGCGGGGCTGGTCCGCCGCGTGGGTTCCGGCACCTACGCCTACCTGCCGTTCGGCTTGCGCGCGCTGCAGAAAGTCATGGCAATCATCCGCGAAGAGATGAACCGCGCGGGCGCTCAAGAACTGTTCTTGCCTGCCATGACGCCCGTCGAGCTCTGGAAAGCCACCGGCCGCTACGACATCATGGGCGACGTTTTGGTCCGCTTCAAAGACCGCACCGGCAAGGAAGTGGTGCTCGCGCCCACGCATGAAGAAGTCATCACCGAGCTCGCCAAGGAAGCGCGCTCGCACAAACAGTTGCCCGTGATTCTGTACCAGATCCAGACCAAGTTCCGCGACGAGCCGCGCCCGCGTTTCGGCGTGATCCGCACCAAAGAATTTCTCATGAAGGACGCTTACAGCTTTGACTCCAGTTGGGAAGGGCTCGGCAAGAGTTATGACGCGATGTACGCCGCGTATCAGCGCATTTTCAGCCGGGCCGGCCTCAAGGTTCTGGCCTGCGAGGCGGACTCGGGCGCCATGGGCGGGGATGTGTCCCACGAATTCATGGCGCCTTCGGAGGCTGGCGAAGACCGCATCGCTCACTGTGTTTCATGCGGCTATGCCGCGAATTTGGAAGCGGCCAAGTGCCTGCCGCCTGAGCCGAATCCCAAATCCGCGCAGCCTGAGCCCATGAAGGAAGTCCAAACCCCCGGCCAGCACACCGTGGAGCAGGTCAGCCGGTTTCTCAACGTGACTCCCGCTCAGATTATCAAGACCCTGATCTATGAAGCCGATTCGGAGGTCATCGCTGTCCTAGTCCGTGGCGATCACGAAGTGAACGAAGCCAAACTGGCGCGCGTGCTCAAGGCCAAAGCGCTGCGGCTCGCCTCCGCTTCCACGATCCAGCGGGTCAGCGGCGCGCCGGTCGGTTTTGCCGGCCCGGTTGGACTGAACGGCGCCAAGCTGGTTGCCGATCCGGCTGCCGCCGCCGTGGTGAACGCGGTCGCGGGCGCTAACAAAGCCGAAACCCACGCCCTGAATGTAAACATCGGCCGGGATGCAAAACCGGAACTCATTGCGGACGTTCGATTTGTGACGGATCAAGATGTCTGTCCCAAGTGTAAAGCAAAGCTTGAGCTGATCAAGGCCATTGAAGTCGGCCATGTGTTCAAGCTGGGCACCCGCTACAGCGAGGCGCTCGGAGCCTTGGTCCAGGATGCCTCGGGCGGCTCGCAGCCCATGATCATGGGCTGCTATGGGATTGGCGTAAACCGTGTGCTGGCATCGGCTATCGAACAATTGAACGACAAAGACGGCCTGCGCTGGCCGCGGTCGCTGGCGCCTTTTGACGCGATTATCACGATCATGGAAACCGGCAACCAGGACATGGCCAAAGCCGGAACAGACCTGGCTGAAAAACTGGCCGGTTCGGGTCTGGAAGTGCTTTTGGACGACCGCCAGCAGTCGCCCGGCAGCAAGCTGAAGGATGCGGACCTGGTCGGCATCCCGGTTCAGGTGATTTTCGGCAAGACCTGGCTTGCGGGCGGCCAGGTCGAGATCCGTTCCCGGTCCAGCCGGGACAAGCTCACTGTAGAGGTTCCCCAAGCCGAAGGGGCGGTCAGGAAGCTCCTTGACACCCCACCGTCGCTGTAGTACTTTATTCTGTCGAACTTAAATTTCGGCCAAAAGTGGGTTTTGCCCACTTTTTTTGTTCTGGGGCCCTTTTTGCTCGATACAGCACGATGGATGACCCAAGACTGGCAACAATTCGCGAATTAGTGGAGCCGATTCTTTCTCAGCAGAAAGTGGAGTTGGTCGAGCTCTCCTGCCGCGCCCAAGGCCGGAGCACCGTGCTGAGGCTGCTGGTGGACGCCGTAGGCGGCGTCACGATCCAGCAATGCGCGAGCGCGAATCGAAAGATCACGTTGGCGATGGAAGAGTCGCGCGTGCTGGAAGAGCCGTATGAGATCGAGGTCTCTTCGCCGGGCTTGGACCGGCCGCTGGTCAGCTTGCGCGACTTTGAGCGTTCCGTGGGCGAGCAGCTCGCGGTGCAGGCCCAGCAAGCGGACGGCCGCGTGCGCGAATTATCCGGCATGCTGCTTGCCGTGCAGCCCGAAGCGATTGTGTTGAAGACGAAGTCCGGCAATTTGACGATTTCCCGCGCGGCTATTCAGCGGGCGGTAAAGAAACTTCCCTGGTAACCGGGGCATAGGCGATGAACGCAGAGCTGCTTTCGATCTTAGAGACAATTGAGCGCGACAAGGGAATCGACCGCGAGGTTCTTATCCAAGCGGTGGAGTCCGCCCTTGCGACCGCCGCGCGCAAGAGCCTCAATGTGCCTGAAGAGCTCGATGTCACGGTCAACATCGACCGCAAGTCGGGCCGGTTATCGGTGAGCTCGCAGGGAGAAGCAATCACCTCGCTGGACTTCAGCCGGATCGCCGCGCAAACCGCCAAACAAGTCATCATCCAAAAGATCCGTGAAGCTGAGCGTGAGGTCGTGTTCGCCGAGTTTCAGGGCCGGGTCGGCGACATCGTGACCGGCACCGTGCACCGCTTTGAGCGCGGCGATGTCATCGTCGAGCTCGGCCGCGCGGAAGCCATCCTCCCCAAAGCCGAGCGCATTCCCCGCGAGGAATACCAGCAGGGCGACCGGCTGCAGGGCTTCGTGCTCGAGGTCCAGAAAACCGCCAAGGGCCCGTCCATCGTCCTGTCGCGAACGCACCAAGGATTCGTGAAAGGACTGTTCGCGCTGGAAGTGCCCGAGATTGCGGAAGGGATCGTTGAGATGAAGGGGGTCGCGCGCGAAGCGGGCGACCGCACCAAGCTTGCCGTCTACTCAACCGATGACAAGGTCGATTGCGTGGGCGCTTGCGTCGGCATGCGCGGCACGCGCGTAAAAAACATCGTGCGCGAGCTGCACGGCGAAAAGATCGATATTATCCGCTGGCACTCCGCGATGAAAGAATTTATCGCTGCGGCGCTTGCGCCTGCTAAGATTGCGGAGATCCAAGAGATCCCCGATGCGAAGAAAGCGCTTGTCATCGTGGATGACGATCAGCTTTCGCTGGCGATCGGCAAGCGGGGGCAGAACGTCCGCCTCGCTTCCAAGCTCACCGGATGGGAGCTGGAAATCAAGAGCCGGGGCCAGATTACCGGAGATGTGGCGCCGAGAAGCCCGCTGCGCGGTTTAGAAGGCGTCGGGCCGACATTGGAAAACAAATTAAAAGAAGCCGGAGTGGACTCAATCGAGAAGCTGGCCGCGTTGACCGCGGAGCAGCTCGTCGAAATTCCGGGCGTTGGCGAGAAGACCGCGCAGAAGTTGTTGGAGTCTGCGCGCGCCGCTCTTAGCGCGCCGCAGCCGGCTCAGGCGGAGGAGCCTGAACCGAGCGTGTCTTCCGACGAAAACCCGGCAGCAGAGCCCACGGAGCCTTCGACAAATTGACTATGCGCGTGCACGAGCTTGCTAAGGAACTGAAATTGACGTCGAAAGACATACTGAGCAAGCTGGCTGACTTGAAAATTCCCGCCAAGGGGCACATGAGCGCGCTGGATGACGCGGCGCTTCAGAAAGTCCGCGCGGCGCTTTTAGCTGCCAAAACTAAGCCGGCGCCAAGCGCAGCTTCTCCGAAAACAATAAAAGCGCCGGTGAAGGCAGCAGCTCCGGTAAAGACGGCGCCTAAAGTGGCGGTACCGAAGGCCGCAGCCGCTCCTCAAGTTGCCGCGAAGCCGGCCGCCCGCCCAACGCCCGCGGCACCCGCTGCTGCTACAGTACGCGCGCCCGAACCCAAGCATGCACCTGCCGCAGCCGCAACTAAACCGGTTGCACACGCAAGCGCAACTCCGGCCGCGCCAAAACCGGTCGCCCCGGCGCCGAAGGCAGCCGCTCCTGTTGCCAAAGCCCCGGAACCCGCTCCAATTCCCGCGCCCGCTGCTCCGCCTGTTGAGCTAAAGGTCCTGGAGATCAAGTTTCCGATCACCGTCGGCGAGCTGGCTAACAAGCTTGATGTGAAGCCCGCGGATTTGATCAAGCGGCTCATGCAGCAGAACGTCTTTGCCTCGATCACCCAGCAGCTTGATCAAGCGATGGCGGCAAAAGCGGCCGAAAGCTTTGGCTCGCTCCTCACCCAGGCGCCGACGCTGGAAGAGCAGCTTGAAAAAGCTTCCGCGCCGGATCCGTTGAAATTAGTGCAGCGCGCGCCCGTAGTCACCTTTATGGGCCACGTCGACCACGGCAAAACCAGTTTGCTCGATGCGATTCGCCAAGCCAAGGTCGCGGAGTCTGAAGCAGGCGGCATCACCCAGCACATCGGCGCCTACGAAGTTCTGCTGCCTAAAGGCCACGTCACTTTCTTGGATACCCCGGGCCATGAAGCGTTTTCCGCGCTCCGTGCCCGCGGCGCGAACGTCACCGACATTGTGGTCCTGGTTGTCGCGGCTGACGACGGCGTCATGCCGCAAACCATCGAAGCCATTGACCATGCCCGGGCCGCGGACGTGACGATTGTGGTCGCGATCAACAAGATGGACAAGCCCGAAGCCAATGTGCAGCGCATCAAGCAGCAGCTTGCGCAGTACAACCTCTTAAGCGAGGACTGGGGCGGCAAGACCATCATGATCCCGGTGTCGGCCAAGACCCGGCAAGGCATCGACGAGATTTTGGAAATGCTCCTTCTGGAATCCGAGCTGTTGGAGCTCAAGGCTGATCCGACCGCTACACCGCAAGGAGCCGTGATTGAAGCGCGGCAGACCAAGAACCGGGGGCCTGTGGCGACGCTCCTGGTCCAGCAAGGCACGCTGCGCGTCGGCGACATGATTGTCGTCGGGCAGTTGTCCGGACGCGTCCGCGCGCTTAACGACCACCGCGGCCTGCGCATCAAGGAAGCCGGCCCGGCAAAGCCGGTCGAAGTGCTCGGCCTTCCCGAAGTTCCCGCGGCCGGAGACCGATTCCTGGTCGTCGCAGACGAACGCGCGGCCCGCGAGCTGGCTCAGCAGCGGCGCGAAAAGCTCACCAAGAACGTTTCAACGCCGCCCAAGCGCATCACCCTTGAGCAGCTCCACCAGCAGATCGCCGAAGGCAAGCTCAAAGAGCTGCGCCTGATCCTGAAATCAGACGTGCAAGGCTCGCTCGAAGCCATTGTTTCCAGCTTGCAGAAGCTGGACACGGAGAAGGAAGAAGTCTCCTTCCGCATCCTGCACACCGCGGTCGGCGACATCAACGAGTCGGACGTTATTCTTGCCGCGGCATCCGACGCGATCATCGTTGGCTTCCACGTCGGCATTGACCTGAACGTGCAGGTCCTTGCGGCCAAGGAAGGCGTTGACGTCCACATTTACCAGATTATTTATGAGCTTGTCGGCTCGATCAAATCCGCGATCGAAGGGCTGCTCGAGCCGACCCTTGAGGAAACCTTCCTCGGCCGCGCGGAAGTGCGCAAGATTTTCCAGATTTCAAAAATCGGCATGGTGGCCGGCTGCATGGTCACCAAGGGCGTGATCCGCCGGGACGCGACGATTCGGGTCATCCGCGGACGCGACCGGCTGGCCGAGACGAAAATCACGAACCTCAAGCGGGTGAAAGACGAGGCCCGCGAAGTGCAGGAAGGTACGGAGTGCGGAATTTCTTTGGATGCAGGGAACGACTTGCAGGTGGGCGATCTCCTGGAGGCCTGGGAAATCAAGAAGGTCGCCCGTAAGCTGGCCTAGCACCGTTCCACCTCATTGCTTCAATTGCCGATGCCTCGCGTTTTGAGCGGTATGCGCCCCACGGGGCAGCTCCACCTGGGCCACCTGGTCGGCGCCCTTGCCAACTGGAAGAAACTCCAAGAGTCTTACGAGTGCTTTTTCATGGTCGCGGATTGGCACGCGCTCATGGGCGAGTACGAAAACCCGCAAAAGATCCGGCAGTGGGGCTATGAGAACGTCGTGGATTGGCTTGCCGCCGGCATCGACCCCAAGAAGAGCGTTATCTTCCGCCAGTCCGACGTTCCCGAGCACACGGAGCTCTTCACCGTGTTATCCATCATCACGCCGCTTGGCTGGGTTGAGCGCGTCCCAACCTACAAAGAGCAGCTCCGCGAGATCGAAGGCCGCGATTTAACCACGTATGGTTTCTTGGGCTATCCGGTTTTGCAAGCCGCGGATATCCTACTCTACAAGGCGGACGCGGTCCCGGTCGGGGAAGACCAGCTCCCGCACCTGGAGCTCACGCGAGAGATCGTGCGGCGCGCGCATTTCTTGCTGAAGAAAGAAATCTTTCCGGAACCTAAGCCGCTGCTGACCGAGTCGCCGCGGCTGCTCGGCGCCGACGGCCGGAAGATGTCCAAGAGCTACGGCAATACGTTCAATCTCTACCAGGACGCTGACGCGCTCAGGCAAGCCATCCAAAAGATGGTGACCGACACCACGCGCATCAAAATGACTGATCCCGGGCACCCGGAAGCCTGCAACGTGTGCGGCTACTGGAAGACATTCGCGCCGGATCGCGCCGCCGCTATGTGGGAAGAGTGCCGCACGTCCAAGCGCGGGTGCAGCCAAAACAAGCGCGAGCTGGCCGAGGTTATGGTCGAACTCACGCGGCCGTTCCGCGAGACCCGCGAGAAACTGGCCGGCGACGGCGGTTTCGAGAAGATCGAAGTGTTGCTGCAAGACGGCGCCAAGCGGGCGCGCGCCGTGGCGAGCAAGACCATCGCGGAAGTGAAGCACGCTTTTGGGCTGAGCTGAGAAGCATGCGCTACCACGTGAACGCGGATGTGTATGAAGGCCCGCTGCCGCTCTTGGTGGAGCTTGCGCGCTACAACCTGATCGATATCTTCATCATCAAGCTGGTGGACCTGACGCAGCAGTACTTGGTCCAGGTGAGCCGCGAAGGGCAGGACCTCAACGATTTGGCCGAGCCTTTGCCGCTGCTGGGCATGCTGCTCGCGTGCAAAGCGAGAAACCTGATGCCGCAGCCCACGGCCACGGACGATGAGGAAGAAGCGCCCGTCAGCTTGGAAGAGTTGGAACGGCGGCTGAAAGAGTACGAGCAATTCAAGTCGGTCGCGCAGCTTTTGTCCGAGCTCCATCAGATGGCGCATAAGCATTTCACGCGAACGCGCGCTGACGTGCCGGAGGAAGCGCCGGCGATCACAACCGAACCGCCCGGGCTGGGCGACCTTGGTATCGCGGATCTTGTCGGCGCTTTTTCCAAGGTGCTTGAGCGCGCGACGTCGCCGGTCTACGAGGTGAGCGTCGAGCCGTGGACCGTTGAAATGAAAGTGAAAGACCTGCGGGTTCTGTTGGCCGTGAATCGCCGGATAAGTTTCTTTGAGCTCTTTGATCCGCGCAAACCCAGGCTGGAGCTTGTAGTCACTTTCCTTGCGCTGCTTGAGCTGATCCGCCAGCATACGGCTCGCGCTGTGCAAGAAAGGGCTTTTGACGATATCATGATTGTCTTCTGCAGCGAGAGTGTGGAGTCCTGACCATGGAAGAATCGCAAATCAAACGGATCGTGGAGGCGCTGCTTTTTGTTTTCGGCCAGCCGCTTCCGATGAAACGCCTTTTAGAGACCGTTCCGGAGCTTTCAGGCGCGCAAGCGCGCGCTTTGATCGATGCCCTAAACGGGGAATACCAAGCCTCCGGCCGCGCATTCCACATCCAGGAAGTCGCGGGCGGCTACCAATTGCTGACCGACGCCGAATTCGCGCCGTGGATTCAGCGCGCTTTGCAGCCGCCCAAGCCGGACACCGTGAGCAGCGCCGCTCTGGAGACGCTTGCCATCATCGCTTACCGCCAGCCGATCACCAAAGGCGAGATCGAGCTTATCCGCGGCGTGGACGTGACAGGCGCTTTGGATACGCTGGTGGAGCGCAAGTTCGTCAAGACCGCCGGCCGCAAGGAAAGCCCGGGCAGACCGTTCTTTTACGGGACCACGACGGAATTTTTGCGGCATTTCAAGTTGCAGTCCATCGAAGCGCTGCCGAAGATGAAGGAGTCCATCCTTCCCGAGCCGCAGGCCGCGGAAGCCGAAGCCCAATCGGCGGCGGAGCCCGTCGCCGCAGGTATGGGCGCGCAGTCGGACGAAGACGCCGCGCCGGCGGCTTGATCGCATGGCCTCCTCCGTTGCTTCCAAGGCTTCGCACACAGCCCAGCTTGCGCGCATCCGCCGGCGGATCGACCGTTTGGACGGCCGGCTTCTGCGTTTGCTGAACCACCGCGCGAGCCTGGCTCTTGAAATCGGCCGGATCAAAGATAAACAGAAGTGGCCGGTTTACGATGCGTCACGCGAAGCGTTCGTCCTCAAACATGTTAAGGAAACCAACCCCGGCCCGTTGTCGGTCCACGCCGTGGAGCACATTTTCCAAGCGATCTTATGTGAATGCCGCCGCCGTCAGCGGTCGCGTCGACGCTCGGCTTCCGGCAAGTAAGATGCGTACGGTCGCCTACCTGGGTCCGGAGCACACGAACACCCACATGGCCGCGCTCGCGAAGTTCGGCCGCAAGGTGGAGTTCGTGCACGCGCCCACGGTGGAGGAAGTGTTCCACCTGGTCGAGCGTGAAAAAGCCGACGTGGGCGTCGTGCCAATCGAGAACTCGCTCGAAGGCGCTGTGACGCACACCTTGGACCGGTTCATTGATTTCAAGCAGTCGCCGGTCCAGGTGATCGGCGAAATTCTGCTGCCGATCGGGCATTTTTTCATCACCCGTCCCGGCGTTCCGCTGGGCGATGTGGATACGGTTTACTCGCATCCGCAGGCGCTGGCGCAGTGCCGGCCTTGGATCCAGACGCATTTAAAGCGCGGCATTTCGCTGAACGAAACCCATTCAACGGCTGAAGCCGTGCGATGGGTGGCCGAAGGCGTGGGGGATGGAAAATCCTTCGCGGCCATAGGTCACAAGGAAGCCGCCAGGCAATACCGTTTGGCCGCGACCCCGATTCGAGACGATAGGGACAACCGGACGCGTTTCCTTGTCATCGGATTGAAGGACCCCGCGAAGATCGGGCGCAGCAAGACCTCGCTGCTGTTCGCGTTGAAAGACAAACCGGGCGCGCTGCATGACGCGCTGATGCCGTTCAAGCAAAACCGGATCAATCTCACGAAGATCGAGTCGCGGCCGTCGAAGCGAAAAGCTTGGGAGTACGTGTTCTTCCTCGACATTGAAGGGCATTCCTCCCAGCCCGCGGTTCAGCGCGCTCTTGAGGCGCTTAAGAAAACAACATCCATGGTTCGAATCTTGGGGTCGTACCCGATGGCATCCGGCTCGCGAAAGTCTCCGGAATGAGCCAATTAGACAGCCGCGCCCGCGCGGCGCTGGCATCGCTTGAGGGCTACCGGCCCGGCACGCCTATCGAGGAAGTGAAGCGCAAGTACAAGCTCAAG
>JAHFGY010000060.1 GCA_023247195.1 Candidatus Omnitrophota bacterium | reverse complement strand
TAAAGCAGCTTGCTGGTCACGACCTCGGCGCCTGAAAGCATTTCCGGATTGTCCACCGGATCAAGTTTGAACAGATATCGGACGCCCCGGCTGTCCTTGACGAAGAATCCGGCGGTCTTGCCTTCCACTTTGGGTTTGGTCACGGTGTATGGAGGAACCGGCAGGTCCGCGGGCTGCGTCGGCCCCCAGCGCACCTGCTCCGGCGTCAGCCGAGAGATATCGCGATCGGTGAAAAACGTGGTGTCCTTGACTTGGCCGGCTTCAAGGTTGTAGGCCTGAACCGGAACACCGGCTACTTTGCGGCCGGTCCGAATCAAATGCATACTCTCTTTGACCGGCTGGATCGCGGTGACGTCGAACAAATGCCAGCCGATCGGCTGCGTATGCACGGTGGGCTTGGTCTCAACGCAGCAGGGGTGGTCGCCCCAGCGGGAAGGCCATCCGGCGCATCCGGCGCACAAAAGCAGGGTAGCAAGCAAAAGCCGGCCGATCACTTTACAGGATCTCCGTGAGTTCAATCGCGGCCCTGGCCGCGGAAGCGATGAGCGGAACGGTGTGGCGAGAAGCTTTTTCGAGATCGTTGCGCAGCACCGTGAGTTTCAGGCGGCCGATCAGGCACAGCGTCGTGATGCTCAGCCAAGAGTTATGGTCCCAGATGGCCTCTTGCAGCACGGCGTAAGAGACCGGCAAAGGCACTTCATCCACCGGCTCATCGGCAAGCGATGCCAGGTACGCATCCTCTTCCAAAATCGGCATCAGTACCCGGCGCATCGGGGGATCGATCAGGTTGTCCAAAAGTTCGAGCGCGTCCGCACGCAAATGCGAATCGGTTGCCTGCGACTGCTCGAAAATCAGGTGCATGTCGTCCGGGCGGTACACGAGCATGAGCAGGCGAAAAACTTCCTGAACCGATTCCTCGGCCAGCAGCGTGAGCAGCCCCACCACGGGATCCGTCGCATGGCGTTTGCGGTTATGGATCTGGTAGATGCGCAGGATCTGGCGCGTGCGGATGAAACCTTCGATTTCCCTCGCAACCTGGCGGCGGATCTGCGCGGCGGGCAGCTGCAACTGAGGCTTGCGCAAGTGAAGCTTGACCAGCTCGCGCGTGACCTCATGGCGCAGCATGGCTTCCTCTTCAACCAGGACCAGGCCGCAGAGGTAGTCCATGGTGTTCTGATCCGAGCGCCGGCCGATGGCGCGGATCGCCTGGCGACGCTCTCCCAAATCCGAAGCCTGATTCTGAATCAGGTGCTTCAGTTGGATGACTTCCTCTTCGGTATCTGAGCGGTAGGCGTGCGGGGGCGACAGCTCGAAAAGAATCAAGCGCTCGAGCAAATCCGAATCCCCGATGCGCGTGTGGTCTTTCATCAGCGCGCGGACGAGAGCGAGCTTGCGCTTGGGTGATGGAGGTAATGTGAGGACGCCAAGCACATCGCCCGGAGCCGATCCCGGTTCCCGGCTCTTCAAAGCGCGCGCCTGCAGCAGCGAACGAATATTGACCGTGTATTCATGCGCCATCTGCCACGCGATCCAGATCCAGAACCCGGTCAGCGGCAGCACCAATGCGCTGAGGTAGCGCACCGGCATGCCCAGCTGGTCCAGCAAGACAATGCCCATGACCGCGGCAATGCCTTTGCCGAAGCGGAACATCACCATGTCGATGAACGGTTTGATCTTGTAGCGGATCGAGCGGTCGATGGGCAGGTAAAGAAGCTCTTTGGACGTGTTCTGGATCGAATAGTTCATGCTGTGGTCGAAAAGTTCCGTGCCCACGGCGAACCAAAACCACGGAGCGATCAGAAGCAAGCCCGCGCCGGCAAAAAGGCCGATCGGCAGCGCCAGCAGCGCGGTGCGCAGCCCCAAGCGCCGCAATACCCAGCTCGTCAGGAAGAACTGCAATGCAAAGGCGCAGACATTGACGGTGCCGAAGAAACCGCCGGTAAAGGCGGTCTTCGCGTCAACCCCTACGAATTGCTGCTCGATAAAGGGATTCAGCTGATACGCGATCAAGGTGGAAATCAGCTTGTTCAGCGCGACGAGCGTCACCAGGAATAGGAAATAGCGGGATTGCGTAACGGTGCGGAAAAACCCGCCCGAGCGCAACCAAAAGCTTTCCTTTTTATCCTGGGAAGGGTGCGCATCAAAGCGGTCCGGCACCGCGCGCCACAGCGCTTTGACCGTGAGCCAGCACAGAATCAGGCAGCCGGCGGAGAGCAGGAGCAATTGCTCGGCGCCGACCAGCTTTGCTCCGATAGCCGCGACCCAGGAGCCCGTGATGCCGCCCAGAATACCGCCGGTGCCGATCAGCCCGAAAAGCCGCTTGGCATCGCGCGGCCGGTACAGATCGTTGGCGACAAGCCAGAACAGCGTGACCACCAGCACGGAAAAGATAGAGACCCACACGTAAAACGCAGCCGCGGTCCACCCCTGCTTCCATTCGAGCAAGCGCCAAAAAAGCAGCATGACGCCGGTGATCATCCAAAACGATAACGTGACTAAACGCTCCTTGGAGAACCGGTCGACCGAGCGGGCGAAGAGGGTGACAATCGGCCCCATGACCAAGGCGCAAATCAGGTCCATGTAAGGGACCATCTTGTGCCCCAGGTCATTCAGCACAAAAGCGCGGCTCACCGGCTTGATCAGGTAATAAGCCGTGATCGCGAGAAAGAAATAGAGAAAGGTCAGAAAGACCTTTCGCCCTTCCCCCTCGCGGATCTGGAACACCCGCTTTGATAGGTAAGCAATGGTTCTATGCATGGCTAATTAAGAATATGCAGATAAGTTTACCTGATCCGGAGCCTTAAATGAGGCTGCCGGGGCCTAGCGGAGCTGGATCCAGGAGGCAAGCCTCCCGGTGGAAGGACCTTCCTTGCGGAGCGAAAACCAGCGGTCGGTGCGGCAGCCGGTGCATTGGCCGCTGTCGTGAATTCTTTCGGGGCGCAGACCCGCTTGAGCAAGCTGCGCCAGGGCGGCGGCCGGCAGGTCGCAAAACAGCCGGCCTTGTTCCCGGCGCACGAACGGGCCGAAGAGCTGTTCGAACTCCGGTCCGACTTCGTAGCAGCAGCCGCGGATACAGGGGCCGATCGCGGCTTCGAGGTCACGGGCGCGGCCGTGGTAGCGCTGCAGCATGAGCGCAACGACCCGCATGGGCAACCGCGCGGCTAACCCGCGCCACCCCGCATGCACGATGGCTACCACGCCGCGAACCGGGTCTGAGAAAAAGATCGGGAGGCAGTCTGCGCTGCGGATCACCAGCGCCACGTTCGGCAGGGCGGTCAGGAGAGCGTCGCAGCCCGGGACGGTTCCTTGATCGGACTGCAGCCGCTCGATCACCGCGATCGCCGCACCGTGCACTTGCTCGGCTTCAACCGCCGGCACGCGGCGGCGAAGCTGAGCAACCGCCTCGGGCAGCGGCAAGCGCCGGTCGCCGACCGCGGCTTGGACGCGCCGCGAAGCGGGCAATGGGATCGTCCAAACGCCCCCGGCGCCGTCGGGCTGCTTGCGCACGGGGCTCATCGCTTGGCGCTCGGCTTAGCGGGGCGCGCGGCTGCGACGAGCGACTCGCCGTACATGTGCGCGGCGGTTTCCGTGACCGCCTCGGCCAGCGATGGGTGAGCCGTCACCGTATGCGCCAGTTGTTTTGCGGTCAACCCGTGATGCATGGCCAGAACGACCACGTGAATAAGAGCGGACGCTTGCTCCCCCACGATGGACGCGCCGACCACGCGGTCCGTGCTCTCTTCAACCGCGAGCTTCACGATGCCGTCGGTTTCATCGTCGCAAACGCTTTTGCCCATAGCGGCCATGAACAAACGGCTGATGCGGATGCCTGGGGCCGGAACAGTCGCGCGGCCGACCGAAGCGATTTCCGGGTCTGTGTAAATGCACCGGGGCACCAGAGCCGCATCGAGCGCGTGCTGAGACGCGCCCAGGAGGTTCTCGACAGCTAATCGGCCCTCGGCCGCGGCCCAATGCGCGAGCCCTCTTCCCTGCAGACAATCGCCGATCGCGGCGATGTGCGGTTGGGACGTGCGCAAAAACGCGTCCACGCGGATGCCGCGGTCCGCGACAACGCCGGCCGCGTCCAGGCCAAGCGAGTCAATGGCGGGCTCGTAGCCCACGGCCACTAGCGCCGCGTCGAACCGCGCTTCGGTTTCGTCGGAGAACGCGGCGTCGGCGTGTTTGTCGGAAGACGCAAGCGATCGAACCGTGGTGCCTGTAAGCACGCGGACTTTGGAAGCCTCCAGCCGGCGAAGCAGCCAGCTCACCGCCTCGGGATCTTCGGCCGGCAACACGCTCTGCTGCTGCTCAACCAGCGTCACGGCCGTGCCGAAAGACGAAAACAACGAGGCAAATTCGCATCCGATCACGCCCCCGCCGATAACCAGCAGCGACCGGGGCTGTTCGCTCATCGCCAAAAGGCCGCGGTAGGAAACGATCCGCTTCTCATCGAGATTCCAGGGTCCGCTCACCGGTCGCGAGCCGGTCGCGATGACGATCCGCTGCGGTTTGAGCGCACGGCTTGTTGATCCGTTGGTTACCTGGACCGTGTGAGCGTCCTTGAAAAGCGCGGCCCCTTCGATGCGCTCAACGCCCTCGCGGCGCAGCAATTCCGTGAGCCCGTCGCGAAGCCCGGACACGATGCGGTTGTTGCGCGCCATGACCGCGGGCCAATCCAATTTTGCTTCCGCGACGCGGATGCCGAATCGCTCGGCCTGGCCGATGCGCCGCCAAAACCGCGCGACCGAAATAAGCGCTTTGGTGGGAATGCAGCCGACGTTCAAGCAAACGCCGCCCCAGGCGCCGCGCTCGACAATGGCGGTGCGAAGTCCGCGCCTGGCGGCGGTCAGCGCCGCGGCGCAGCCGCCCGGGCCGCTGCCGATCACAAGAAGATCGTGCGAATCAACGGAGGAGGACAAGGGAGGGTTCGGAGAAATCACGCGACCGCGGGCTTTTCCGGAGACAGGATGGAAACCCGGTTTTTGCCCGTTGTCTTAGCGCGATAAAGTTGTTCATCAGCAATCCGGATCAGGTCCCGCACGTCCATGTCGCGATCTTGCGGGTAGCGCTTCACTGAAACGCCGATGCTGATGGTCACATTGAGCGGCTTCTGAAGGCCTTGGAATTCGTCATCCACCAGCCGCCGCAGGCGCTCGGCCACGACCATGGCGCCGGAGTTATTTACATCATCGTCTTTCATGCCGGTTTCCGGGAGCATCACCACGAACTCGTCGCCGCCGTATCGGGCGGCCAAGTCGCTCGAGCGAAGGCCCTTTTTCAGGAACTTCGCGATGATTTTCAGGAGCGCGTCGCCTTGCTGGTGGCCCAGCGTGTCGTTCACTTGCTTAAAATTATCCACGTCGATCATGAGCAACGTGAGCGGGTAGTGGTAGCGCGTGGCACGGTCAAGCTCCTGTGCCAAGCGCTTCATGAAATAGGTTCGGTTGTGCACGCCGGTCAGCCGGTCAAGAATCGCCGCGGCTCCCTGCACCGCCACGGCCAAGGCGAGCGACATCTCAGCCCAAATCACTTCATACAACGTGCGCTGGGTTTCGTAGCGCTGCAGCACCGCCTGAGGGCAGATCACGGTGATCACGCCCAGCGTGCTGCCCTCGACGATCAATGGGATAACCATCAGGCCCGAACCCGCACCGGAAAACTCTTCCGGGTTGGGCTTGATCCAGGCCACTTCCTTTTGCCACGACTCGATCAGCCAGGGCTGCTGAGAAGCCAGCACCCGCGCAAACGGCTGCTCGGTGGGCTGAAACTGCGTCTGCGAAAACCGGCTGGAGTCGCAGGAAATGCCGCCGGCGAAATCCAGCGTCTCGGACTCTAAGTTGAAGAGCCAAAAACCAGCCACGCTTCGCGCGCCCGGCAGGCTCGTGATCTCGACCGCGGTTTGAAGGATCTTCTGGATAAGAACGTCCTTGTCGAGCTGCTTGAGAAATTCCTGGCCAATGCCGCGCAGCAGCTCGTACTGCGCGCCGTATTCCTGCGAAACCTCGCGGATCTGGTGCCGGCCGGCGGCCGTGAGCGCGCCGCGCTGCTGCTTCGTCATCAGGAGCTGGATGAGCAGCGTCACGATAATGGCGCCGCCGCCGAGAATCAACGTGGGAACAATGAAAGCGCACACGCCCGCAAGAAGAACGATGAACTCGCGGAACGTCAGCGTGACAGGAAGGTAAGGCTGGAGGGAGAGATGCAAGGCGGGCAGGACGCCTTCTAAATCTTGGGTGCCGGCCAATTGGACAGCAAAGATCAGCAGAGCTAGGGTGATCAGGACCGCGCTGGCGAACAGGCCCCAGAAAAGCGCGCGCAGCAGCCGCATGGCCGTATTCTACGGACTTTTGCCTTCCGCCGTCAAATGCCGAACGCTATTGATCCACAGAACATGCGGCTGGCCGTCCAGCCACTCGACGGCCGTGATACCGCCGTTGTCGAGCCTGAGGTTGCGCAGCAATCGATCAAAATCCGCTTCAAGAAATTCCGCGAGCAAAGCCGCGATCACGCCGCCATGCGCCACAACCACGCTGTCGCCGGCCGGCAGGCGCTCGGACAAAGACGCGAAAGCCACGCGCACCCGCTGCTTGAACGCCGCGAGCGGTTCCGCGTTGGGAATCACGACGCGCGAGGGAAACGTCTGCCAGTCTGCGTAGTCCCGCGGGAAGCGCTGCTCGAGCACTTCCATGGTCAACCCTTCCCAGTCGCCCAGGTGGATCTCCGCCAGATCGCGTTCGATAACCGCTTCAAGCGCGTTCGGATGGGCTTGCGCGATCGCCTGGGCGGTCTGCTGGCTGCGCGCCAGCCAGCTGGTGAAGAGCGCGTTCACCGGCATCTGCGCAAAAGCGGCGCCTAGGCATTTGGCTTGGGAAAGACCGATCTCGTCGAGCGGAATGTCCGAGTGGCCTTGGATGCGGTTCTCGCGGTTCCAACTGGTCTGGCCGTGGCGGACCAAGTAGCACCGCCTCATAGGCCGTAGCTGGAAGCGACCTGATTCAATACCTCTTCAGCGACGTAGATGGGCGCGTCCGCGCGCAGAGCAAGCGCGATGCTGTCCGAGGGGCGGGCGTCCACGCGCTCGATTTTTCCGTCATGATCTTGGATGGCCAATGCCGCGTAAAACGTATTAAGCTCCAGCTTGGTGATGATCACGCGCTCGAGCTTGCCGCCCAGCGAAGCAATCACGCTCTTGAGCAAATCATGCGTCAGCGGCCGGGGCGGCTGCACGCCGCTTACCTTCATCTTGATGGCGGTGACTTCGGAAATGCCGATGATGATGGGCAGCAGCCGCGTACCGCCGCGTTCTTTGAGAACAACGACCTGCTCGCCGCGCCGCTCGTCGATCCGGATCTTGTTCACGTCCATCCGGATCAAGTTGCTTTCCTGCCCTGGGATCACCGATTCATCATCCATTGCGTTCGGCCATGCTAGCACGCGGATTTTATGGGTGTCAACGGAGCCGAAGCGCGCATTTTGCCGTCGACGATGTTATAATGACCCAAAAATGAAGCGGCTATTCTCTCTTCTCCTTACCTTGGCTCTGGTTAGCGCGGCTCCCGCGGTTTCTTTTGCGGCTGAAGCCACGGACGAAAAGCCTCAAGCAAAACCGGCCCAACCAGCCACGAAAAAGACGCTTTGCCCCTTTTGCGCGACCGCTTTGAGCAACAAGGCCGCGTACCATGAGAAGGCCGGCAATACACTGGTTCGCGGCGCCATCAACTTCGGATTCGGCTGGACGGAAATGATCACGCAGCCTGCGCGCGAAGCGGAAAACGGCGGCAACATGTTCAACGGCATGGCCAACGGCATCAGCCGCGGCATTGGCCGAACGTTCGGCGGACTGGGCGAAATGCTCACGTTCTGGACCCCGAAAGTCGAAGGCGAATACATCCACTTCCTTCCCGATTGCCCGCTGGACAGCCAGTAGTTTCACCCTTACAATTTGTTCGTTGTTTCGCGGCCGTTGAGCGTTCGTTAGGGAAGCCCGTGTAAATCGGGCGCGGACCCGCCGCTGTAACCCCAGGCTATTCCCCTTGCAAGGCCACTGCCAGGCACAGGCGTGCCGGTGGGAAGGCGCAAGGGCGATCGGGGGAGCCAGAAGACCTGCTTAACGGCCAGGCGCTTGCTTACTAAGCGCCCATCACCGTCACTCCGTGGGGCGAGTGAAGGGTGAGTCGAGCCGTGTCTCTCTCCGCCGGTTGGCTTCCCTCCTGCTCGCTCCCATAAAGCTTCGCGCGTATCGGAGCAGGAGAAAGTTGGATGTCCGGTTTTTCCCGCCGCATTGGGTTCTTCCTTGTCTGCCTGTTGGGTTTGTCTCCCGCTTTCGCTACGGCGGAGCCTGTGACTTCGCAAACCGATCCTGAAACCTCGCTCGTTTCTCCGTCGCGCATCCCCGGCCTTTCGGTCGACGCAGCGCAGTTTCCCGGCAGCGCCACGATCCTCACGCAAAAAGATATCGAAACGTCCGGCGCGCAATCGCTGCCGGAGCTCTTGGCCCGTCAAGCAGGCGTTAACGTAATGGACACGCACGGCTTCGGGCTCGGCGCGGACTCAAGCGTGAACCTCCGCGGCATGGTCAACGGCTCGCGCACCGACGCCGTGGTTCTGGTCGACGGCGTGCGGCAGAACCGCGTCACGGGCGATGAAGTGCACTGGCAAAGCATTCCCGTGGAAGCGATCGAGCGCATTGAAATCATCCGCGGCGGCAGCAGTTTGATTTACGGCGAAGGCGCGCTGGGCGGCGTGATCAATATCATCACGCGCAAAGGCGCGGACCGTCCGGCGAAAGCGCGCGTGGGCGCCGCGGTCGGCACTTATGGCCGGTTTAAGTATTTCACCGAAGGCCGCGGCCGGAGCGGGCCCGCCACCTATGGCGCGAGCTTTCACCGGACTTTGAGCCACGGCTACCGCGAGAGCACCAACTCGCGCACGAATACCGGCACCGCGCACGCGGGCCTCGATGTGTCGCCTGAGCTGCACGTCGAAACCAATATCCTCGCCAGCGAAGACACGACGTATTTTCCCGGTGGAATCACGCCCGACCAATCCCAAGCGCGGCGCAGGCAACGCGGATCGTTCAACGGCTTTATTGAGGATCATTCCGAGCAAGCCGCTGTTCAGGCCGTCTGGCACACCCCCACGGGCATGTCGGTCGTGACTGACGCTTTTGTGCGTGACCGCGAGACCGATTCGGTTGCTCCGGATCGGCTGGCCACGCTCGCCCCTTCCATGGGCTTGAGCATCCGGTCCGCGCACGATAGCGATCTCACCGGTGACGTGCACCACACGTTCGTAAACGGCCTTGATCTTCTTGAAGAGAAAGCGAGCACCGGCTTCCGGACCGGCACGTATTCCGAGTCGAACAAGGCGGGCTATGGCATTTTTCTGGAAGAGACGCTGCGGCTCTACGACCGGGCGTCCGTTGTTGCCGGCGTGCGGTACGATCGCGCCCGATACGAGGAAGCGATCAGTTTCCCGGCGATGGTGGGAACCTTGCGCTTTGAAGGCTGGAGCCCGAAAATCGGCGCCAGCTTTGACGTGCTCGATTCCCTGACCGCGTACGCGGCCTTCAGTCGGCCGTACAAAGCTCCGAACGTGGACGACTTCTCGGTTTTTGTTCCGTCCATTTTTGGATTCACGTTCGTGGGCAACATCGACCTGCAGCCGCAGCAAGGCACGGAATACGAAACCGGCCTGCGCTTCAAGCATGAGCGCTTCGGAAGCGCCAGCGCGGCTGTTTTTTATTCGCAGATTGATGATGAGATCTTGTTCAATGCGGTGACGTTCCAGAACCAAAACTTCGACACAAACCGTTCGGGATTGGAGCTGACCGTACAGCCGGCTCTTCCGATTCCCCACCTGACCGCGCAGGCCAGCTATACGTTCATGGACGCGGAATTCCATAAGGGCGCGTTCAAGAACAACTCGCTGCCCGGGGTGCCGGAGCACAAGCTCGTTGCCCGCGTAGACTACGAGGCGATCCCGGGATTGTTCTTCAGCGCGAACTGGCTCTTGTCTCATGACAGCTTCCGCATCAATGACTTCACGAATAGCTTTGAAAGCGACAATTACGGAACGCTCGATCTCGGGTTGCGGTACGCGTGGCGCAACCTCACCGCCTTTTTTACGATTGAGAATGTAACGGATGAGGAATACACTACATTCCAATCGAGCAGCGGCAGCAGCGTTTCCACCGGCGAAAATCCGGCGCCGCCTCGAGGCTATATCACCGGCGTCACCGTCTCCTTCTAGGCCGAGCGCCCACCGCGCTCGGCACACCGCGGCTGCCTCAATGGCAGCCGCTACAGAGGTCAGCCATGCAGCGCGCTCTGATCGTCGCCCTGATTCTGTTGGGGGCTCTTTCACGCCTGGTTCCGCATCCGTGGAACGCATCGCCGCTGACCGCGATCGCCCTGTTCGGCGCCGCCCATCTCGGCCGGCGATGGGGCTTGTTGGTTCCCTTGGCGGCCATGATCCTGAGCGATCTCTTCTTGGGCCTGCATGCGACCATTCCCTTCACCTGGGGCGGTTTCCTGCTCGTGGGGCTGATCGGCTTCTGGGTCCAACGCCACCCGTCACCTGTCCGGATCCTGAGCGCATCTCTACTGGGCTCTTGCGTCTTCTTCGTAGTCAGCAATTTCGGCGTTTGGCTGATCGGAGACCATCTCTACCCAAGGACAGCCCAAGGGCTTGTGGATTGCTTTGTGGCCGCGATTCCCTTCTTCCGCGGCACCGTGATCGGCGACGTGGGCTACACGGCTGTTTTGTTCACCCTGGGATATCTGCTGCAAGGCGGGCGAGAGCCCATTGAGCAGGAGGCCGGAAGCGCCTGAATCCCGCCCAGGGAACATATTTGTTCCTTCTGGGTTTTGCCTGCGGTTTAGCGCTGCTTGCGTTGACCGCTTATCGTCACGCTTCCCCTGCTTGGCTGCGCTGGACGCTTTTCGCAACCGCGGTTGGCATGCTGGCACGCTACGCCTCGATCGCGGCCTTTGCCCTTGCCGAAAAACCCGAAACCATCTGGCCGTTGCGGCATTTCTGGTTCGCCAGCTCCGTTGGACTCACCCTGCCGAGCGTATTTGCGGTTGACCAATTGCTGCGTCACCCGGCTCTGACCCCGGCAAAAATCCTGAAGTTCTTCTCTCCGTTTCTGGCCGTCTATTTGGCTCTGATTGCTTTCGGCCGCTTTGCCGCGGTTGCGGACCCGGTTCTGGGTTGGACGCTCAAGCTCTCGCGCGGATGGGCGATCGTGGTTTCCGCCACCCAGTCGGGGTTTATTTTGCTGTTCCTTGCCGCCGGCGTCTGGGTTCTTCGCAAAGTGCCGGTTGCCGCCATTCGCTTGCCTGTGCTGCTTTTGATGGTCGCTCATTTATGGCTCGGCTTCGACGGTGTACTGCTCGCCGCGGGCCATTGGTATTTCAGGCCTTTCCTTTTCTCGGAAATGGCTGCGCTTTTGTGTCTCTGGTATAGCTTTGAGTCCGCCCATGTCTTGCAAGCGTCCGGCGGATAAAAGGTGCCAAGGAGGATCCGGATGGGCAATGCAATGCGGTCGGTCGGCGGTGTTTTGGTTCTGCTCGTGGCGTTGGTGGTGTTCTCCAAAACCATCAGCTTCGTGAAAGTCCAAGGCAACGAAGCCGTGGTTCGCCAGCACCTGGTGCACGGCATCGTCGATGACGTGTGGCGCGACGGCACGCACTTCTACATCGGCTGGTTCTGGGACGTGCACAAATACAATATCGGCACGCAGAAAGTCACGTTTGATCAGCGCGACCCGGATGGCACCGGCTTCCAAGGAAACTCTGACGCTGAATACCCGCGCATCGCCATCGATGTCGGTGAGAACGGCGGCCAGAAAGTGTACATCGCGCTGTCGGTCAACTACCGCGTCGGCTGGGAGCTGGATCCGTCCGGCGTGCCTGTATTCAGTGCTCGGAAGTTGGTCGGTCTTCACAAAGACGGTATCGGCAAAGACTATGAAAGCGTGATCCTCAAACGAACCGTGGTGGATGTGGTCAACCAGCTGGCGCGGCCGCGCCAGGCTCTGGAAATCTACTCCGGCGAAGGATTCGTGCGCTTCATGAACGACCTGGATGACGCACTCAAGTCCCACCCCGTGTTCCAGAACCGCGGCATTTACATCGAGAACACGATCCTTTACAAGGTCTACTTGGACCCCGCGTATGAGGCTGAAATCGCGGCCAAGCAGCTCGCTATCCAGCAGA
>JAHFGY010000059.1 GCA_023247195.1 Candidatus Omnitrophota bacterium | reverse complement strand
CGAAGGCTGCGTGGTGAAAATCACCGGCCACGAGCCCACGCATTTGAGCGGAAAGGCGCGTGTTTTCGATTCGGAAGAAGCGGCTTTCAAAGCCGTGCAGCAGCGCCGTATCCGAGCCGGAGACATTGTGGTGGTCCGCTACGAAGGGCCTAAAGGCGGTCCGGGAATGCGCGAGATGCTCGCGGTTACAGCCGCGATCGTGGGGCAGGGGCTCGGAGAATCCGTCGCCCTCCTCACCGACGGTCGCTTTTCAGGCGCCACGCGGGGATTGATGGCGGGCCACGTTGCGCCCGAGGCCGCGGCGGGCGGGCCCATCGCTTTAGTGCGCGACGGGGACACGATCGCTTTTGATGTGCCGCGCCGCCGGTTGGACGTCAACCTGCCGGAGTCCGAGCTGAGGCGACGGCGAGCGGCATGGAAGCGGCCGAAGCCGCACTACTCGAGCGGCGTTCTGGCCAAATACGCTCAATTGGTTTCATCCGCGTCGGAAGGCGCTGTCACAGGCTACCCGCCTTTGACCGTGATTGAACCGCGGCCCGAATAAGCTTATACTGACTGCTCTTTGGGGACGTGGCGGAACTGGTATACGCGCAACGTTGAGGGCGTTGTGGCGCAAGCCATGGAGGTTCAAATCCTCTCGTCCCCATTTTTCTATTGAGTATGCTTGACAAGTTTTACGCAAGTTGATAAGGTTAGCCCGTTGTTTATGGGACACATTTGACTACGTGCGTGGGCGTGAACGTCCGGACAAAAAGGGTACGTAAGCCGCGGTGGGCGTAGTAATTGACGTTTTCATCGATACGGATGCGCACGCAGGATTTGAAACAACCTGAAAAAACAAACCCCTCGACAGTTAATAAACTGTTGAGGGGTTTTCCTTTTCAAAGTAGCCGCAACGCCGGTAAGGAGGAGAAGCAGGTGACGAGTCGGAACCAACGCATTCTGGCGCTGGCCGCGGGGATCGTCCTTGTGGGTTTCGCCGTAAGCGAACATCTTTACAGACGTTTGTTCGAACGCCGTTATGAGCTCGTTTTGCAGAGCCAGGAGCAGTTGGAATCGCACCTGCGGCAAGTGCTTGCCGCGAACCATCAGCTCTTGGGCCATTTGGTCAATGAGCTGCACCACTCCCAGAAGTTGGAAGACACCGTCGCTCAGAAGAACCGCGAACTGGATCAGACATTTTCGAAGCTGAGCGAGGCTCACCAAGCCGCCATGTCGTTGAACGGCCGCCTCACCGCGATGGAAAAACAGATGGATCGGCTGCAAGGGGAACTGGCCGTGGCCATCGACAACCGGGGCGCGGGGCAGCGCGCGGACAGCGGACGCAACAACGCCGCCGCGGTTGAGCTTGAACGAATCGTGGTAAGCCGCTCGGATCGGAACGATATTCAGGGCCGGGTGGTTTCGATTCATCCGGATTGGCATTTCATCGTCGTGGATCTTGGCTGGAATCAAGTTAAGATAGGCGACATGGTTTCTGTTTTCCGCAACGACAAGCTGTTGGCAAAAGCCAAGGTCGAACGCGTGCAGGAGGATTTGGCGGCGGCAACGGTACTGCCAGAGTGGCAGCCGAGCGAGGTTCAAATCAACGACCTCGTGAAGCCTCTATGACCAAGCGCGTTCTCGTTCTTCTGCTGGCCGTATTTTGGGTGATGCCCTTCGTGGGAGATGCGGCGCAGACCCGGGACCCACTCCCGACGGCGCGCACGACCATCGCCCTGAAGCTGGCCTCGGAAGGACCGATTCCTTTTCAAGCCCGGAAGGACGACGGTTCCAGCCAGATAGTCGTTGAATTTCCCGCGAACCGCGTGCTGGGCTCGCTGCCGGAGCAATCCGTGGTGAACGGCGGCGCGATCAAGCAGATCACGACTCAATACTATTCAGGCGAAGGCCGGCAGGGCAGGCGGTTTATCCGCTCGCTGGCTGTGGATATGACCGGTCCGTACCGCTACCGCGCCTGGGCTGAACCCGGGCGCGTGTTGCTTGAAATCGAGCACCCCGCGTCCATGAGCGACAAGATGCTGGAACTGGGTTTGCCCGGCGGCGTGATCATCAGCTCCATGGGCATGCCGGCGTTCAGCGCGCGCTTCCATGCCATGCAAGAAGCGTTGCAGCAGGCTTCCGGCGCGACGCTGCGCCCGTTTTTGGCGCGCGAGCAAGACAAACCGGTTCCACCTAAGCCGGTCGAATCCTCTAAGCTAGCAGTGACCTCTCCGGCAAGCATCTCGCCTCACTTAGCGTTTCCGTTCGTGTTTGGCATGCTCGCCGCGGCCGCATTGATGCTGGTGGGGCTGGGCGCGCTGACATGGCTCTCCTGGCGCATGTCCGAGCGCTCTATTATCCCGCCGACAAGTTTGGCCCGGCTTGAAGGAGCGGCTTCGTCCATGGCGCTCGTGGATGAGCTTGTTTGGCATGCGTTCGAGCGGCAAGGTTACCGGCTGATCCATATCCAGGACGTGGCTGAATCGTCCACCCGGCTGCGCGTGGCTGAGAAAGCCGCGAGCCGCATGGGCCTCTGGTGCGTGGGCGGCGGCGCTTTCTTTGAGAAGCAAACGGTTGATCGGTTCGCGGAATTGATGCGCCTTGCCAATGTGGACGAGGGTTTCCTGATAGCGACCGGCTCATTCACCGTGCCGGCTCAGCGCGCGGCTCGCGAGCAGCAAATCACGTTGATCGGACGAGAGCAGCTGGTCGGCTTGTTGGGCATCGGCGCCGCGGGCGAGTACGTGGAGAAACAAATGGAGCAGGCCAACGGTCAGCTGGATGAGTCCAAGCGCCAGCTTCGTCGCTACGAGGACGAATTAGAGACCTTGCGGCGGCAGCGCAATGAAGCCAGCTGGCATCTGGGCAGCGAGCGCGTGAAAGCCTCGAATCTGGAAACCCAAATGAGCGATTTGACCGCGCAGATTCAGCAGCAAAGCCGCGACCTGGACTACTGGAAAGCCGAGTCCGCCGCGCTCAAGAAGCAATGGGAAGAAAGCCAGTGGTACTTGGGCGAGGCCCGCTCCCGCGAAGAGTACTTGGAATCGCAGATGGCTGCGCTGCAGGAGCAGCTCTTCGGATTAAGCCGTGTTGCAAAGGAACGCGAGGATCTTGTGAACGGGGTTCAAGAAGAAAAGTCGCGCATTCACAGCCTTGAGGCTGAATTGACCGGCCTCCGCTTGGCCAAGACAGAGGCCGAACGGATCCAGCAAGAGGCTGCTGAGATCGCGCAGCGTTACAAGCGTGAATTGCATGCTGTGCGATTCTACGGCGAGCGGCGCTCAGCGGCGCGCGGGTGGGTGCCGGAGGTTTTTGTGGAGCTGGGCGCGGGCGAAGAGACATTTTTTTCAGGGACCCCGAGAGATTTGAGCGGCACCGGAATGTCGCTGCAGTTTCCCCCTGTTCCCGGGCATGACGGCGCTTTTACCGTGCGCCTCCACCTGCCGGGGAATCAGCAGCCTGCGGTCGTGTCCGCCCAGCAGGTCTGGAAAGTGGCTCAGCCGACAGGCGAAACGCTGGCGGGCTTCCACTTCGCGGATGTTTCTGAGGACGTGCGCGCTCACTTGGAGCACCTGATCGCCAAAAGCTAGGCATGCAGGAAAAACGAAATAATATCCGCTACACCCATACCGACCGGGCGCAGTATTGCCCGGCAAATGACCTTTTGCCCCGCGATGGCCGCATCACCGACGTGAGCGAACGGGGCGTTTGTTTGCTCGTTCAAGAGCCCCACAAAGAGGGCGAGCGCGTGACCGTGAGCTTTTCGCTTCCTGAAAACGAAGACCCGCTCACGGCAACCGGTGTGGCGCGGTGGACATCGGCCAAACCGGTGCACGGTCGGTGGTTTCCCATGGGAATCGAATGGCTGCCTTTTGAGGAAACCACGCGCGAACGCATGCGCGCCTACCTAAAGCAACGGGAGCCGGATCCCGCGCCGGCACCGGAGCGCAAGCGGCGCTCGCGCATGGATGAGACGCCCTTGGACCGCATGATTCCCAGCGCATTGGCGATTTTCGGCCTGATCGCGAGCGTGCTGCTGGCTCTGTGGTCGCGGCACCTGCAGCAACAAACGCACCTGCTGGCTTTGATGGTACGCGACCGGAACGCGGCGATCGGAGCATTGGAAGGGCAGGCGGTCGAGCTCAAGGGCAACCTGGAACAAACCCGTGCCGGCCTGGCTCTCACATTGGACGAGGTCGCCCGTTTGGACCGCCAAGGCGAGTACTTTGCCACCCAGGTAGATAAGCTCGCGAACAATTTGGAGACGATCCGGATAGAATACGCCCGTCTGCGGGACGACTATGCCCAAATGACGCTTGAGCGGTCGGAGCTCGTTAGGCAGATGAAAGCTTCGGACCAAGAGCGAAATGAGCTGACGCGCAGGCTAACGTCGGTGCCGGACCTGCGGCAGGCTTTGAGGGATGTCGGCCAGGGAAGCCGCGGCGGCGTGACCCGGACCTTGCAACTTCCGGGTGCCACGGCTAAGTCGCAGGATTCAACCGCACCTTCGGGGGGCGGCTGGATTCAAGTGCACGAGCCGGAAATCCTTTCCAGCCCCGATCCATCCGTCGCGCCAGCCGCGGATAGCACCAACTCCGGTTCTTAAGCTCCTTCGATCTTCCTGCGGTTCCGCACGTACAAGCTGTTCGGTATCTGCTTCGCAAAAGCCTTCAGTTCAGCTCCGATAGCCGCTACTTGGGCCGGATGCTCGAGCGCATGGTCCGTGGAAGCCACCAGCGCGATCGAAACCGAAAGCAGCGGAACTTTCTCAATTTCTCCTTGGCGGTTCGCGTGGGCGATATGTCCTTGCTGGCGGTCCGCTTCGTCGTAGAGCTGAGGCGCCATGGCGTCGAATTTCTTGACCACGGCCGCGCAAATCGGCTCCGCGATATCCATAGGCGCCAGGATGATGAAATCGTCGCCGCCGATGTGGCCGAGAAAGACCTGGGGGTTCGGGAACTCATGCGATACTTCCAGGAGCATTCTCGCCGTGGCCTTGATGGCTTCGTCGCCCCGCGTGAACCCGTAATGATCGTTGAACGCTTTGAAGCGATCAAGGTCGATGTAGCAGGCCGCGAATAACTGTTTGGAAGCGATGCGTATTTCCAGTTCCCGCTGGATCGATGTGTTGCCCGGAAAACGGGTCAGGGGATTCGCTTCCAGCTCCTGGCTCGTGCGCCGCAGCACCATCTGGACCCGCGCCAGAAGCTCCGTGGGGTCGTACGGCTTGATCACATAGTCGTCCGCGCCAGCGTTGATGCCGTGGATCTTGTCTTTTACCTCGCTCTTGCCGGTGAGCATGATGATAGGCAAGTGGCGGAGCATCATGTCCTCTTTGAGAATCGCGCACACTTGCGGCCCCGTCATGCGCGGCATCATGTAGTCCAGGATGAGCAAATCGGGCGGCTGCTTGCGGACAAGCTGCAACGCTTCTTCGCCGTCCGGAGCCTCGATAACCGTGTATCCTGCGGACTCAAGAACCGTGCGCAGAATGTCCCGGAGATCCGGCTCGTCGTCTGCAATCAGAATAGTCGCTAGTCGATTCATCGCCGGGTCCTCATTCTTCCTCTTCAGGCGGTTCGAGCGCCGCCTCTATCGACCGGACGACCTCTTCCGGATCACAGGGCTTTAAGAGATAGTCGCATGCGCCGAGCTTCAGGCCCTGCTGGCGGTCTTCAAGCGACTGATCGACTCCTGTGAGGATAATGACTTTGGACGATGCCAGCCCGCGGCCGGCGCGCACCTGATGGAGGAAATCCCAGCCGTTCAGGAGCGGCATGTCCAGATCCAGGACAATCACGTCCGGGTGCACCGACCGGATCACTTCAAGCGCTTCCATGCCGTTCGAAGCGCCCGACACAACATACCCGGCCTGCGAGAGAGCCTCACTGAGGACTTCGACCAGGTCCGGTTCGTCGTCGACGATCAAGATATACGGCCGCTTGACGCGTTGGCGCAGCGCGTTCTTGAGCTTCGCCACGAGGATGGCCTGGCGCGTGTTCATCGAAATCGTGTCTACAGCCCAGGATTCGCGCACATCGCTGGCGCGTTCTCCGTTGCTGACCGAAAGAGCGGGGATGGTGCACGTTAACGCGTCAGCGCGGAATGAATGGGCGAGCCGCTCGCCGTCCATTCCGGGAGTGGATACGTCGATCAGGATAAGGTCCGGAGCATGGCGCTTGGCGATGTCCATGGCCACGGTGGGGCTGAGCGTTTGAAACACGGTCCACCCGCAGCTTTCCAGGACCTCGACAAGTCGCGGCCCGGCGTGGGGATCTCCATGCATCAGTAAAAGCTTCGGAGACTTCGGTCTCATGCGGTCACTCCTCCATCCGCGGGCAAGCTGACGAAAAAGGTGCTGCCCTTGCCGCGTTCTGACGTCACCCAAATCTTTCCCTGATGAGCTTCCACGATCCGTTTCACGAGAGCTAAACCAAGGCCTGTCCCGCGCACTTGCTGATTGATCGGGTCCGCGGAGCGGTAGAACTCCTGAAACAGCTTGGGAAGGTCATCTGGCGGAATGCCGCAGCCATTGTCCGCGATCGACATGGTGATTTTATCTTTGTCGGTTTTATCGCGCGCAAACCCGAAGCGGATCTCTCCGTTCTCCGGCGTGTATTTGATAGCGTTGGACATCAGGTTCATAAAGACCCGGTGCAGGTGCTGGCTGTCGCCGAAAATATGCGTAAGGCCGTTCCGTTCAACGATGTAGTTGATGTGTTTCGCATCCATCTGCGGCCGGATGATGTCTTGCAGCGTCATGAGAAACTCATCAAGCGAGATCGCGCGCCGTTCCATCGTGACGCGGCCGGATTCGATGCGCGCGATGTCGAGCAGGTTATTGATGAACTGCGTCAACAGATCGGAGTGCTTCTCGATCTTGCCCAGGCGTTCTTTTTGGGGCGGTAAGAGCTCGCCGAACTGGCCGTTGTTCAGCAAGGAGGCGTAGCCCTTGATGGCGGCCAGCGGGGTGCGCAGCTCATGCGACACGGCTGAAACGAAATTGCTCTTGGCTTTATTGAGCCGAATGAGCTCCTCGTTCGCGTCGGCGAGCTCATGCGTCCGCTGCTGGACTTTGCGCTCGAGTTCCTGCTGCGCGTTCCACGCGGACTCGTAAAGGGCGGAATTGGCGATCGTGGCCGACAGCTGGTTGCTCAGGATCGCGACGAGTTCTTCATCCGCTTTGGCGGTGATCGCGCTGCCCGCACGACCCAAGACGAGCAGCCCGGATGGGCCGGCCGCGGGCGTGATCCGGGCAAGCACGGCCATGGGCACGTCTAAGAGTTGCAAGAGCTGGCGCTGCGTGGCATCGGGCGCGACGCTTGCCTGGATAAGCAGGGGATCGCGGCGCTCCATTAATTTGGCGTAGAGCCCTGATCCGACCAATAGTTTGTGGATCCTGTCCGCGATCGGCTCGTTCAATCCTACGAGCGATCGCCATTCAACGGCTTCCGATCCGGTGCAGATTCCCAGCAGTCCTTTTGAAAAGCCGAAGTTGGCCACGGTCTGCACGTCGAGCTTGCTGAAAAGCTGATCCGGCCGCTCGCTCAGTTGCAGTTGGCGCCCCAAGGTATGCAAGGCCAACAGCGATGCCAAACGGCGGTCCAGTTCTTCCTGGGTCCGGTGAAGCTCAATGTCGGTTTTGATCACGAGCTTGGCCTGGAGATCGAGCTGGTTGTACGCGGCGCGCAACCGATCCAATTCCGCGATCTGGCGGTGAAAGCTGGACAAGAGCAGCGCCAACCCCCCCAGAGAGCCGAGGATGAGAAAAAGCGCAACGCCCCGCCAGGGCCAGTCGATGAACGGCATGGCAAGCGTGGAGACAATACCAACGATAAGAAGCGACCAGAGATGCTGCATCGTCAGGGTCCAATGGCCAGCACCAGGACAGAGCCTGTTTGCATCGCAACGCGGTTTTGCAAGGCCGCGTCGTCGGAAGACGCTTGCTCCGCGTAAGAATAAAAACCGGCGATCGGGGTCTCTCGGCCGATGACCTGCCGGATGGCGGCAACCTCGGCGGCCATGGCGGCGGGACCCTGCAGCTTCATGCGCGCGAACGAGCTGAACACGAGCACGCACGCGGGTTTTGGGACGGTTTGGATAGCCTTCTGAGCGGCTCGACGGGCGGCTTCCTGGCCCAGCGAGCGGCTGCTGATCATCAGCTGCATCCAAGATCCTTCAATCACTTCGCCGGAGCAGGATAGGCTTCCGTCATCCTTGAATGCCACGACATTGCGCAGGAGAAATTGATTGGATCCCTCGGCTTGGATGCCGAGCGGGTAAGCCAGGCTTTGCCGGGTGACGCCTTCTAAACGCATCCGGCTTAAGACATCAGCCCCGAGGTATTCCTCGTAAACGGAAGCCGCGGGTTTCCGGTCCAATTCGATGAGTTTGTTCGCGCTGGATCGCGTGACCCGGCGCGGCTTGCTGATCGGCGCAAAGCCATGCTCGATGCCGATTCCAAACGAGCCCTGGCCGCCGAAAAGCACCCCCACGATACCGCCGGTGATGACCTGTCCGCCGTGGTACTGGTAAGTATGGGAGAATCGCTGGTCATCGCCGGCCATCGCGCCGACCATAATAGAATTAGTTCCCAATACTTCCTGGATTCCGCTCAGGACCTCGCTGTAACGCACCGAGAGCCCGTCGCCGAAAAAGAGAAAACCGATCCGCTGCGGAAGGGGGAAAGACTTGGATGCCATATAAGCCACCTGCTGGCCCGCCTTGCGAGGGGCCTGGTCGAGCTTTTCGGCGAAACCGGTTGTCCAGCGCATGGTCTTGGATGCCAGCAGCACTACCAGACAAGTGTGGCTCACCGGGCCGGACTCCAGGATTTCACCGGAGGTGCTGGCGCCCACCAAGGGGACGCCTTCAAGCACCTCGCTGATGGCCTTCACCAGCGTGGTCTGATCAAACCACGAGGAAGCAAAGACAATCGCCAGCCGCGGCTCGCCGGCAGCGCATTTCGATGCCGCGGCCAAGGCTGCCTCTTTACCGGCCCGCGTGGGGTCCGCCGCTGAGCTGGAGCCAACGGCGGCCATCAGGGAACCTGTTGTAGCCATGAGGTTAAGTATATCTGATGAGGATTATAAAAAACCAAGCCGGGGAGGCTTTGGTTGAGCTCAGATCAGCTCAGGAAGGAACGGCGGAGGGGGTGCCGGCTGAGGCGGTTTCGCGGGCGGCGCGGTTGCGGCGCTTGTCTTCGTAGAGCGCTGTGTCCGCCGCCTGGAGGATGTCCTGGGAGGAAACCGAAGGCTGGCTGTTCCAGGCCGCGCCCACGCTCAGGCGGACAGGCGGCAGGCCGGTTGCGTCGTTCACCGGCGTGATCCGAATCTGGCGCAGTTTCGCGGCCACGGACTCGGCGGATATAAGGTCGGTTTCCGGCAGCGCCACGATAAATTCATCGCCGCCGATGCGCGCCAGCGTATCCGATTGCCGGAACTGCAGTTTGAGTTCCGCGGCGACCCGCTGCAGCAGCCGGTCGCCGGCCAAATGCCCGAGCCGGTCGTTCACTTGCTTGAAACCGTTCACATCGATCATGAGGCACGCAAGCGGGCGCTCGTAGCGCTTGGCGCGGTCGTACTCCGAAGCCCAACGCGTGAAAAAGTAGCGCCGGTTATGAAGGCCTGTCAGTTCGTCCGTGGTGGCGAGCTGGCGCAGGCGCGTTAAGGTGCGCCGGAGCGCGGCGGTCCGGCGAATAACCGCACGCTCGAGCAGCCACGTGCGGGCCACCAGCATCCAAGCGATCGCGATAATGCCGCCGCCGGCCAAGAGGCTCAGGGCGATCACAACCGCGTTGGCGATAGAAAGCGCTTGAATCAAGCGGGTGCGTCCCGGCTGAACGTGGACCAACCAGCGGATCGCGTCGATCTTTACCGGAGCGGTCGCGACGATCGGCAGCGGATCGTCCGCCGGCGGATCGCTCCATTCCGCTGACTGGTAGAGCACACGGTCTTCGTCATCCACCACGCGCGTCGGGTGCTGCCGCGCCAACCCGGAGGAAAGCACGTCGGCTAGGAGCGGTTTTGCATCAAATACCCCTAAGACCGCGCTTTCTTGGAAGGCTTTGGGATCGATCGGCTCGAGCATGGCCAACAGCCAGCGGTCGTTATCCAGCTCAACCGCAAACGTGGAGGGCACTTGCCAGATACCCTTCTGCTGGAGCCGACGGTTGAGGCCGGTGGTCAATTGCTTCAGTTCGTCATCTGTCAGTTGCTCCGGCCCGAACCACCACGAAGGCTTGGCTGCGCCGCTGCGGATCATGCCCACGCCCAGCAAGTGGCGGGTATGCTCGGTGGCGCTTGCGCCGAGCGCGCGCAATTGGGACGGGCTTAAATCGGTTTGGCGGTTAAGAGTATCGCGGAGGAAAGTAAGCGTTCCGCGCCGGCTGACGAGCGAGCGCAGGAGCTGCTCGCTGGTTTGCTCGGCAATGGACGTGGTATCGCTGCTCAAGGCGCGGTTCTTGCCCCAGCCCGCTGCATGGGTCAGGCCCAGCAGCACCGTTGTCACGGCAAGCGTTGTGACGCAGGCGATCAAGACAGGCCGCAGGGCAGGGCTTGACGCCCGGCCCTGCCATTGGCGCATCAGCAGACGAAGAAACCGCATGAATCCATTCTAGACCTGGATTCATGCGGCCACAACGTTAAGGAATGAACTAGAAGCCGGGAACGGACGTGCAGCCGGTCGGCGGCTTTGAGCGTTTGACCTTCTCGAGCAGCGCGGTGGCTTCTTGCGTGGCTTTAGCTTCGGATTCCGCTTTGGAAGGCCCCTCGGCTTTGACCACCCAGGCGCCGGGATCGGTGTTATCGATCGTGGTGCGGTACACGCCATCAAGGCGGTAGCTCACGATCGTTACCGGCCAGCCGGCAATATCGGCTTTGCGCTCCGAGTAATCTTCAGGCTTCGGCATCAGGATCCTTTACGGCTTCTCCACCGATACGCCGACCAAATTGCCGTACTCGGTCCAGCTGCCGTCATAATTCTTCACATTCTTGTACCCGAGCAGGTACTTGAGCACGAACCAGGTGTGGCTGGATCGCTCGCCGATGCGGCAGTACGCGATAATCGGTTTCTCGCCCGTGATGCCGGCCGCGCCGTAGAGAGTCTTGAGATCCGCCGGGCTCTTGAAAGTGCCGTCCTCATTGCAGGCCTTGGCCCATGGGATGTTCTTGGCTGATGGGATGTGCCCGCCGCGCTGGCAGGTTTCCGGAAGGCCGGGAGGAGCGAGCAACTCGCCGGAAAACTCCTGCGGGCTGCGCACATCCACCATCTGCTGGGATCGCTCCGCAGCGGCTTTCATGACTTCGGGCAGGAACGCGCGCAGGGAAGTATCCGCGTCCTTGGCTTGGTAAGTCGTGGCCTGAGGTTTTACAGGTTGCGTGCTCAGCTCGCGGCCCTCGGCAATCCACTTCTTGCGGCCGCCGTTCATGAGCCGGACGTCCTTGTGGCCGTAAACCTTGAGCTGCCAAAAAGCCCAAGCAGCGAACCAGTTGTTGTTGTCGCCGTACAGAATGACCGTGGTGTTCGGGGTAATGCCGGACTCGCCCATCAAGCGCTCGAAAGCGCCTTTCGGGACGATATCGCGGCGCACGGTGTCGCACAGCTGCGTGTCCCAGGCCCAGCCAACGGCGTTCGGGACATGGCCCTCGTTGTAGGCTTTGGTGTCGACGTCGACTTCAACGACGCGGATGTTTGAGTCGTTCTGGTGAGAAGCCACCCAATCCGTACCCACGAGCACCTCTTGGGCGGTCTGCGGACTAGCTGATGTGGTTGTGGACATTCAATCCTCCTTGTCTGAGTGAAGCTCTTATTTTAGTCTTCGTCGACGGTGGCGTCAACTCGCCCAGGCCTATTCCATGCCCGACATGGACACATTCGGCATCTTCACCGAATCGTCGTAAAGGAATTGGACCGTCTTATCGTTCACCACTTTTACCCCTTCGAGCAAGCCGCGCAATTTCTCCGCCTGGAACTGTGCGATCTCGACACGCGCGCGCATTTCGCCGGCCTTGCCGCCGTAGAGCGCTTCGCGCTTCAGAGCATCCACTTCGGCCTCGGCTTTTCCGACCGCGAGCACGCCGGAGGCTTTAGCGAGATTCGCGTCGCGGTCGCCTTCGGCTTCAAGCGTGCGCTTCTTCTTTTCAGCTTCGGCCGCCAGCACTTCCTGCTCGGCGCGCGCCTCGGCGGCTTTCACCTGTTCGATCTTTTTAGATTCGGCTTCCTGCCGGCGCTTCTCGACATTGGCCTGTGCTTCGGCAAACGCGCGCCGGGCTTCTTCCTCAGACGCCTTGGTCTCTTCT
>JAHFGY010000186.1 GCA_023247195.1 Candidatus Omnitrophota bacterium | reverse complement strand
GGCAATTCATCGGCACGCACCCGGCCGGCCGGGTATTACTCAGGGCGCTGCATCTGCCCGTGGGCGAAGGCATTTTCACGGTTTCTTACCCGGAGCAGCGGGTTGAGCCGTCCGAGCGCTTCCGGTATTTCCCGTTCCTCGTTTACGACAGCACGCCCGATAACCTGCGCTGCGTGGCTTGCCGCATCTGCGAGCAGGAATGCCCGCCGCAGTGCATCCACATCGTTATGCAGAAAGACGAGAAGGGCTCTCCGGTCAAGGCGCACGGCCGCACGCTTCCCAAGACGTTCGACATCGACGTGTCCATTTGCATGTCCTGCCGCATCTGCGTGGACGTGTGCCCGTTCGACGCCATTGAGATGGACAATAAATTTGAGTTTTCAAACGCCGCCCGCGGCCGCGAGTTCGTGATGGACAAGCAGCGGCTGCTCAAGCCGAACGAATATTTCCAGCAGATCAAACCCAGCGAAGCCGCCGTGGTCGACGGGCGGATGAACGCGAAAAAGGCCAAGGAAGAAGCCGCGGCAGCAGCGGCGGCCGCCAAGCCCGCCGCTCCGCCAGCGCCGCCGGCCAAGCCCGAGGGCGCCGCTTAATGAACTTTACGCTTCCGGCGCCGGCCGACCTTTCGCCGCTGGATCAGATTTTCGTGAACGCGAAAGCGCTCTTGTTGGGATTTTTGCCGGAGCCGCTGGTGCCCTGGGCATCTATTCTGATCCGGATCGGCGTGATCGCAGCGCTCGCGCCCGCGATCATGATGTACCTCACCTGGCTCGAGCGGAAGATCATCGCGCGCATCCAGAACCGGCTCGGTCCGGACCGCGTGGGCATTTACGGCCTCATGCAGCCGCTCTCGGACGGGCTGAAGATGCTCATGAAAGAAGACCTCGTGCCGCGCGGCGCGGACCGGCTGCTCCACCTCTTGGCGCCGATCCTCGCGGTTTCGCCCGCGATCCTGCTCTTTGCCGTGATCCCGTTCGGCCGCAATATGGCGCCCGTGGACCTGAACATCGGCCTTCTTTATATCCTCGCGGTCGGCTCGGTCAGCTCTTACGCAATCTTCATGGGCGGCTGGGCTTCGCGCAGCAAGTTTTCCGTGCTCGGCGCCGCGCGCAGCGTAGCGCAAATCATTTCCTACGAAGTGCCCGGCGTGCTGTCCGTGATCCCGGTAATCATGGCAACGGGAACGCTGTCGCTCGTTGGCATCGTGGAAGCGCAGGCGGACCAGTGGTTTGTTTGCACGCCCTGGGGCTTTGCCGGCGCGATCATCTTTTTCCTGTGCGGCACCGCCGAAGTCAACCGCACGCCGTTCGACATGCCCGAGGCCGAATCCGAGCTCGTCGGCGGCTTCCACACCGAGTACAGCGGCATGAAATTCGCATTGTGGTACATGGCGGAATTCCTGGAATCGTTCGCGGTGTGCGCGTTCACGACCACGCTTTTCCTCGGCGGCTGGCACGGGCCCGCGCTGCCGTTCTGGATCGTGTCGCTGACCGGCATCGCGCTGATCGGAACCGCGGTCCGGCTGCCGATCGCGGCCAAAGCTTTCGGCATCGTGGGCTTGGCCGGCATGACCGTGCTGTTCTTCCGCGACCCGGCGCCGTCGTGGCTGTGGTTCTTCGTGAAGACGTATGCGCTTATTTTTGTGATGGTCTGGTTCCGCGGCACGCTTCCGCGCTTGCGCGTGGACCAATTGATGGGATTCGCCTGGAAATTCCTTTTGCCCATGACCATTTTTAACGTCGTGTCCGCGGGCATTTGGCTGACCGCGGGGTTCCCGGCGAATTTTATCGGCAGCACCGCGGTGCTGATTGCCGGCTTTTGGGGGCTCGTGAAGGTGAATAACTCCCAGCCCTCGCAGCCGGACCGCACGTACGTTTTAGCCGACTAGTTTCCCGCATAAACCGCTCCACAGGAGGTGCCCATGGCACAGACTGAGTCCGTATCCGGCCCGTCAACCGACCACGTCGAATGGGAGCGCAAGCCCAAATCCATCGACGCGAACCTCCGCGACTACGAGACCGCGTACAAGAATTTTTCCTGGAAAGACGTTGAGCGCGAATTCGACTGGTCGCATACCGGCAAGGTCAACCTCGTGCACGAGGCGGTCGACCGCCACGCCGCTTCCTGGCGCAAGAACAAGGTCGCGCTTTACTACACCGACTACGACAAGCGCGACGAGAAATTCACCTTCCAAGACCTTAAAATACAGACCAGCCGCGCGGCGCACGCGCTCAAAAGTCTGGGCGTTAAAAAGGGAGACCGCATCGGCGTGTTCCTGCCGCGCATCCCGGAGCTTTATATCGTGATCCTCGGCATCCACCGGTTGGGGGCGATCCCGGTGCCGCTTTTCGAAGCCTTTATGCAGCAGGCTGTACAGGATAGGCTCGGCAACAGCGAAGCGAACGTATGCATCACCACACCCGCGCTCAAGAGCCGCATCCCGCTTGCGGAGCTTCCCGCGCTTAAGAAGCTGCTTCTCGTCGGCGCATCCGACGGCTTGGCTCCCAACGAATCTTCCTACGAATCGCTCACGGCAAAAGCGCCGGACTGGCTTGAGCCGGAATGGCTCACGGTCGACGACGGGCTTGTGATCCACTACACCTCGGGCTCAACGGGGAAGTCCAAAGGCGCGCTGCACCGGCAGTACGCCATGATCGGCCACTACCAGACGGCGAAGTGGGCGCTCGACCTGCGCGACGACGACATCTACTGGTGCACCGCCGATCCGGGCTGGGTCACAGGCACGTCTTACGGCATTTACGGCCCCTGGACGCTCGGTGTTTCGAGTGTGGTTATCGGCGGCCGGTTCGACCCGGAACGCTGGTACCAGACTATCCAGCGCTACCAGGTGACCATGTGGTACAGCGCGCCCACGGCGTTCCGCATGCTCATGTCCGCGGGCGAAGCTGTTCCCGCGAAGTACAACCTCAAGAGCCTGCGCCACATCTGCAGCGTGGGCGAGCCGCTGAACCCGGAAGCGCTGCGGTGGGTCAAGAAAATCACGGGCTTGGCGCCGCACGAGACGTGGTGGATGACCGAAACCGGCATGCACATCATCTGCAACTACCGCAGCCTTGACTTCAAGGTCGGCTGCACGGGCAAGTCTTTCCCGGGCACGTATGCCTCCGTCGTCGACGACGCGGGCAAGGAAGTGCCGCCCGGGCAGCTCGGGCACCTGGTCGTGAAGCCGGGCTGGCCGGCCATGATGAAGGAAATCTGGAACAACAAACCCAAATTCGACGAGTATTTCCGCATCCCGGGCTGGTATTCCAGCGGCGACACCGCGTACAAGGACGCGGACGGCTATATCTGGTACCAGGGCCGCGGCGACGACGTGATCAAGACCGCTGGAGAGCGCGTGGGGCCGTTTGAAGTGGAAAGCGCGCTTGTCGCGCATCCGGCCGTGGCCGAGGCCGGCGTGATCGGCAAACCCGACGCGGTGCGCGGCCAGATCATCAAAGCGTTCATCGCGCTGCGCAAAGGCCATCAGCCATCGGATGAGCTGAAAAAGGAAATCGCGGACTTCGTGAAAAAGCACTTGGCCGCGCATGCGGCGCCGCGCGAGATCGATTTTGTCGAGAAGATCCCCAAGACACGCTCGGGCAAGATCATGCGCCGTGTGCTGCGTGCCATGGATCTGGGCGAACCGGTGGGCGATGTCTCGACCATGGAAGAATAAATTTCTTCCGCTCGTTGCTCTGGCCGGGCTCCTCTTAGCCGGCTGCGGCGGCGACCAGCGCGCTTATTGGG
>JAHFGY010000058.1 GCA_023247195.1 Candidatus Omnitrophota bacterium | reverse complement strand
CGGCTCAACCCGCTGCTCCGGGTAAGAAACCGTGAAAATGCCTTCGCCCACAGGCAGATGCAGCGTCCTCAGTAATACTCGGCCGACCGGGTACGTGCCGATGAATTGCCGCAGCGTGATGAGCATGCCGCGGATCACGCCCATGCCCATGAACCCGTGCCGCTTGGGCGTAACCGAAGTACCCTTGGGATGCGAGCCGTTGGACGCGTTCATCGGTCCACCTCGCCAAGTACGATGTCAACCGATCCGAGAATGATGATGGCGTCCGCCACCTTTTCACCGAGGCACATGTCTTCCAGCACCGTGAGGTTGATGAAGCTCGGCGCGCGCACGTGGTAGCGCCAGGGCCGCGGCGAGCCGTCGCTGACAAGATAAAAACCAAGCTCGCCCTTGGGCGATTCAATGCGGCCGTACGCTTCGCCTTTGGCGGGCTTGAACGTACGCGGCGCTTTGCCCATGGCCGCGCCTTTGGGGCTGATGTGCGGGCTTGTGTTGGGTATTTCCTTGAGCGCTTGCTCGAGGATCTTGAGGCTCTCGCGCATTTCCAGGACGCGCACGTAGTACCGGTCGTATACGTCGCCCTTGCTGCCCAGCGGGACTTTGAAATTAAAGCGCGGGTAAATCGAGTAGCCGTCCACTTTGCGGATGTCGTAATTCACGCCCGTGGCGCGGAGCATGGGGCCGGTGATGCTCGCGCTCACCGCGAGCTCTTTGCTCAGCACGCCCACGTTCTGCGTGCGCTGGCGGATGATCTCGTTATCGCGCAAAAGCCCTTCGAACTCGTCAAGGAATCGCGGGTAGTTGGCCACGATCTGGCGGCAACGAGCGAGCCAGTCATCGGTCACGTCTTCGCGCACGCCGCCCGGGCGCACGTAATTGCACATCATGCGGGAGCCGGACGCGGATTCGAACAGGTCCAGGATTCTTTCGCGCTCGCGGAACGCGTACAAGAGCGGCGTGCCGAACGCGCCCATGTCGTTCAAAAGGAAGCCCGTGACCGCCGTGTGGTTCATAACGCGCGTGAGCTCGGCCATGATCACGCGGATGTATTCCCCGCGCTCCGATGCCGGGATGCCGCCCAGTTTTTCCACGGCAACGGCCAATCCAAAATTGTTGCTCATGGAACAGAGGTAATCGAGCCGGTCAGTATAGGGAAATGAAGCGATGTACGTGATGCCTTCGGCGATCTGCTCGTGGTTGCGGTGCATGTAGCCGAAGAACGGCTTGAGCTTGACGATGGTTTCGCCGTCGAGCGTGGCCATCATGCGGAACACGCCATGCGTGGACGGGTGCTGCGGCCCGAGGTTGACTTCAAGGATCTGCGGACCGGAGATCGAAGCGGTTTCAGGCATCCTGGTCCTCGTGCTTGTAGTCTTTGCGCATGGGGTAGCCTTCGAACTCATCCCACATCAGGATGCGGCGCAGGTCCGGGTGGCCTTCGAATTTCACGCCGTACAGGTCGTACGCTTCCCTTTCCTGGAACTCGGCGCCCCGCCACACCGGCACCACGGACGCGACCGCGGTGTTCTCGCGCGGCAGCTTGACCTTGAGCGTGACCGGGCCGTGCTTCTGGGCCATGGAGCAAAGGTGATAAACCACTTCAATGCGCTCGGGCGGGTAGTCGGCCGCTGCCAGGTTGGAAAGGTAGTCGAGCCGGAACCGTTCGCTGTCCTTCAAGGTGCGGCAGACGGAAAGCAACTGCCCGGGTGGAACGATGATCGCGCCGCCCTCGACCGTGAGCGCCACGCCCGGAAGCAAACCTTCAAGGTGGGTTTTGATTTCTTCGACGGGCGGAAGCATCACGCGGGCCCTGCGGCCGGGTTGGTCAGGTTCGCCGGCGTCGCGGCCATGGACGGGTTCCAGACTTCAGGGTTGGCCTTAGGCTCGAGCCCGCGCGGGCCGTACGCGGGAATCGTGTACTCGCCCATTTTCTTCGCGACCTCAGCCGGCAACGAGCGGGTGCGGAGCTGCTCTTGCAGACGGACCAAGCCGTCGAGCAGCGACTGGGGCGTGGGCGGACAGCCGGCGATGTATACGTCAACCGGAATATACCGGTCCACGCCCTTAAGCACGTTATAGCCTTTGTGAAACGGGCCGCCGGAGGTGGCGCACGCGCCCATGGAAATCACGTACTTGGGCTCGGGCATCTGGTTGTACAACCGAACGACCTGCGGCGCCATTTTCTTGGTGACTGTGCCCGCGACGATCATGAGGTCGGCCTGGCGGGGCGAGGCGCGGAAAATTTCCGAGCCGAATCGGGCGATGTCAAAGCGGCTGGCGGCGGATGCGATCATTTCGATCGCGCAGCAAGCCAAACCGAATTGCATGGGCCAAATGGAGTTCGAGCGGCCCCAGTTCACCAGGCCGTCCCAGGTGGTCAGGTAAACGCCCTGCTTCTGCAGCTCGCTTCGAACGCCTTCGTCGACCGCGACGCCCGGATTCTCCGCCATTATTTCCACTCCAAGAGGCCGCGTTTCCACGCGTAAACAAAGCCCACGCCGAGAATGCCGAGGAATACCACGATCTCGATCAAAGCGACCATGCCCAAGCCGCGCCAGACCATAGCCCAAGGAAAAAGAAAGACGACCTCAACGTCGAACAAGACGAACAAAAGCGCGTAGATGTAATACTCCATCCGGAACTGGATCCACGAATCGCCTTTGGATTCCATGCCGCATTCATACGGCGAGGATTTGGATTGACCCGGCTTTTTCGGAGCGACGAAGCGGGCGAGAATGAGCGGCGCAACGCCAAGGAAAATCGACGCCAGCGCAAGCACACCGACAAATAGGTATTGTTGAGCGTAATCAGGGTTCATGGCAATCCGGGCTGCGAATCGCGGCAGCCGATGGGAGGCTCACGTCAGAGCAGCTTCGGCCGGCTCAGGCTCTTGGGCGGCTTTTGCCGCTTCCTGAAGCACGGCTTCCAACTCTGGATTCGACTCAGCTTGAATGATTCGGTCCCAACACATGGCCCCTCCGTCAAAGGCTTCTGAACAACTCGGCTATCCTACCGTGGGGGGGCTGTTTCCGCAAGTGCAACCCGCTATACTGGGTGGCCAATGGACACCCCCAACGCGCCGGTCGCAAAACCGCTTATCCTGTTGGTTGAAGACGAACCGAGCCTCGTCAAAGCGCTTGGCAAGCGGCTGGAAATCTCCGGCTACGAGGTGCTCAGCTCCGAGAACGGCAAGGAGGCCCTTAAGTTGATCGGCGAAAAGCGCCCGGACCTGGCCATCGTTGACCTCATGATGCCGCTCATGAACGGGTGGGAGTTGTGCCACCGGATGAAAATGGACCCGGAGCTGAAAAGCATCCCGGTGATTATGCTGAGCGGCGCGATCGACAGCAGCGGAGCGGCCAGCAAGCTCGACGAGTGCGACTTCCTCATGGCCAAGCCGTTCAACTCCGACGAACTGCTCGCTAAGATCAAAGAGCTGCTAGGGCGAGGGCAAGCTGCTCCACCCCCTGCACCAGGCGGGGCCCCGGCCGGCTGAAGAAAGCTGAACTGTCGAAGAAGCATAGCTTTCTTTCGCGCACGGCCCGCAAGGTTTGCCACCACGATTGATTCTCGAGAACAGCCGCCTCGGCGCGGGCGCGCTCAATCGAGAACCCGCATGGAATCAGGACGAGCAGATCCGGGTCCGCCTCAAGCAGCCGCTCAGGCCCCACGCGTATAGACCGCTCGCCCGGGCTCGCCAGCACGTCGACCCCGCCCGCGGCCAGCACCATTTCCGGCACCCAATGCCCGGCGCTCATGATCGGGTCGAACCATTCGATGCATGCAACCCGCTGCCGCGGCCCGCGGGACGTTTGCTTGCGGACATCGTCCAGCCGCGCCGTGAGCGAAGCCGCGAGATCCCGCGCTTCTTGCGCGCGTGCGATGGCATGGCCGAGCCGCTCGATATCGTGCATCACGCCATCCAGCGTGTGCGCATGCCAGGAAAGGATGCTTGGCCTAGGCGAGAGCTGCGAAACCGTGCGCTCGACCGACGACGCGTCGATGGCGCACACGCGGCACAGCTCCTGGGTGATCACGACGTCCGGCCGCAGCTCGGCGAGGCGCTCGGCATCCAGATCGTAAAGCGATTGGTTCTGCTCAAGCGATGTGCGCACCGCGGCGTCGATCGCGCCGCTGCTCAGCGCTTCGGACGCGATGCGGCTGCGCAAAAGCGAGGGCTTGGCGCGGGCTTCGGGAGGAAAATCACATTCATGGGAAACGCCGACGAGGTCGTCGCCGGCGCCTAACGCAAAAACCGTTTCCGTTGCTCCGGGAAGGAGCGAGACGATTCTCAGGTAAGCGCGGCCTCGAGCCGGTTCGCGAGATGCTTGGCGGATGCTTCAAACGGCTTGGCCAAGTGAATGCGGAGCAGACGCCTTCCCTTCTTGCGCAGCGCCTCGTAGTCGCCCAGCGCTTGCGCACGCTTGAGCACGGAAAACGAGAACGCCTCACCGGGAATCGGCGCGTCGACCGGATCATCCGCGGTCAGCACCATGAAAGCGCCGCGGTCAGGACCGCCCTTGTATAGCTGGCCGGTTGAATGCAGGTACCGCGGACCGATCTCAACCACCGTGGGAATGCGGCCGTTCCGCCCCAGGAGCTTCCGCAGCTTTTCAAGCAGCGCATCGGTTTCCGGCACCTGCGGCAGGAAGCTCAGGATCGCGGTGAAATCGCCGTCCTTTACGCCTTGGACGAACGAGCGAAGGCTGTCTGTCATGGTGGTGAAAGAAGTCATTGAAGGAATGTAAAGAGCGACTCCCTTTTCCGCGACCGTGGCCGTTTCCTGCGGCAGCGAGCGATTCTTGGCATAATCCGAGAGGATGACTTTGGTTTGGTCTTTGGTTTCCCAAACGTTGGGCTCGTCAAAAGGATTCACGCGCAGCGCGATGCCGGCAACCGCGGTGGTCACGCACCACTTGGCCGCTTCTTCCCCTAAATCGTACGCCTCGCTCCACTGAATGCGCGCGACCGGGTGGCCGGCCTTGCTGAGCGCATCCGCGTGGCGGCTGATTGCGGCGTCGGGCTTATCCGCCCATTGCAATTCGACGAACACGCGGTCGTTTCCGTAACCGGAAGGCTTCCACAGCGGCTCGCCCACCACGGGAAGCACGCCGTTGCCGAGTTTGCCCGTGCTTTCAGCGATGAGCTGCTCGGCCCAGATGCCGAAGGCGGTCATGGGCGGCTTGCACAGGAACGTGAGCTTGTCGCGGCCCGCCTGGGATAAGCTTGCCAAAAACACCCCGAGCGCGAGAGCCGGATTCTCAGCCGCCGGCGCATCGGGCCCGCATTTTTTATACATGCCGATGCCGGCGCGAAGCAGCCGGTCGATGTCGATGCCCATCAACGCCGCGGGCACGAGGCCGAAATAGGTCAGCGCGGAAAAGCGGCCGCCCACGTCGCTGCCAAGCGTTTTGTCCAAAACGAACGAGCGGCGGAAGCTCTGCTCTTTGGCCTGCTTCTCAAGCGGTGTGCCGGCGTCGGTGATCGCGACGCAGTGCTCGGCCGGCTTGCCGTCCGCCTTTTGAAACCAGTCCCAGAAAAATTTCGATAGCGCCGAAACTTCGCTCGTGGTGCCGGACTTGCTGGAAACAATCGCGAGGGTTGTAGGCGCCGGCAGGCGCGCGGCCGCGGCCAGCACCGCGCTCGGATCGGTGCTGTCCAAAACATGCAATTCCAAACCGTCCGCGCTTTTTCCGAAAATCTGGCACAAGACTTCCGCGAACAAGCTGCTCCCGCCCATTCCCAACAAAACCGCGTGCGTGAAACCGGCCTTACGGATTTCTTTCGCGAACGACGTGATCTCGGCGGTGCGGCTCAGCATGCGGCCGGGAACGTCGAGCCACCCGAGGCGGTTCAGGATCGAGGGATAAGCGGACGCGTCGTCGGTGAAAACCGTGGGGTCTTTTTTCCAGAGGCGCGCGATCGCGTTCTGCGCTTGGAGCTGGGAAACGGCTGCAGCTAGATGCTGGGCTTCGGAACCCGGAAGAATCTTCTGGGCGGACGGCATTGCGCGGGGCGAGCGCCGGTTACTTGACCGGCGAAGCGGCGACGGTCGACGCTTCGAGGTAAGGGCTCAGCTTCTCCCAGGTGCGCTTGCCGACCACGCCGTCGGCGTTCAGGCCCTGCACGCGCTGAAATTCGCGAATAGAGGATTTAGTCAGCGGGCCGGGCTTGCCGTCGACAGGTCCATGGTAGACGCCGGCGTTTTTCAGCGCTTGCTGCACGTCATACGGAGTCGGTTTCGTCCAAAGGCGGTCTTCTAAAGAATCGGCGGCCGAAGGTTCGGTCACCGTCGGGAGATTCACAGCCGCGGAGCCCGAGGAAGACGCGGGCGCGTTCATGGAAAAGCCGCCCCGTTCGAGCTGGCTCACGCGCTCATCCAGCATGGCGAGCTGGGTTTCCATGCGCGATGTGCCTCCTCCGCGGGATGCGCAGCCCGCTGAGAGAGCAATAAGGGAAGAACCAAGCAGACACGCGGTGAGCGGGCGAATGGACGTCATAGCCGTTCTCGAGCCTCCTGAGCGATCCTGTGCGGATGATCAAAACCCTTGCTAGTCTAACAAACTCACTTTCGAGGTTCAAGCTGCAGCGTCGTGTGGGTAATGCCGAAGCGCTCGCGTAAAACAACGGTCAGCTGCTCCAGAACAGCCGGGCTTTGGCCAAGGTTCTCGATAATCACGTGGCCGCTCATGGCATCCAGGCCTGTGGTGATGGTCCATAAGTGCAGGTCGTGCACTTCGCAAACGCCCGGCACCCGCTGCAGCGCGGCCGCCACGTCTTCGGTGCGCAAGTGCTGCGGCGCGCCTTCAAGGAGCACGTGGATCGATTGCTTGATCAGCGTCCACGAGCTGGCAGCGATCAAGCACGCGATCACGAGGCTGGCGATCGGGTCCGCGGCCATCCACCCGTTGCGGCGGATAACCAATGCCGCGATGATGACGCCGACCGAGCCGACCGCGTCGCTCATGACGTTAAGCCACGCGCCGCGCACGTTGAGGTTGGTCTTGGCGCCTTGGAAGAGCACCCAACCGTTGAGCAGGTTCACCAGGAGCCCGGCGATGGCGACGATCAGCACGAGGCCCGGCTCGACCGCCGTCGCATGGCGCAGCCGCTGCACGGCGCGAACCACGATCCACACCACCATGACCCACAGCATCAGGCCGTTGGCCAGCGCGGCAAGGATCTCGCTGCGGTAATAGCCGTAGGTTTTTTCGGAAGACGCCGGGCGCGACGCGATCCATGCGGCGAATAAGCTGAAGGAAAGCGCCGAGGCGTCGGCGAGCATGTGGCCGCCGTCCGCCACGAGCGCGAGGCTGCCGCTCATCAACCCGATGATGACTTCGATGACCATCATGGCCAACGTCAGGAAAAGCGCGATCACGAGCTGGCCGCGGCCGGTGGGAACGCTGGGCGCATGGCGATGGACAGCCATTACAAATCCAAGAGTTTCTGGAGCCGGCGCAAGAACCTCTCGGGCGGCTCAAAACCGTTCAAACGCAATTCCGGGTGCTCCTTCCCTGTTCGGTCGATGAAGAGCACCGTGGGAACGCCCATCAGCTCGTAGCGCTCGACGAGCGCTTGGGCATCGGATGCGAGCTCGCGCGTGGCATCCACGCGCAGCGATGCGGTGCGGCTCAAGAGCGTCAGCACTTCGGGGTTGCGGAACGTGGTGTGGTCGAGCTCCACGCACGGGATGCACCAATCCGCGTACAGGTCCACGATGACCGGCGTTCCGGAAGCAATCGCGGCGTCCAAGGCTTTCCGCGTGAACGGCGTCCACTGCACGCGCGTTGCGACAGATGTGGATTCTTTCGGTGCCGGCACCGCGACGGCAACCGATGTCGCCAGCAGGCTCAGTCCGACCAGCCAGCGCGCCGCGGCAAAACCCTTGCCGCTGCCGCGTGAGCGCTCGATCCATCCCAGGTACGCACCGCTTCCGGCGAGCAACAGCACGGCGGCCGCGCGTTCCATGCGCTCATCGAGCAGCGGCCTCAGAAAATGCAGCGCGAGCCCGATCAAGATGCAGCCGAGGATTTTTTTGCTCCAGACAAGCCACGCGCCCGCGCGGGGCAAGCTGCGCGTTTTGTTCGCCACCAGCGCCAGCGCCAGGTATGGCATGCCCATGCCAAGCCCGAGCACGAAGAATAAAAGGAAGCCGACGAGCGGTTTGTCGATCTGGCTCGCGACGAGCAGCAAGCTGATGAGGAACGGGCCGACGCACGGGGCTGCGACCAAGCCGACCAGCAGCCCCATGGCGAGCGCGCCGCCGATGCCGGCCGAGGCTTGCCCGAGCCGCTCGGTGATGAACCGCGGCGGCTGCAGATCGTACAAACCAAACATGCTCAGCGACAATCCGAGAATCACCGCGGCGATTCCTGCGAGCACGAGCGGCTGCTGCAGCCACGCGCCAAGCAACGAGCCGGTGCGGCTCGCGAGCAAGCCAAGCGCGGCATAGCTCAACGCGATGCCTAAAACGTAAAAAGCGGCGAGGCGCAGCGTGCCAAGGGTGCGGCCTTGGGACTGGCCGCCGAAGAAAGCCAGCGTGACCGGGATCATGGGGTACACGCATGGCGTGAGGTTGAGCGAAAGCCCGCCGAAAAATACGGCGATCAGGCCGACGCCCAGCCCTTTCTGGGTAATAAGCGTGGAGAACACGTCCGGTTCGGTCATTGGATGAAAAGCATACTCTCAAATAGGGGCCACGGCAATTTCAACCGAGCATCCGGACTAAGCGGAACCACGCGAGCGCGCGGCGGACCGCTTCGCGCACCGGCACCCAACTCATACCAAGAGCTTCCCTGGCTTTGCGGTTATCCAGTCCCGCGCCGGGAGACCGCGGGTGAATGCTCCGGCGGGAAAACAGCGGCTCGGTGCGCGAACAAGCGGCCCAGGCTTCGCAAGCCAGCGCCGCGGTTTGCACTACGGGCAGCGGCAGGCGCAAGCGCGGCGGCGGCACCCCCGCTTCTTCCGCGACGAGCCGCGCAAACGACGGCAGCTCGACATCCTCCGCGGCCAGCAAGTATCGCTCGCCCACCTGCCCCCGTTCCGCCGCACGCACGTGCCCGATCCCCACGTCGCCCGTGTAGACCGCGTTGAACGTATGGTCGAAAACGAACGGAGCCTGGCGCTTGGCAAACACCAAGACGCTGCGGCCGGAAAAAGCGTGCGCGTCATATTCGCCGATGCACACGCTGGGGTTAACGGCCAATAAAGGAAGACCCGTCCGCCGCGCAAAAGCAAAAGCCGCGTGCTCCATCGCGATTTTGGCCGTGGCGTATAAGGGACGAGTGTCCGGCAGCGGCCATGGCTCGACGTCGGCTTCGGCAGCCAGCCGCCCGGATACATGGCGGATCACCGCGGCGCTGCTGGTGAACACGACTCGCTTCGGCCCGGAAGCATAAATCGCTTCCAGCGTCTGGTTGAGCGTTCGGACCGCTTGCTCGACCACCGCGTCGCGGCGCTGCCCCGCGGGCGAAAGGCTCAGGAGCGCGGGATACGAGCCGGCCGCGTGAAAAACCCACTCACACCCGCGCAGCGCATCCGCGAGGCCATCCCCGGTATCCAGGTCCACGCGGCAACGCTCCAGAGGCAACCCGTCCAAGACAGAGAGATAGCGATCGGACCGGTAGCCGGCGCGAACGGAGTGGCCTTCCTTTAAGAGTGCGCGGACGACATGCGCGCCGATATGGCCGGTTGCGCCAAGCACAAGCGCGCGAGCCATGGGCTAAGGCGTGGGATCAAGGCGGTTGGTGCGGTAGACTTCGCCGAGCTTGCGGCCGCTTTCGCGGATGCGGCGCTCTTGGGTCGCGTAATCCACTTCGATAATGCCGAATCGCGGACCGAACCCATGCGCCCACTCGAAATTATCCATGAGCGACCAGACGCAGTAGCCAAGCATGTTCGCGCCCGCTTGCATGGCGCGGCCCACGGCATAAAGGTGGCGCGCGATGTAGCGCCAGCGGGCGGCGTCGTCATCCATCCAGGTGCCGTTCTCCAAGATGAACATAGGCAAGCCCAGCCGTTTCCACCGCAGCAGAATGTGGTAGATCGTTTGCGGGTGCACGTCCCAGCCCATGCCTGTGCGCTCGGTCACTTGGCGCGTGTGATGGTCCAGGTTGCAGCCCTGGCCGACCCATTGGCCGGGTCCGCCCTTGCCCGCGCGCAGAAACTGGCGGCCGTAATAATTGACGCCGAGGTAGTCAAGCGTGCCCTTTGCCTGCGGCATGCGAACCTTGGCGATACCGGGCGCGATCCATCGCCCCTCGGTGATCGCTTCGATGAAGGCCACATTAAAAACCTGATCGGTGAGCGTGGCCACCATGCGGTCCAGGGGGTGCCATGGCCGGCAAGGCACGAAAAAGCCCGCGTGCATCGCGATGCTGACCTTGGCCGGCATATCCGGCGTCGCGTGCGCGTGCAGGATTTTGTACGCCAGCGCGTGGGCTTGGATCATGTGCTCGGTCACGCGGAAAGCCTGCCGCAGATCGCGCACGCCGGGCGGCCCAATACCCTCGAGGTAATGCATGTTCACATAAACCATGGGCTCGTTGATCGTGGCCCAGAAGCGCACGCGGCCTTTGAGAGCTTTGGCGACTCGTTCAACGTAGCGGCCGAACGCATCAACAATTTTTGGGTTGTTCCAGCCGCCCTGGGATGCGATCCATTGGGGAGTGGTGAAGTGATGCAGCGTGACGATCGGCTCCAGGTTCCGCTTGCGCAGCGCGTCCACAACCTCGACGTAATGCTGCACCGGCTCGTCATGCCATTCGCCTTCTTTCGGCTCGATGCGCGACCACTCGACGGAAAATCGATGCGCGCGGTGATTAAGCGAAACGGCGAGGTCGAAATCGCTTGGGTAGCGCGTCCAGTGCTCGCACGCGCGTCCGGAAGATTCTTTCACGCGGCCCGCCTGTTCCCACGCCCACCAGTCGTTGTGGATATTGCCGCCTTCCACTTGGTGGGCGGCGGCCGCCGCGCCCCAGAGGAATCCAGGCGGGAAATGGACCGGCGGCAGCTCGCCGGAAAACTCAGCAGCAGCCATCAGACGACTATCGTGCCTTCAACACCGCGCAGGATATGGCCGATGTGCAGCGCGAGGCCGGGGTGAGCCGTGACGGTTTGGGGACCGAGCGAATGCGGTTTTCCGGAGAAGTCGGCTTGAACGCGGCCGGTTGCGGCTGCCAGCGCGGCAAACGGCAAGACGTCCCACGGTTTGACCCCGTATTCGATCACGGCATCCGCGTTGCCGCGGAACAGCCACAGGTAGCCGTAGCAGTCGCCGTAAGCGCGTTCCAGCAAACAGGTGCGGATAAGCTCGTTGAACCCTTTTTCAAAATGCGTGCCCTGCCACCAGCGCGCGCCGCCGTGAAAGATCACGGTATCGTTCAATTTCGGCGGCTTCGGAGCCCGCCGGAAGCGTTGGATGCGCGTGCCGGTGCGCTCGTACGCGGGAACGCCGGGCGCGGTGGCCAAGGTGACGTTGACCGCGGGATAGTCGACAACCGCGAGGTTCGGGATTCCGCGCTCGACGCGGCTCACGAGGATGCCCCACGACGGCAGGCCGCGGGAAAACCCGCGCGTGCCGTCGATAGGGTCGATGGTCCAATACGAATTCCCCTCCGGGCCGCTAGCGCCGAACTCTTCGCCCACGATGCGCTCGCCGGGAAACGATTTGGCGAACGCCTTGCGCAGCTTTTCTTCAATGACTTTGTCGGCGTCGGTGACGGGCGAGTCGTCGGCTTTGCGCCTGACTTTGAGCTTGGCCTGCTTGAAGTAGCGCATGGCAAGCGGGCGGCAGGCAAGGACCTGCTTTTCAACCCAGGCGAGCATTCGGCGGGAAGATGCAATGGACATGGCGAGCTATTCTAGGCTATGCGCTCAGGGCTTGCAAGACGGCTGGGGCCTTTAAGGATTATTGCTGACTGAAAGCTCGTCTCTCATCCTGGCGTCAACTACATCCGACGCAGGCTCGAAGCCGGACGGACCGCCCTGCGGCGGCTGGGCAGGCGATTCCGGCGGCTTGCCGATGGATGAGTAAACGATCGTGATCCGCCGAGTGCCGCTAGGTTCTGCGATGACGGTGACTTTCGCCACGTTGGCGCTCAGGACGGCGCTATCCGCTAACTGCTTGTCCACAAAATGATGGCTGCCGTTCGCGTTATACACGATGATGCGATCCTCGATGCTCGCCAGATAGGCTTCCTGGAACTTGCGCACATTCCGGCCGGATTGGAACATGAGCAGGATTTGCTCCACGGGATTGCCGTGCAGCCCTTGGGGCTGCGGATGCTTCTTGGCCATGCGAACAGCCCATTCCCTGAGCTGATCGAGCGGAAGCTCAGCATCTCCCATAACATCTTGGTGCCAGTCGTCCAGCTGTTTCTCGCCTTCCACGAACTCCATCTCTTCCAAAAGATCTCCGAGAACGACATCCTTTGTTTGTATGCCGTACCAGAGCGTTGTTTTGTCGGGGCCGTTTTCGCCGTCGATGGCGATGATCCAATGC
>JAHFGY010000185.1 GCA_023247195.1 Candidatus Omnitrophota bacterium | reverse complement strand
GGAAGCGATGCCCATGGCCGGCAGGATCATGATGTAAACGGCCGGGTGCGAATAAAACCAGAAAAGATGCTGCCACAGCAGCACCTGGCCGCCCGCGTTCGCCTGCGCCACGCCGTCGATGATCAACCCCGCGGGCAGGAAGAAGCTCGTGCCCAGCGTCGTGTCCATGAGCAGCATGATCACCGCCGAGGCAAGCACCGGCGTTGCCAGCAGGACGATGATGGCGGTGATGAACAGCGCCCACACGGACAGCGGCATGCGGAAGAAGTGCATGCCGGGCGCGCGCATGTTGATGACGGTCGTAACGTAATTGACCGCGCCCATGATCGATGAAGTCCCGACAAATATAATCGCCACCATCCAGCACACCTGCCCCGGGCCCAGCGTCGTGGCAAGCGGCGCGTACGACGTCCAGCCCGCCGCGGCCGCCCCGCCTTCCATGAAGAAACCGGAAAGCACGATGGCTCCGGCTATGGGCATGAGCCAAAACGAATACATGTTGATCTTGGGAAACGCCATGTCGCCCGCGCCGATCTTAAGCGGGATCAGGTAATTGCCGAAAACGCCGACGAGCAGCGGGATGATCGCGAAAAAGATCATGATCGTGCCGTGCATGGTAAAGAGCATGTTGTAGTATTCGGGCACCATCACGCCGCCGGGCATGCCGTTCGGCGCGATCTTTTCCATGAACGCGAGCGGATGTCCGGGCCAGCCGAGCTGCCAGCGGATCAGCATCGCGAGCAAGCCGCCGAGCAGGAGCATGGTGAGGCTGAGGAACATGAATTGAATGCCGATGACCTTGTGATCCTCGGAGAAAATGTACGTGCGCAGGAAACTTTGCTTGTGCTGCTTTTCGCTCATGCTCATTGCTCCGCCAGCATCTCGCCGAGCCACGTTTGATACGCATCCTCGGGCTCGATAACCAGGAAACCCTTCATGCGGTAATGCCCCAGGCCGCACAGCTCCGCGCAAGCGACGTCGAAACTTCCCATTCTCACCGGATGAACCCACATGCGCGATATCAACCCGGGCACCGCGTCCTGCTTCATGCGGAACTGCGGCACGAAAAAGCTGTGAATGACATCCTTGGACGATATATGGAACAACACCGTCTTGTCCACCGGCAGGTGCAGCTGGTTGATGGTGAGGATATCGTCATCGGTCTTCAACTGGCCGTCGGCGCCGGCATAACGGAAATTCCAGGCAAACTGCTCGCCTGTGATTTCAACCTGAAGATCCGGAGGCGGCGGCGTGCCGCGGATGAGCGACCACACGCCCTGGCTGTAGAACGCCAACGCCACGAGGATGGCCGCGGGAATCGCGGTCCACACGACCTCCGCCAGCGTGTTGCCGTGCGTATACGTGGCGCGGCGCTGCGGGTCTCTCCGGTACCGAACCAGGAACACAACAAGCGTCAGCTGCACCAGCACGAACACGACGCCGGTGAGCGTCAGGACGATATAGAACAGCCTGTCGATCACCGGCGATGTGGTGGTAATGCCTTCAGGGAGCCAGACTTTGGCTCCGGAACCGAACGCCCAGGCGGCAGCGGGCTGAACGAGCGCAGCCGTAATGGCCGACGCTACGCCGATTACCGCGCGCTGCATGATGCCGGTCGTTCGCACGCTCGGATTACTCTGCTTTGAACGTGAACTCGGCGGCCTTTGACTCGCCGTCGCCGATTGTCACTTGCTGTGTCTGCGGTCCGTACTTCTCGTGCACCGCTTCGATGGTGTAGGTCCCGGCCGGTAATCCCTTGATGGTGAAGTTGCCGCTGTCATCCGTGACGGCGTAGAACGGGTTGTTCACCACGCCCGCGAAGGCGTGCATCCACGGGTGCACGTTGCACTTGAAAGGCACGAGCACTTCAACTTCGCTGAACTTCTTCTCGGTCTTCATGTCCTTGGTCGGTTGGGCGATGTTGAAAGGCTTGTTGGTCTTGCCCTTGGACTTGGAGTTCACGTTGTGCAGCGTCGCGTCGTCGTTGACGATCTGCAGCGGCTGGCCGACCTGGATGCCGAACACGTGCGGCAAATACCAGCAGCCCTTTTGAGCGAGCACCACCGGCTCCGTGGGAGCCGAGTAAGAACCGCTCACGCCTTCCTTAACGTAAACGAATACGTTCTTCAGCGTGTTGTTCGAATTGACCACCACTTCCTCGGACATAACCGGCTCAGTATGCTGCTGCTGGCAGATCGGATCCGCGTTCATCTTGACCTTTGTCGCCGCAGGAGCCGTGCCCTCGAATTTAACCGCGCCGGTGACCGAACCCGACCCTTGGGCGCCGGGAGCCGACGTTGCAGAAGCGGCGGGCTGTTCAGCCGCGGGCGCCGCCTGCTTGTCCGCCTCTGCCGAAGCGTCTTGAGGCTTGCTGCTCGTGCAACCGATCGCAACGAGAACCGCCAACAAGGCGGGCGAAAATAGACGTAAGTGCTTCATCGTGTGTTCCTCCTCATTCCTCTATTGTAGATGAATTTTGCTTATTCAGCCCTGTGGCTCGACGCATGGCTGCCGGCTGACACAGCGCCCAACCGCACGTCCAGCCAGGGCGAGACCGCCCGGGCTTCGGGCACGGCGCCGTCCCAGATCGCAACGGCGATCGGAACCAAGCGGCCGGGTTCCAGAGCCGCGGAGCCGGGCACGGATGACTGTTTCATCGGGCGCTGCAACACAAGCTCCCATCGCCCGTCTTTCTGATACGCCGCGCTGGCCGATAAAGTCGCTTTGGGGCTGTTTTCCAAAACAGAGGGATCGAAATTCTTGGCCACTATTTCTCCGGATAACGTGCCGTCGGCGGTCCATGTGCAAAGGTTCAGCGCCGGTGATCCCTGGTAGGGCCAGACCTGCAGGCCCACGGTGTCGCCATCCACGCCTTCCGGCCGCAAGACCAAGCTGGCCCGGTCCACCGCTCCGGCGGATGCATCCTCGGTTGGATCGTCCCACGAGAGGCGCACCGCGATTTCAGAATCATTGTAGGCTACCTGAACGCGCACGTGGTTCACCGTCGGTGCATCCTTCCAGATGCCGTCCGGCTCCAGCGCATGCCGCAGCTGCAAATCGGTTGCCTGAATCGAGTTCCAGCGCGCGTCGTCCGGTTTGCTCGGCAGCGCGCCGTTGATATAGGTACTGTCGGCCATGGGGTTCCAGTGAGCGGGCTCTTCAAGCGATTGAACGTAGTACGCTAAGTGCCACGCGTCCTCCGGCGTCACCGCGCCTGTATAGGAAGGCATGCCCGCGCCGTCGATGCCCGCAAGCAAGCGGGTCATGATATCTTTCGGCGTGCTGCCACCGCGATAGTTCCAGCCTTGGGTCAGGTTCGCCGGGCGGACCGGCATGCCCCAGTCATCAACCAATCCCGCGGCCGAAGGCCCGTTCGCGCGGCCTTGATCTCCGTGGCAGCTGGCGCAGCCCAACTGCTCATAAACTTGGCGGCCTTTGGTTTTGTCGGCGTGGGCGCCGGGGTCCGCGGCCGCTGGGATCAACTCGGGCTGCGAGTCCTGAAAAATCGGGGAAAGCGTCTTCACGTAGTTGACGATTTGCCAACGGGTTTCGGGCGGCACAAACTTCCAGTCCGGCATGTTGCTGCCGTGCAGGCCTTGCTCGATGGTGCGGAAAAGATCGTCATCCGTGGGTGGGGTGCCGCTAACCGTGGAGCGAAACTTGAACACGCCCGAGGTAAGATTGCGCGGCCGGGGATAAAAGCGCTTGGCAAAAGGCACTTCGGCTTTGCCGTCGGCGCCGTGGCAGCGCGCGCAGCTGTCGAG
>JAHFGY010000057.1 GCA_023247195.1 Candidatus Omnitrophota bacterium | reverse complement strand
GTAGCGCGTGCGCGTGGCTTCGGCCAGCTTCAATTCCGCCTCGGCCTTGCTCAGCGACGCTTTGAGCTGGCCTTGATCGATGCGAAAGAGGACCGTGCCTTTCTTGACCTTCTGCCCTTCCTCAAAGCCGATTTCCTCGATGGTTCCGTCGATTTCGCTGCGCACTTCCACGGACTCGTTCGCCATGAGCGTGCCGACAAAGGTGAGCGTGTCCTCGATCGATTCCGCGGCGGCTTTCACCGCAACGACGTTGACCATCATGCCCGGAGGCGGGCCGCCGGGCTTGGCTCCGGGCTTGCCGCAGCCGGCGAGCGCCGTTGCAAGGGCGGCGGCACCGATCACGGGCAAAAGGGTGGCCCTATTCATGAGGCGTGCGATCATCTCACTTCTCCTGAGCCTTGCTCTTTGCGATGTGCCGAATGGCCTGGATGGAAAACTCGGTGATATGGCGCGTGACCCGCTCCACTTCGCGGTTTACGTAGAGCTGCTTGCCGTAAAGCCGCTCGATGACAGGCCGGTTATGGTGGTAGAAAAGCATTTGCCCGATGATGCTGAGCGCGCACAACCGCACGCGCTCATCGCTGAACTGGCCTCCGCTTAAGCCGCGGACGATCAAATGAAGCCGCTCGGACAGCGGCCGGATCACGTCGCGCACGAGCTCGTCCAAGGCTTCGGTCGGCTCGATCATCTCGCGGGCGCAGAGCCGCGCGTGCCAATCCGGCCCGGACGGATCCAAGAACCGGCTGATGAAGGATGAAACAAACGCCTGGAGCTGCTCTTCGAACGTCGAATACTCATTGAGGCCCTGGTCCGGGGGAAAACGGTCCAGGACTTTCTTTGCGCCGGATTTGAGGACTTCCGCGTAGAGTCTTTCCTTATCGCCGAAATGATAATTGATGGAAGCGATATTTGCGTGCGCGCGATCAGAGATATCCCGCACCGTTGCCGCGTGGAAACCGCGTTCGGCAAAGATTTCGCCCGCGGAATCCAGCAAGCGATCCCGCGTTTGGATGGGGGCTGTATCGTTCAAAGGGTGTGCGCTCATTTTCAAATGGTTGTTTTAAACACAATTTTACCTGATAGGCCCTGCCTTTGGCAAATAGGAGATCGCTTAGTGGAGCTTAACTAACATCATCCCTTGACAGTTTTTAAGAAAATCACTAAACTTACCGCCAACCATAAGGAGGTGGGCATGGGTAAGCGGATTGCAGTATTGTTGGTGGGTGTCGCCTTATTGGCATCAGCTCCGGTCAGCGCCTTCGCGATGAGCACGTGGGCGGAGGAAGCGACGTACGGTGCCAAGACCGGTGCAAAGCTAAAGTACGGCCTGGTCAACACGTTCCTGGGCTGGACCGAGCTTTTCACCGAGCCTTATGAGGCAACTCAGTACGGCGAGAACTTCTTCGTCGGTCTGGGCCGTGGCGTCTGGAATGGCGTTGCAGACACCTTCCTCGGTGCGGCACATGCCATTACCTTCCCGATCCCGCAGATTGACATCCCGTTGCCTGAAGGCGGCACGGATATCCTGAACAAGGGTAAATAAGAGCGACATCGTTCGACAAAGAACCGCCCCTGCCGAAGCAGGGGCGGTTTTTTTGTTCCCATGCGGCTTGTTGGGATCAGCGTTTATGGGCTGGCGGGCATATCTACTTTAGGGATCGTGAAATAAAAGGTGGTTCCCTGTCCCAGCGTTGACTCAAGCCAGATGCGCCCTTTGTGTTTCTCAATGATCTTTTTGACGATGGTAAGCCCGATGCCCGTTCCTTCGTGCTCTTCCTTCTTTCCCAGCCGCTGAAACATTTCGAAGATTTTATCGAAATACTGTTTGTCGATGCCGGGACCGTTGTCGCGGACGTGAAATTTCCAGGCGCCCTCCGCCTCTTCGCAGCCAACGCTGATGATACATTCCGGCTTATCGCTGTATTTGATACCGTTTGAAATAAGGTTGGCGATCACCTCCGTGATCCGGACGCGGTCGCAAACAACGGTCGGAAGATCGGCATCAACCATTAACTGCACATGCTTCTGCTGCATGGCGGCTTCGAACCGGAGCCGCAAGTCATCGACCAGCTTCGCGATGGCAACAGGCTCCAGCTCGTTGGGACGTTTGGTCACACGCGAGACTTCCAGCAGGTCCTCTACGAGCTTTTTCATGTACTGGCTATTGGCCCGGATCCGCTCAATATAATTCTTGGCTTCCTCGTCCAATTTTTCCGCATAGTCGTCGAAAAGGAATTTTGCAAAGGCATCCAGGCTACGCAGCGGTTCTTTGAGGTCATGCGATACGGTGTAAGTAAAATCGTCGAGTTCCTTATTGCTGTCCTCAACGCGTTTGGAATACTCCAGGAGCGTGGCCTGATCCTGCTTGAGCTGCTCATTCACGAGAGACAGCTCATCGGTCCTTTCAGCGACCCGTTTCTCCAAGGTGGCGTTGGCCGCCTCCAAGGCGCGGCCCGCTTCCCGCAGGCGAAGAAGAATGAATACGGTCGCGCCTACAAGCATGAGCGACATCCCAAAGAGCCCGAAGCGGTAATAACCGGCCTGCCGCTCGATGCCCGTTTGAAAAGCCCGGAAATCCGCGCCCAAGCCGTCAATTTCCGTTCCTGTTTCCATGGCCATGAGCTGCTTCAGCAGCTCATCCACGCGCTCTTTTTCCTGAAGAATGGTCTTTGCATGATTGGCCGTCAGTTGGAGGTCCGTCTTCGCCGATTGCGGCAATTCCGCGGCGTTGCCGGCCAATTTTTCCAGCAGCCGCTCAATTTCCGGCTTCAGCTCGCCGCTTGCGTTCAAGTTGTAGACAAGCACTTTGGACAAGAGCTCGTTCAGCGACAGATCCAACCGCTGCCCGGATTCCGAAGCCGGCTGCGATTTGACCCAATTCACCAGCCGCATGGTCAATGTAGGAAAATAGCGCAACGAGTTGTTCAGCGTTGCGTTGTTTTCGGAGAACTCTTCGATGGACGCCTCTTTTTCCTTGAACAACTGGTCCAAGCGCGCCAGACGCGAATCAATCTGCGTCAGGCTTTCTCCAGTGACGGACGACTGCTCGCTGCGAAGCTTCGCCAAGGAGGCGTAAAGATTTTGCATGTGCGAGCGAATGGAATCAAAGTTGGATACCAATCCGAAGCGCAGCTTCAGCAGATCCTGATTCAGCAGCACATCCGACTGTTTGAGCTGCTGGACTTTCTCCATCCGCTCGTTGTGGCGCTTAAGGTCTGCCCCGTGGGATTGCGAAAACATCACGGAAACAAAAACCACAATGCCGGCGATAAGCAACCCCGTCTTCAGGGGAAAGGCCGTCCTTTGATTCATTCGGAGGATTTCTCAAGCGGCTTGCCGTCATACTCACCGTTCAGGCTTTTCAAGAACTCGATAATGAGGCCGACCTCTTCGTCGGTAAATGCCGCGCCAAGCTGGTACTTGGCCATGGTCTGAATGGCCTCCTCAAGCGTCGCGGCGTTGCCGTCATGGAAGTACGGGGGGGTCAGGGCGACATTCCGCAATCCCGGAACCTTGAATTTGTACTTGTCGCGGTCATCCTTTGTCACGTTAAACCGGCCCATGTCGCTCTCGGTGATATTTCCGCGATCCCCGAAATAGTCGGCCATCTTTCCCATGGTTTGAAACATGTTGCCGCCGATGGAAACCCCTTGGTGGCACGCAACGCAACCGTGCTCCTTGAACAGCCGGTAACCCTCTTGCTCACGCTGCGTTAATGCCGTTTTATCCCCCAGGAGATAGCGGTCAAAACGCGATGGCGTCACCAGCGACCGTTCAAAAACGGCAATGGCATCGGTGATCATGTCCGGAGTAATGGACCCCTCCCCATACGAGGTCTTAAATTCAGTGACGTAGTCGGCATCCTGGCCCAGCTTGGCGATAACGTCCGGCCACTGCGCACCCATCTCCAATGAGTTCGTCACAGGACCATGCACCTGTTCCTCAAGCGTCGCGGCTCTCCCGTCCCAAAATTGCTTGAAATTGAGTCCGCTGTTGAATACCGTCGGGGCGTTTACCTTTCCCAGAGCGCCCTCGATTCCGAGCGAGAGTTTTCGGCCATCGGCGCCGGCCATGGTCTGGATGTTGTGGCAGGATGCGCAGGAAATAGTGTTGTTCTTGGACAAGCGCGGGTCATGGAAAAGGCGTCTGCCGAGCGACACCTTCCGGGGGTCCAGGTCAGGCATGGCCGGCAGCGGCAGGAGCGGCTCGTTCAAGAGAGCAACCATCGTCTCAGAGGCGGACGTGGCAGCCGGAAGCGCAGCTTGCTTCTGCGCCGGAGCGGAAGGCGCGCTGAAGCGCCACACGCAGAAGGAGCCTGCGGCAAGCGCCAATAACCACCCGGCATAGAACAGCTGCTTCTTCATTTTACATCCCTCCGGCTCAGCCAGGCATCAACGGACCAATCCCCAGGACCCAAAATAGCCATGGCTAGCGCAGCGGATAGCAAGCCGGCGTCCCGGATGCCGATCTGGTCGAATCCGATGCAATAGATGATGGCAGCCAACGCCAGGCTGGCGGCTGCCGCGCTCCACCGGGTCATACAGCCCGCGAGCATTTGGAAGCCCAAAGCCGCTTCCACAAAGCCTTGAATGCGGAGAAATTGCATCACGGTGAGAAAGCCGCTTGCCTGGATGAGTTGTCCCAATTGGGCAGGCAAATAGACAATCCAACTTGAAGGCTGCTGGAGTTTGTCGATGCCGAATAGGAGGAACACGCCGCCGATACCAATGCGCAGAATCAGCAACCCACTAGTGCAGGTTGTTCGGTTTGACACTGGACCGCCCTCCGGTTCGCAGGTTGTTTGACTATAAAGAGTTAAGTGATTATTAAACTTTTTGAAGTATACCACAACTCTTTAAGCTCAACCGGGTAGGCGCGGCCCTACCCAACGGGGTGGATCACTTCTTCGCGGAGGCTTGCTTGGCCACGGCTTCGGCCGCGGCGCGGATAGCAGCGGGGTCGCCGAGGTAATAGTGCTTGATCGGCTTGAGGTTGTCGTCGAGCTCGTACACGAGCGGGATTCCGGTGGGAATGTTCAGCTCAACGATATCTTGATCGGAGATGTTGTCGAGGTACTTCACCAGCGCGCGCAGGCTGTTGCCGTGCGCGGCGATAATGACGCGCTTGCCTGATTTGATCGCCGGCGCGATGGTCTCGTGCCAGTACGGCAAAAAGCGGTTTACCGTGTCCTTGAGGCACTCCGTTAAAGGCAAGTCTTTGGGATTCACATCGGCGTAGCGGCGGTCGTGGAACGGCGAGCGCGGATCGTCTTTGGTCAGCGGCGGAGGCGAAATATCATAGCTGCGGCGCCAGATCTTCACCTGCTCTTCTCCGTGCTTTGCCGTGGTCTCGGCCTTGTTCAGGCCTTGCAGCGCGCCGTAGTGCCGCTCATTCAGCCGCCAGGTCTTGCGGACCGGCATCCAAAGCAGATCCATGGCGTCCTGGGCGAGCCCCAGCGTGCGGAGCGCGCGCTTGAGCAAAGATGAATACGCGACGTCGAACGTATACCCTTCTTTAGCCATCAGCGCGCCGGCTTCCCAGGCTTCCTTCTTTCCTTTTTCGCTCAGATCCACGTCCATCCAGCCGGTGAAGCGGTTCTCTTGGTTCCAAACGCTCTCGCCGTGCCGAAGAAGAACGACTTTTTTCATCAAAGGCTCCTGATCCTGATTACCAACCCATCATGAGGACAACGACCGCGGTCAGCACGATCACGCCGCCGGCCATGGCGTGGGCGTAGCGCTCCATCCACGGCGCGTTCAGCAGCCGCACGCCCGCGTAGCTCAGGCAGCTCTGCCCCACAACCATGGCGATCGTGACAACCGAAAAGAGCAAGCTCGTGCCCCATACCACGGCCATCCCGCGCTGCGACGCGAGGAACATGAGCGGGATCAGCGGCTCGCACGGGCCGAACACGAGAATCGCAAAGAGCATCCAGACGCGGCGAGCGGCATAGGCCTTGGCCACTTCCTTCACGGAAACATGCGGGTGATGATGCTGCGCGTGCTTGATGCCCCACAACGCGTAAGCCACGCCAAAGCCGATCAGCATCCACATCGCGATCTCACCGCGCAACGCCTCGGTTCCCCGCACTTTGTGAATCGCGAGCCCGGCCCAGAGGCCGATCATCCCCAGAAGCAGCGAGGAAGTCACATGCCCGATGCCGGCTAGGAGCGTGACCCCCGCGAGCTTGCGCATGCTCCAGCGCGAGCCTTTGGCCAAAGCCACGAACGGCACCCAGTGGTCCGGAGCGATGGAATGGAAGAAAGCCACGGAAGCGGCTGAGAGAAGAAGCGCGCCCATGGCGCTAACCGGTGTGCCGCATACCGGAGGCGATGCCGTTGATGGTGAGCGCGACCGCGCGGTCGACCTCGGCGCGCTTGGCGGCGCCGGGCCTTCGCCGCTGCGCGAGCAAGCGCACCTGCAGCAAGCTAAGCGGATCCACGTACGGGTTGCGCAAGCGAATGGCGTTCTGCAGCACGGGATTCGAATCCAGAACCTGCCGCTGCCCGGTCAATTTAAGGACAGCGCGGCAGGAGCGCTTGAACTCGTCCTCGATCACGCTGAAAATGCGGCGGCCGAGCGACGCGGGCTTTACCAGATCGGCATACCGGCGCGCGGTGTGCAGGTCGGCCATGCCCAGACTCATTCCGGTGAATTCCAGCATGACGTGGAACCACGGGAAATCCTGGTACATCTCTTTCAGGAGCTGTATGCCTTGCGGGTGTTGGGAGCTGAAGCGCTCCACCGCGCTGCCGATCGCGAACCAGCTCGGCACCAGGTGGCGGCTTTGCGACCAGCTGAACACCCACGGGATCGCGCGCAGGTCTTCGATGCGGCGCGCGGCCGCAGCCTCGGCGTTGCCCGGCCGAACGGCGGGCCGCGAGCCGATGCGGAACTCGCTGATCGCGTCGATGGGCGTGGCTTGCTCAAAGTAGCGGACAAAGTCCGGATCGTCGTAGACCACCTCGCGGTACCGGCTGTAAGCCGCTTGAGAAAGGTCTTCCATGGCTTGCTGCCACGCGGGCTCGCGCGGATCCGGGTCCGGCATGATCAGCGACGACTCGACAACCGCGGCGAGCACGAGCTCCAAATTGCGGCGCGCCAAGCTGGGGTTCGCGTACTTGGCCGCGATGACTTCGCCCTGCTCGGTGATTTTGATGCGGCCCTGCAGCGTTCCGCGCGGCTGCGCCAGAATCGCCTGGTGCAGCGGCCCGCCGCCGCGGCCGATCGTACCGCCGCGGCCGTGGAAAAGCTGAAGCGTGATGCCGTTCGCCTTGGCGACCGCGTGAAGCCGCCGCTGAGCTTGGTAGAGCTCCCAGTTCGCGGTGAAAAAGCCGCCGTCCTTGTTCGAGTCCGAGTAGCCCAGCTGGATCTGCTGGTACCGGCCGCGCGCGCGCAAATGCTGCGCGTACACCGGGTGGCGGTAAAGCGTTTCCATGATGCTGTCGCACCGCCTGAGCGCGTCGATTCCTTCAAAAAGAGGCACGATGTTCACGCCGCTCCAAAAACTGCGGGTCGTGCGGCGGAAAAGGTCCGTTTGCTGGAACAGCCAAAGAACGGTCAGGACATCGCTCGGCTCATTGCACATGCTGATCACGTAGCTGTCGATCGCGCTCGCGTCCACGCGGTTCAGGTGCTCGCCCATGACTTGCAATGTGCGCACGACCTCGCGCGAGGCCGGCGAGCAGCCCTTGAGCACGTCGATGTAGCGCGGCGAGGACAGCAGCGCGTCCAGCAAGGTGCGGCGCTGCGGCTCGGTCATGGTCAGCGGATCTTGCTCGCTGAGCTCGTTCAGCTTCACGAGCTCGGCCCAGGTTTCCAAGTGGCGGCGGCTATGGTCCCGCACGTCGAGGCGCGCGAACACAAACCCGAACAAGTGGATCTGGACCTGGAGCCGCGCGACCTTGTGCTCCGCGACAGCGTCCGCGCGGTGCGACACCAGGCTGCGGTGGATCAGGTCGACATCCTGCAAGAATTCCTCGGGCGAATCATACCCTTCGCCGGTATCGTCGGAATTGCGCAGCAATTGGCGGATGCGGTGCTTCATGATCGCGAGCTTCTGGCGATAGGGCTGATTCGGAAACGTCACGTCCAGCATCTCGACCAACGCGGGATAGCTCCGGCGGTCGCTGGCGATCGATCGCGCGAGCGCGGGCAAGATGCGGCAAAGCTGATCGGACTGCGTCAGGTGATCATGCAGGTCTCGCAGCGACTGGAGGTAATTTTCAAGAATGGCATGGCGGTAGCGCTGCAGCGCCCAGCGCAGCGACTCGTGCGTGACGTTCGGGTTGCCGTCTTTGTCGCCGCCGATCCAGGTGCCGAACCGGACCAACCCCGAGAGCGGCAGCGCGCGGCCGTATACGCGCTTCACTTCGTCGCGGAAAGCGACCGCTACATCCGCCAGCGCGTTGTAGAGCACGGAGTGCAGGTAGTAGAGTCCCTGCTCCACTTCATCTTGAACCGTGGGACGGCGCAGCCGAAGCGCGTCGGTCTGCCACAGAGCCGTGATCTCGGCCCGCAGCCGCTCCGTGAGCTCGTGCGCCTCGCGCGGGGTCTGGTTGAGCATCTGCCGCTCCATGAGCAAGTCCCAGATCGCGCGGTGCTTGCCCAGGACCGCCGGAGGAAGCGCTTGGGTGGGATGCGCGGTCAGAACAAGCGTGATGGCCAAATCGTTGACGCTCTTGCGGAGGCTTTCGAACGTGACGTCGCGCTCATACAGCCGGTTAACGACGTCCTCGACCGAGCCGCGCTGCGGGTGAAAGCCGGGCTGCATGTCGTGGTACCGGCGGCGGCGGAGGCGGTGGTTCTCTTCCGCGATATTCACGAGCTGGAAGTAGATGGCAAAAGCGCGGATGAGCGTAATGGCCTTGGGCAATGGAAGCGATTGAAGGATTCGGTTGAGTTTGGCCGCGTCCCGCATGTTGCCTTGGCGGCCGCGGATCGCGAGGTGCCGGACGTGCTCGACCTGGCGGACAAACTCCGGGCCCTCCTGGCTGGCCAAGACTTCGCCGAGGAGGTTGCCCAGGAAATGGACATCCTCGCGCAGCGGCGCGAGTTTTTTCTGGTCGGTCCGCTCAGCGCTTCGAGGCATGGTCAGCGTGGTCGATTTGGTCCAAGATCGCGGAATAGTCTTGTTCGGCGCGGCCCGCGGCCTCGGACTGGGCGAAAAGCGCCTCGATCGCTTGCGTGATCGGAAGCGAAAGGTTGTTCGATGCCGCCAGCTGGTTCATGAGCCGCACGTCTTTTGCCATATGCTTGAGCGCGAAGTGCGTGGAAAAGTCCCGTTTGATCATGCCTACGCCCTTGCTCGCGTACCACGGCGTGTGAAAAGGGCTTGCCTGCAGCACGTCGAGGTAGCGCTGCGGGTCAATGCCCGCGCGCTGCACGAGGAGCAAGCCCTCGGAAAAACCCGCGGCCAGGTGCGCGAGCATCAGGTTCGTGGCGAGCTTCAGCGCCGAGCCTTTACCGTGGTCGCCCGCGTGGATGATCGTCTTGCCCATGGCCGCCAAAACCGGGCGGCAGCGATCGAGCACCGCCGCGGATCCGCCGACGAGAATGGCCAGCGTGCCCTCCGTTGCCGGGCCTTTGGAGCCGACCACGGGCGCGTCGAGAAAATCAGCGCTCTTTTTGTTGGCTTCAGCAGCCAGCTTCAAGGAAGTCTCAGGCGAGACGGTGCTCATGTCGATCAAAACCGAGCCGCGGCGAAGGCCGTGCACCGCGCCGTCCGGGCCAAGAGCCAATTCTTCCACATCCTTGGGCGTTGAAACCATGGTGATAACCACGTCGCTGGTCGACGCGACCTGCGCCGGGTCGCAGCCGCCGGTCGCTCCAAGGTCCTGAAGCGGCTTCATGCGCGACGATGTGCGGTTCCAGACCGTGACCGGGAACCCGGCCTTCAGCAGATTCGAGGCCATGGGCCGGCCCATGGTTCCCAGACCGAGAAATCCTACGCGCGGAACCGGCATCAGGTCGCCGCAACGCCTCCGGCGGATAGGCGGTTCGCGAGGTTAGAAACGTTCGGGTATTCGCGCCACCGGAAAAGAATCAAAGCGATGAGACTGGCTAATCCGAACGGCATGAACGCGTCGGGCTTGCCCAGAAGCCCCAGAAAAAGCCCGTAAACCGCCCACGACTCGAAAATGGCCAGATTAATAATCGCCGCGGTCTGAAGCCGGGCGATCAGCCGAAGCTTTCCCTTGGAAGACAAACCGCTCAAGAGCGCTCGATCGGCCTTGTCCGCGCACTTGCCGTACCAAATGAGACCGCCGGCCATCGAAGCCCCTGCCAAGCATACGCACACGACGGTGGAGAAGAACGCTGTTTCGCTCGAGGCCGAAGAAGCCGGCCATGACTCAAGAACGATCGCCAGCACCATGCGGTGAATAAACACGGACGCCAGCATGGCAAACCAGATGATGTCGAGCTGCAGTTGGTTCAGCATGGAGATTTCACGCGGAGGCCGCGCGCAGGTACTCGCGGTTCATCTGAGCGATGAATTTCACGTGGATGCTTTTCGGGCAAGCACGCATGCATTCATAGTGGTTCGTGCAGTTGCCGAACCCTTCTTTGTCCATGGTCTCAACCATGTTGAGCACGCGCCGGCGGCGCTCCACCTGGCCTTGCGGCAAGGCGGCCAAGTGCGAGACCTTGGCGGCGACGAAAAGCATGGCCGAAGCGTTGGGGCATGCGGCCACGCACGCGCCGCAGCCGATGCAAGCCGCCGCGTCCATGGCGGTCTCGGCGCGCTCCTTGCCGATGGGAATGGCGTTCGCGTCCGGCACGCCGCCTGTGTTCGCGGAAACATAGCCGCCCGCTTGAATGATGCGGTCAAAGCTGCTGCGGTCCACGACCAGGTCGCGCACCACGGGGAACGGCTTTGCGCGCCATGGCTCGATCACGATCGTGTCGCCGTCTTTGAAATGCCGCATGTGCAGCTGGCAAACGGTGGTGCCGCGCTCCGGGCCGTGCGGAACGCCGTTGATCGTAAGCGAACACGCGCCGCAGATGCCTTCGCGGCAGTCGTGATCGAACGCGATCGGCGCCCCGCCCTGCGCCGTGAGCCGCTCGTTTATAACGTCGAGCATTTCCAGAAAGGACATGTCCGGGCTGACGTCCGGCGCCTCATAAATTTCGAACTTGCCGGCTGATCGGGCATTCGTCTGCCGCCAGACTTTGAGCTTCAGTTTCATCACTTGTAGCTCCTTTGAGCCAGCTGAACGTGCTCGAATTCCAACGGCTCTTTGTGGAGGACAGGTTCTTTGTTGTCGCCGGCGTGCTGCCAGGCCGCGACGTAGCAGAAAGCCGCATCGTCCCGCTTCGCTTCGCCTTCTTCTGTTTGGTACTCGACGCGGAAATGGCCGCCGCACGACTCGCGGCGCTCCAACGCGTCGCGGCACAGCAATTCGGCGAACTCAAGGAAGTCCGCGACGCGGCCGGCTTGCTCAAGTGATTGGTTCAATTCTTGTCCGCTGCCGGGAACCCGGACGTCTTTCCAGAAGGAGGCGCGCAGCCGCGGTATCTCAGCGAGCGCTTCTTTAAGGCTGGCTTCGCTGCGGGCCATGCCGCACTTGTTCCACATCAGGCGGCCGAGCTCGCGGTGGAAAGAGTCGACGCTGCGGCTGCCTTGGATGGAAACCAATTTTTCCGTCAAGGTGCGCGTTTGGGTTTCGGCCTGAGCAAAAGCGGTATGGTCGGGTTTCACTTGGCCGGGCTTGATCGTGGTCAAGTAGCCGCCGATGGTCGCGGGCAGGATGAAATACCCGTCGGCCAGCCCCTGCATGAGCGCGCTGGCGCCCAGGCGGTTCGCGCCGTGGTCCGAGAAATTCGCTTCGCCCATTACGAACAAACCCGGCACGGTGCCCATCAAGTTGTAGTCGACCCACAGACCGCCCATGGTGTAATGCGGCGCCGGGTAAATGCGCATGGGCGCTTTTTTCGGGTCCTCGGCGGTAATGCGTTCGTACATTTCAAAGAGATTGCTGTAGCGCTCCACGATGGCTTCAACGCCGAGCCGCTCAATGGCCCCCGCAAAGTCCAGGTAAACCCCCTGCCCGCCCGGCCCCACGCCGCGGCCTGCGTCGCACACCTCTTTGGCGCTGCGCGAAGCGATGTCGCGCGGCGCGAGGTTGCCGTAGCTCGGGTACTTGCGCTCCAGAAAGTAGTCGCGCTCGCTCTCGGGAATCTCATGCGGCGGCCGCTTGTCTTTCGGCTGCTTCGGAACCCAGATGCGGCCGTCGTTGCGCAGCGATTCGGACATCAGCGTGAGCTTGGACTGGTGCTCGCCCGTCACGGGAATACACGTGGGGTGGATCTGCGTGTAGCAAGGGTTGGCGAAATACGCGCCGCGCTTGTACGCGCGCCAGATCGCGGTGGCGCTGCAGCCCTTGGCGTTCGTGGAAAGGTAAAACACGTTGCTGTAGCCGCCGGTCGCGAGTACCACGGCATCGGCCGCGTGCGAGCGGATCTCGCCGGTGACCAGGTCGCGCACCACGATGCCGCGCGCGTGGCCGTCGGCCACCACGAGGTCCAGCATTTCCGTGCGCGGAAACGTTTT
>JAHFGY010000184.1 GCA_023247195.1 Candidatus Omnitrophota bacterium | reverse complement strand
TTGTGGTCCGCCCCGGGGATCAGCAACCACTCTTTGGGATCGTTCGCGGCATCGAACACCGCGCGGCCAAGCGGCAAAGGCAGGATACTGTCCTGATCACCATGGATCACGAGCACAGGCATGTGGATAGCGGCCAGCCTTCTCCGCACGTCGTAACGCGCGTTCAAAAGCGCTTCGACAGGCACTTGCTTGCCATACAACGCATGAGCCGCCTCAACGATGGACGGAAAGGGCGTCTCAAGAATCAGCCCGGCCAGATCCGCGTGATGGTTGGCTAATTGCGCGGCGACCGCAGAACCCAAGGACTGTCCAAAAACCACGACCTTGTTGGGCGACACGCCGCGGTCTCTGAGAACATGCGTCAAAGCCGCCTCGCCGTCCACATAAAGGCCGGTCTCCGAAGGAACGCCGGTGCTGCGGCCATAGCCTCGGTAATCGAAGATCATGACCGATACCCCGGCTTTCACCAGCGGCGCCAGATGCTCGAGCCGGTTGCTGATGTTGCCAGCGTTTCCGTGGCACCACACGAGCACCGGCGCATCCCCCGGGCCGGCGGGAATCCACCAGCCGTGCAGCGAAAAGCCGTCGGTGGTTTTGAGCTCCACATCTTCGAGCGGCAGACCGGAAACGGCTTTCCAGTCTTGCTCAGCTAGGGGTTCTGGGAAATAAAGGAAATAGCGATCAAGCACGCCGGAAAACCGCACGCCGGCGAACAGAGCAACGAGGATAAGAAGATAAACGAGGAAGCGCAATCCGGTTCAGGTTTTGGCCGGGGCCGGCAACGGGTTCGCCGCGACATATGCCTTGGCGTGCTCCGAAATCGGTTCGCCGAAATACACACCGCAGAAAATCTTGTAGTCCGTGTTAAGCTTTCCTCGCAGGTAGGGGTATTCGATGCAGTCGCGAGGTTTGAAAGTGGCGACGTCCAACCCATTTTCAAGACAGTAACTGTGAATGGAGCACTTCATGTCTTCCTTGAGAAAGATGCATCCTTTTTTCGTGAGCAGCGTGCTGAGGCGGAGCTCGGTATTGTCCTGCCAGTCCAGCGGCCGGTCGGTGAACCACGGCTTGGCAATCGGCAGCGGCAGAGTCTCGATGAGCTTGACTTGCGAAACATGCACTTCGATACCGCGGCTGCAGCACTGCGCGTTCACCGGGCACTGGCCACAGGGCTCGACGGCGGGTCTTGCCGGGGTTTCCTGAATGAGGGCCATTCACACCTCCAAGTTGACCCATGATAGCACGATCTGTAGAATTGCTCCACGCATGCGACTTTCGTATCGGCTCTTTTCCGCTCTCTGGCTTGTGTCCGGTTTAGCCGTATTCTCCGCGGGCTGTGGCGCGTCCAGGCCGCCTCAGGCCCTGTTGCCTCCGGTAACCACGGTGACGCCGCTCGGGCAGGAAAAGTCTCCGATGGTGACCCACACCGTTGCGCCGAAAGATACGCTCTGGTCCATCAGCAAGCACTATGGCGTGACCCTGCCCGAGCTCATGCGCGTAAACAGCCTGAAGAAAAGCAACGACCTCCCGGTCGGCATGACGCTGCTGATTCCCAATCCTCTGACGCCGTCGCCGGGAGGAAAGCTGCCGCTCCCTTCCATTCCTCTTTATCCGAACCCGAGGTGGGACTACATCGTCGTCCACCACAGCGCGACAGTCACCGGCAACGCCAGTTTTCTGGACAAAGTCCACCGCCGGCGCGGATTCACGAACGGGCTCGGTTACCATTTTGTCGTGGATAACGGCACATTGGGTAAGCGGGACGGCGAGATCGAGATCGGCCATCGGTGGAAGAAGCAGATGCACGGCGCGCACTGCAACGCCGGCGGCATGAACTATCGGGGAATCGGTATTTGCTTAGTGGGAGACTTTACCGACCACAGCACGTCGCAAGCGCAGATGGACTCTCTGGTGGGATTGGTAAAGCAACTGCAGCGCTACTACGGCATTCCAAACAGCCGCGTGATCCGCCACAAAGACGTTCGCGGAAAGCGCACGGCGTGCCCGGGCGATCGCTTCCCGTGGAACGAGTTTAAGCGCCGCCTGAATCGGGCTTCGTAAAGGTCTTATCGAGCAGGTAAAGGTACATAACCGCCATTGAATCCTGATTTTCCTTGGTCGTGTTGTTATACACGCTCACCAGCTCGTATTCGTGGTCCTTGAACACCGGTATCCCTTCCTCGCTCGAAAACGCCTCCACGTGCTCCAGCCCGATCTTCTCGCGGAAGTTCGTGGCTTTGCTTTTGAACAGCGTCTTATTTTCCGTGAGGTCGCGCAGCTCGATCGACTCCGCGAACGGGTGCAAGTGGACCGCGATATAGTGGATCGTCGTGTCGTAGGGGAGCTTCATCAGTTTTGTGGCTAGCGTGCGGTTCTCTTCTCTGCCCGGTTTCACGACCCAGTGCCCGGTGAAGTGCCTGCCGAAGGGATCCTCGTAGAAATTGTTCGAAGCCGATTGGCCGACCAAGCACCCGGTGCCGTGGTGCTCTTTGTCCGGCTTTTCCACACCGAAGTAGGGCGTATCCCCTTCAACAAGCTGGAGCCCGTAGGCCGCGGTGCCGAAGAGCGGCTTGACCGGCTTCTCAGCATCGCTGTCGCGCAGGATCTCAAGGCTAACCTTGTGGCGGACCTTGTGCACGCCCGTGGGATCGTTCAGGTTCAGGACCTGAGTCGTGAGCGCCAGCGGCTCGTCGGAAAAAACCGGAATGCCGAATCCGTCGGGAAAATGGATGTCGAATTGTCCCTGAGACAGCGTGAACAGCCGCGAAGATGACATGTTGTTGGCGGAAAATTTTTCCCGGTGCTTCTGCCAGTTCAAGTCCAGGTTGCTGTGGCACATGAATTCTTGAGGCATGGCGGTCTGGCCATCCTCACCCACCATGACCGCCTTATAGCCGCGGATCCAAACAAGCTCAGACTTTTGCCCGGAGGAAGGCAGGATTTCCTGGGTGCTCACCGGACCGTTCATGGATTTATAGATGCGGTCCACCGTGTAAACAGGTGAGAGCACTTCGACTGTCTCGATTTTTTCCTCGGCGAAAACCGCGCGGCCCCCGCTGATCACAATAGCCGCCGCCGCTCCAAGGATTAGAAAATTTCTATGCATCTTTCTCCTCATCAGAAATAACCGTCCGCGGTGAATGCTCCGCGGATCAGGTCCGGCTCGGGCTGCGCATCCGGCTGCCACAGCACCGAGACCACATCAAAGCGTACCTCATCCGGGATTTCTTTCATACGCTGAAGATAGAGCTGAGCGGCGAGAATCAAGCGGCGGCGCTTGCCGTCGGTAATCGTGGCCAGCGGCCCTCCCCACAAGTCGGAGCTTGTCGAGCGCACTTCAACGAAGCATAGAACGCGGTCCTCGCGCGCGATAATGTCGATCTCCCCGGCGCGGAAACGGACGTTCATAGCCACGATGGTGTAGCCCTGGCGCTCAAGCCACGCGCGAGCGAGCTCTTCTGCCCGCGCGCCGCTCTGCTTACGGCTTAAGCTCATTGGCGCACCGATAATCAGGGTCTGCGACCGGCCTAAAACTCATCCGGTGCAGCACGCACGGCCCTTCTTGTTGCAGGGCGCGTTGGTGCGCGGGTGTGCCATAGCCTTTGTGCTCGTGGAATTGGTAAGAAGGAAACAAAGTGTGGTAGAAGCGCATGAGGTCATCGCGGACGACCTTTGCGATGATGGAAGCGGCGCTGATCGAAAGGTGAAGCCGGTCGCCTTCCACAATGGCTTGAGCCGGCATGGGGAGCCGCGGAAGGACGTTGCCATCGA
>JAHFGY010000183.1 GCA_023247195.1 Candidatus Omnitrophota bacterium | reverse complement strand
GAAAAGGCGAGCCGATTTACTTTGGTTACTCGGGCGGAAGCTCGACTTCCTTCAAGCAGTCCGATGCTCCTTGCGTGAAGCGCGCCTTGGATACCCAAATCAACCTGACGAATGTTTCGCAATCGGTGATTGAACAAACGACCGGCGGTGGAACCACGACAGGGACAGTAACGCCGTCCGGCTGCGCAACGATTGGCACGACACTGCTGGCGGGCGGCGCTGTTTCCCATGGCATTTGTTATGACGGCTCGGTTACCGGAAGCACGACCGCGCCATGAAGCTGTTTCGATCGCGGTCCGGACAGGTCTTTACGATTGAATTTGCCATGGCGGCTATCGGGATTGTCGCCATCGCTTTTGTGGTCGGCGCGGTGGCGAACTGGGGATTAGGCTGGATGGGGAGCAGCACCAAGCAATTCAATGCGACGCGTACAGCTGCCGGGCAGGAAGCTTCAGCCGGCGTACCGGCAGGCGGCCCGGCGAAAGGCGTGGATCTCATCGGCCCGGACGGCCCGGAATCGCTAGGCAGCTTTAATTCGCCCGTCGGCCGGTCCCAGTTTACAAAGGCGTGCGATTCACAAGGCCTCATAACCGACGCCATGCAAGATAGGATTCAAGCGGGCCAAAAGCTCGCCACAATGCCCTTGGTACGCGACGTAGCGGTTTTCAATGCCAACACCGCGAGATATTTTTACAAGCTTGCGAATGACATGCAACCTGGGATCGAGAAGCGACAGGAGATGCTGGATAATTGGGGGGCGTATTGTCAGGACCCGCCTCCTCCGCCACCTCCTCCACCGCCATGCACGTGTGTTGCTGGATCTCCGCCGCCGGGCTGCAGCTCGTGCATAGGTGCGCAATGACCTTTAAAGCGGTGAGTTTTGCGGCATTGTTTCTATTTGCAGCATCGCCGGCCTATGCCGACTGCAATTGCGCGTGCCAACGAGATAATTTGCAGGCCGAACAAAACGCCAAACGCGCCGAACAGCAGCTGTACTTGACCCTCGGCCGTGCGTTCCAAGAGAACGCCAGGGACGGCATTAAGAACGTGCGGGACACGCGAAACGATGTTTTTGACTTGATGCTGAACGGGGCGGAGCTCAAGGAGCGGCAGGCCTTGAACCTGTGTGACTAATGCGTACACGCCGCGGAGCCATTGCTTTGTTATTCATCCCCATCATCGGCATTATCCTGATTTTTGTGATGATGCTGATGAACGCGTCTCAGATCGCGCTGCAGAAGTCGATGACGGCCAACGCGGCGGATGCCGCCTGTCTTGGAGGCGCCTCCTTCGTAGCGAGCGGCATGCAAGAAGCGGCATGGGTTTCCCGCAAGCTTTGGACGGTCAAAACGCTTGTCGACGCCATCTACATGGTGCCGTTCTGCTCTGATGCCAATTCGAAACAATACGCGCAAGACCTATGGGCATCTTTTACGCAGGAAAGGGGGCCCGGCGGCCTCTATGGCCCCTTACCTTATTTTAAAGCGGTAATCATTGGGACGCTGTTTGAAGCCTGGAAGCTCGGCAGCCAGGCGAGCTTTACCGGTTATTTCAATAACCTCATTATGAAGGGAACACGAGCTGCCAGCGTTTTTACTTCGCAAAAGTCTCTCTATGAGAGCCCGTTCAACGGCAGCGCCAGCGCGGTCACATGGCAGGCGGGCGATTTCACGAACACGGCAAATATAAATATGGGCTACCCCAATTTTTTGCCGTACACGCTTCAATGGGATGACTACGCGAAGAGTTACTACTTTTGGGAGCAACAGCCCGCCGGTTGGACGTATTCGTGCCAGCAGCGTGGCGTCGGTTTGAATGATCGGCGGGTCTTGGCCGGAATGAGGCCTATCGATGAAGATGAGCCGCTGAAGACGGTGGCTTTTATCAAAAAGTACGATGTGAACTTCAAAGAATTGCAACGGATTCCGACGCAGAACGAATTGATGATTGTTCAATGCCAGGATCCGGTATGCGGCATCAATTCAACAGCGCTTCCGACGGCGCCGGTTTTGATCCCGCGAACGCTCACGCTCATCACCCCTACAATGAGTGCCAGCGTCAATCATATGGCTACGGGCACCCCTGGCGGCGTTGGCAGTTTTTGGAATATGCGTTCTGAGAGAGTTAGCTCATTTTGCACGGCCGAGATTTCTGGTGCGCCGAACCTGCAGCCGGGCAGCTGGCTGACGCCATCGAAAGTAAGCTTGAAGACGGCTCGATGATTAAACCAACGATCCGATTAACCGCGAGAATTCTGATGGCTGTTTCCGCGATTGCTGTTTCGATCGCCTCGGCAGCTTTGGCTGCTGAAAAGGCCGGAGATGCCGGGCCTTCATCGCCTACGCTGAGCTTTGCGCCCGCCGGTCTTCAGAAAGGAGCGAGTTCCGCCGATTATAACGGCCAGACGCTCCGAGGCATGACAGACTTGCCCGTTCCGGATGACGCCATGCTGCCCCAGGAAGGTCTGGAACTCTGGCTGGGAGCCAGCCGCCTAGAAACGTTCTTGGTAACGAGCCGCAACACATCGGAAGCGCTGCAAGCATTCTTTTTAACTTCTTTGCCGACAGAGGGTTGGGATGTGCGCTGGCTGCCCTGGCAAGCCCGCAACGTGGCGATGCTGCAGCAATTTCAGCAATGGCAGATAGGTGAAACCGATCCTCGCCAACGGCAGGTTCTTGGAGAGCATATCGCCCTGTATCAGGCAACCCAGAAATCGTTGGCCAAGACGCTCTATGCCCAGCGAGGCACGCAGCGATTGATTGTGGATCTTGAAAAAGGCGAGGCCGGCACGTTGATCTATTTCCACCGATGGGAAGCGCCGGTCAAGAATGACGAATCCGATGACAGCCTGCCAGCTTGGCTTGGACGAAACGTTTTGTGCAATCGGGATGCCGTGCCTGGCCAGGAACGCGAATGGGCCGATTTTGTTCCGGCGTACCCCGCGTCGCGGACAATGTCCAAGACGATCGGCCAGAATACCGGCGACGTGACGATACTGGCTCTTCTCGCCGACGAAGTCAAAGTGGCCCAAGACCTCTACGCGCGAAAGCTTGAGCGGGAAGGATGGCAACCCACCGCGGAATATGATCCTGTCTATGGCAACATGGGCAGCAAAAGCGCGTTGATCTATCATCGCGGTGAAGAGAGGTGCGCTGTATTTCTTTCTCCTCTTTCCGCATCTCCCGAGACGGACGGCTACCGCACCGTACTGACGCTTGTCACGATGAGTAAATCGAGACAGCATATCGTGATCGAACGGAAAAATGCGCCGTAGAGCGGGTCAATCAGGACAAACCAGCGTTGAAGCGATGATCATGGTCGCTGTTGTAGCCTTTGGCCTTTTAGCCGCCTTCCCTTATATTCGTAGCGGAATAGCCTGGATGTGGAAGAGTGCTGCGGATCAGGTCAGCGGCTTTATCCCTTACCATCCTTAACCTATTGTATCCATTAGAGTTAAGGATGGCAATTGAGCTTGACATTGACGTTGTTTGTGGGTAATCTTGTTGATGTAGTACGAAAGGGCAAACCTCGAGTAATCGAGGGGCGCAAAGCCACGGTCCCCAAGCGTGCATGGGACGCGGGGGAAGCCGAGCTGCCGAAGCGTTAAGAGGCTAGCTCGGCTTTTTGATTTGCTCGATCCTAAATCGATTGAGCAAAATGTTTCACAAATAGAAAATACTTAAAAAATGGAAATAGCAATCTACAGCAGCGTATTCGGGGTGGCATCGCTCCTCGGGTGGATTCTTTTTCCAGCCGTCGAGCGCCGTTCCGAAGCTTATGT
>JAHFGY010000056.1 GCA_023247195.1 Candidatus Omnitrophota bacterium | reverse complement strand
ATCGTGCACGATCCCACGGATCCCAACTCGCTCCTGGTGCCCGTGGTGAACATCCATTTCGGCAGCGAGATCGGGAACGGCGAGACGCACGTTGAAGGCAACGCGATTGGGACCATTATCCGCGTCGGAGATCCGCGGCTGGTCGACATCGACAGCGGCCGTTCGCGGAATTTCGCTGATTTGGGCGCGACCCCGATCATCATGGGCGGCGCTAATCCCGATACGTTCACCCTGAATACGTTCGCCGGTTTGACGCCGTACCAGCGCATGAACTTCACGATGATCCGCCGGCCGGGAGAATCGATGGAGGATGTGATCGACAAGCTCTTGAACGACGATCCCGAAGCCCGCGAGGCGCTCTGGAACGATTACATGCTGCAGGCGGTGATTCCGGTCGACCAGGACGTGAATGGCCAAGGCCAGGTAGAAATTCTGAGCTTGTCGCGCAATGGCGAAGAACTTACCGTCCATGTGACTTTCCAGGTCATTGGCCCCACCGGGCAGGTCGAAGCCCTTATGATCCCGATGACGGATGTGTTCACCATCTGGGGAAGCCAGATCATTCCGGGTGAGCGCGCGCCGCGGCCCGGCGAACGACGGCCGAGGACACCGGAAGGACTCATGGCTTTCTTCCTCGGCTTTACGCAGCAGCAGATCTATTTCTCTATCGATAAGCTGATCATCTATCACTACGATTCGGCTACGGGCCAAAACGTGCCGGTGTTCTCAGGCCAAGACGGCCGCCCCTTGGTTCCTTTGAACCTTGTTTCTTACGTATACGAAGTAGTGATCACCGAAGGCCCGTACGCAGGCTACCGCCTAGTATTCGAGAGCGAGCAGCGCACGGACAAACCGGGCATCGTGCCGAATATGGTCGCCGTGCGGGTATTTGATCCGTTCGGCACTATGCGCGCGGAGAACAACCCCGCGAATGAGACGAACCCGGTCCGGTACTGGGACGCGCAATATAACTCGCTGTCGGCGCCGGATGCAGCGGTCACCGAAATTATGGCCATGCCTGTGCCGCTCGGCCGGGACAACCAACCGCTTCTCGAAGGCGCCACGCTCGGCGAAGCCCGCGTTCCGGACAGCGTTTGGCAGGAGCGCGGCGAGCTTTGGCACGACATGCAGCAAGATTTGGAAAGCCAGGCAAAGGTGCTTCAATACACGGAATCCGCGGATTTGCAGCTTGAGCCGCAGCAGCCGCTTGTGGGCGATCAGCGCGGCCATGTTCTGGTCACGATGGCTACACGAGTCGAGCGCTGGTGGGCCGACAAGCTGACCCAGCGCGGGCTGGTGGCTATTGTGTTCGGCGCTGCCGTCACGGTCTTCGTGCTGGCATCCGGCGTTCTCCAGGGTGTCTTCCGGCGCGGCCGGCGGGCGCAGCGCCCGGCGGACGGCGGAAGGCTCTTCCAGGGCAAGAGCCGCATATTCTTGGACGAGATGATCCCGATCGCGGACGCTGAGCGCGCCGCCTTGCAGCGCCACCAGAGCGAGGCCCAGCTGACGGCGCTTCGCGCTCAGGTGATCGAACAAGTCCAAGCCTATTTCACCGAGATCGACCCAACCGGCCTGGTCTTGGCCGCGGACCGCCAGAATTTGGCCGAACAGGTTTGGCTGCAGTACCGCGAGGGCTTGGAAGCGCTCTGGCACCGTCCGGATCAGCTGGCGGGGCGCCTGGGAACGGATCCGAATAATGCTTACATCCTACTGAATGTCCAGGGCGGCCACTATGAGCCGGCGCACCAGCAGCCGGATGTGATTCCGTCCCAAGGCGAGCGCGAGCCCGGTATATACCAAGTGCCGCTGCGCGACCATGTTTGGAAATTGCTCATCGGCGAGGCGCGCAATATCCGAACCGGCAATCAAAACTCGCTGGCCATCTATTTCAAGGGACACGCCGCCAATATCCAGTACCTGAACCAGCGCGCCCGCGGGCTGGTCGATGCAAACCGCGGGGCAGAAGCTATACCGGCGGTTGAGCAGGAAGGCTGGTTCTGGGCCGCGTTCCTGCGCGACGGCCAGCTCCGCACAGACGGCGTGATGCAGCAAGATTGGCTGGTGGAGAACACCCGCCAGAGCCTGGACCGGCGCCGCACGGGCCGCATGCTGACAAACGGCGGCCGCATTGTGGACCAGGCCGAGACCGCGGATATGTTCCGCTTCCTGCTGCTGCGCCACCCGCACGCCGCGGATCCGGCGGCCGATGAGATCGTCGAGATCGATACCTTGATAGCCCGCTTGCAAGCCGAGCGGGCGCGGTTTGAAACGCGCATGCAGGGTTCCCAAGCCGGCGAAGTGGAATTACGCGCCGTCGCGCAAGAAGCGATGCTGCAGATTGACCGCCGCCTCCAGCGCCTGAACGAGCTCCGTGAGACGCGCCGGACGGTATCGGTCCGGGACATTATCAACGATTACATGGCCGAGCAGCGCCAGGGTTATGCGGCGGCCCGCCAGGCGCAGTTAACTCAACACATGGATGCGCTGGTCGCGGAGTACGATGGGACGTTCGATCAAGCCGAGCGGACACGTCTCAGGGGCCGCATTAATGAAGTAACCGAGCAGATGAATCGGCTGGACCGCGCCTGGGTCGAACAGCAGATGGCGGATCGCAGGGCTCGCTTAGCCGCCCTCGTGCCGAGTCGGACAACAGAGCTTGAAATCCGCACGCTTAACCGCGAGATAGCGGATCTCCGGCAGGAGCTGATGATCTATCCCGACTGGGTCAGGGCCGAGCTTCAACGCACGATCGCTCAATTGAACGCGGCTCCGGCCGCTCAGCGAGAAGCCTTGCAGCGGGACATCCAGGATCTCGAGCAGCGAATTGTCCGAGCGGATTGGGCCATACGCGTTTTTAACGAGCGCCTTGTCGTCGAATGGATCGGGCCGTTTCTGGATGATCAGCGCGCGGAGCGCGGCATGACTACGTCGAGCCCGTCCCGGTCTGCGCTGGAAATTTTCGCCGCCCCGCTGCATCTGCTGAGGCCGAGGGTTTGGCGCGCCTTCTTCGCTCGAACGCCGTACGACGATCGTGCCGATATCCGGGAGCTCGGTCATGTATGGCGGCGCGCTCTCTTGATCGGCGCTCTTTGGAACATCTTCATCTGGGGCATTCTCGCCTCGATCTTCGTCAACGCCAATGTCGTTTTCGTGGTGATCGGCGGGCTGACGCCTCTGCTATTCACGCCCACGGTCATGGACTGGGGCGTCCGACTCATGAAGAGCCACCACGCGTCCCGCATCGCCGAGCGGGAAGCCCGGCACTCGGTCCGCACGTGGCAGGATGCGCGCCGCTATTTCCACGCCGTGTTCCAGTATCAGCATGTAGATGCGGCAACGGGGCAAGGGGAGCCCATTGCCAATCGAACCGAGCAGCACAACCGGGCGTGGCAATACTTGATGATGCTGCGCGACCGCCGCTCGCAGGAGGAGAGGCGGTTGAGCTCGCATCAGCTTTCGCAAATGATCAACCGCGAGCAGCTGGCCCAAATCCACTTGACGGTAAATGTGCTGATGACGCTCGATGACGTTCTGATGGGCCGGACGAGCATTACTTTTGCGGACCTCACCGACTATGAGCGGCAGGCGCTCCTGGCCGCGATCCAGGCCGTTGAGTTACCTGCAGACGTGCCGCATGACCCGGTTGCCGAAGAATCGCTGCGGCGCTGGATCAACAATTTCGTGCGCGAAGATATCTTGCCGTTCCCGGGCTCATTGGAAGAAATCCAGGCGACCACCATTATCATTACCTCGGCTTTTGAGCCGCCGCAAACCCGCATGCGCGGGCTTTTGGAGGACCGGGACGCGGATCAGACATTTATCGACGCCGATGGCTTGCCGGGCCGGCGGTACGTTGAGACGGTTCTCGAAACATTGAAGCGCCAGTACGGTCCGGCATGGGCCAATCTCATGGAAGGCTTGCGCGAAGAGTTCCCGGATGACGCGCAGGCGATCGCTTGGCTGGATGCCTTGGGTACCGATGAGTTTAACGCTCAGTGCGCGGTCGCAACGGCTGCGCGCACGCAAGCCCGCAACCAGAGAATCGCCCAGCATGATCAGGAAATCCGCGATGGCGACGCGACCATCCGCCAGCTGGAGTCGAGTATTCGAACCATCGAAGGCGATATTCAGAACCTCGAACAGCTTCACGCAGCCGCGCAAGGCCCTGCGAAACCTGCGGCGCTCAATTATACGGGCGGCCCGACGGACGAAAACGGGCTTACGCCGCGAGACTACGCGGTCGAGCTCCAGCAGGCCCGGCAGCGGCTGCAGGACGCGCGTACAAACTTAGGCAGCGCTCAGGCCGCGCGCCGCGTTTCAGAGCGGCTGCGCAACCAGGCCAGAGCCGAGCTGCAGACCGAGACTTTCTGGTTCTTCATGGAGCAGCACCCGTCGCAGCGGCTGATTGAGGCCGTTGAATCTTTCTCCATGGAGCGGCTCTACCAGGTTCAGCGCACCGAGCGCGACGCGCGCCGCGTGTACGAGGTCTACCGGGAATACCACGATCTCTTGTCGCCTGCCGGATCAGCCGAGTCGCCGGAGCAGTACCGAGCCCGCCGGGAAGCCTGGGTCCAAGACAAAGTCGGCATTGTCGTGATGTACCAAGGGCTTGTTGGCTTGCCCGGACCTTTGGCATCGATCCTTAACAGCACGGCGGGTCCGCGCCCGGCCGGCGACAGCGATGCCTATCGCTCCGAGCTTCGTGCGGTCTTGGCCGCCGAGCCGAACCTGGCAACCGAGTCCTTACTGGAAGCCGAAGACCGAAGCCTCGAGAGGGCTATGCGCGCCGGCTTCACCAGCGAGGCCAACGCGCGCGTTTTCCTTGAACATGTTCGCCTGGCGTTTGGCGCGCTCGGGCAGGCCATGGATCAATATGAAGCGGGAGAAGAAGCGGCTATCGAGGCCTGGTTGTGGGACGCCAATGTGAACGTCGCGGCGCAAGGCCTTCGCGATTGCATTTCCATGGTTCGGTATGCCCGCCAGTCCGCGGCTGAGGGTGAACCGATCCAGGTTTATTTCACCACCAATCGCCCCGAAGCGCTGCGCGACGCCAAGTTCGAAGGCGCCAACGGCGGCCTTCACAAGATACGCAAGGGAAGTAAGATTATCACCTTTGATGCCGGCATGGAGATGCTGCGAGAAGAGTCGAGAAAACTGGCGCAGGTCCAGCAGCGGTTCGTCGAGAACCCGCGACTGGGCGTCGTGCGGTTCGCCGAATACGACTTCAACAGGGAGTTCTCCTTGAACGCCCGGCACTCCGGGACGGGCGAGACGATTTTCGCCAACCTGGCGCAGCGCTCGTCCCCGACCACGACCCTTTGGCGCGGCGCTTACTGGGACTACGAGGCGTACGAGTCGGAAATCATGACCGCCGGCAACAAGGTGGCGGAAGACACCATCGGCGGCCAATATCTTCTGGAGCAGGGCTTCGATGATGCCTTTGGCGAAGAGCTGATCGTAGGCCAGGTTCGCATCACCACCTTCCACGATATGGTGAACGTGCGCCTGCGCTACACGCGTTCCGGGACCCGCGCTTTGCTCGAGGCAACCCGGTTCTATGCGAACAGCAATATTCCGTGGCCCCGGAAGCTCGAGGAAATCATCACGGGCTTGAGCTTCTATATTTTGAAGACGATCGTGCGGCCCGCGATCCGGCTGTTCGTATTCACGGTGCTCATGGTGCCGTCGTTCAGCCCATTCCCGTTCTTGACGATCCCGATACCGATTATCGTGCTGCCGCTTCTGGCCGCTTTGGTGACTTTCTTCCTTCTCGACATGGCCGGCGTGCCGGCGGTAAGACGGGTTTCGCCGCAATGGCGCGACCGCATCTATATGTTGGGTCTTGCCGCAGCGGGCATTGCGCTGTTCGGCACCGCCGCCGGCCTCTTCCCGAAGGGCGATGTCCAGGTCTTTGGCGCGATGGGCTTCCTGGGTATAGGGCTCTTCTTTGCCGAAATCAAAGTGCTCCAGAGCTGGATCTTCTACACGGAGAAATGGGGAGCGACGCGGGGCATCACCAAGCTGTTGCCGTTCCCGTATGTGGCTGTTTTCGGCGTGGGACTTTTAGCCCTGCTCTCCGGCTTCGTGCCGGCCGTCCTTGCCGGCGGGTTCTTGATAGCGACCGCGTTGGCCCAAATCGTGCTCGTGCGCTCGAAGCTGAACGAAGCGAACGCCGACCGGGCTACCGCTCAACGGTTCTTGCCTTACGAAATGCTTGTTTTTGCTCTTTCAGCGCCGGGCATTCGGCGGCTCGCGCGAGTGCTTCCGCTTCCGCGGATGATGCGCGAAGACTTCCAAGAGATGGAGACATTGCGAGCCGAGATCCGCGAGCGAGGCCTTAACGAGCGCGACTTCTGGCAGCTGTTCTTCATTTACGTCGGCATGATTCCGGATTATGCCGTGGGCGCGGTCGAAGGGCGCTTGGGCTTTGCGACGTTTGTGCGCGCGCCTCGCAGCGCCACGGCGACTCGGTCATCGTTTGAAGAGCTTTACGTTCGCAACCGGGTGGCGATCCGCGAAGGCGCGCTCTTGCTCGGCATGATCGTGGTGGGTATCGCATTCAACTTCTACCCGATCGGGTTGGCGACCTCCGCGACTTACATCTTGGCGGCGTTTGCATTCATCGCCACGCCTTTCTTCATGAATCCGCACCAAGGGGAATGGTCGACGGGATACGGCCGGTACCGCGCCGTGCGGCAAACATTCCGGGCTTTCTTTGCCGTCTGGGCGGAAATGTGGCTCGACACCGTAGCGTGGATAGCCAAACCGCTCTGGAAGATTCCCTCCGTCCGCAACGCGGCATTCCGCCAGGCCTACCGGCAGTTTATGGGCGAAGTGCTCCGCACGGCTTCGCTGCGTCAGCAGCGCGACCTTGTCGGCCAACTCATTCAGCTTGTCGGCAACGACCGGCTCCAGGTCATTGCGAACAGGGTTGATCCGCATGGCCCGAACGCGGCAGGGCAGACGCGGGAACAGCTGATTCAGCGCATCAACGCCGCTGTCGGCCGTATGGCTCACGGCGACGTTCATGCTCTGCTGACAAACGAGATCGATGTGCTTTCCAGGACCGAAACGATCGAGCATCTCTTTAACGGGCCGCCCGGAGTCGTCAACGGGCAAGTCGTTCCCGCGGTCGTTAACCGGGCGTGGCTGGCGCCGCTGGGCGCGTACCCGACATTCGTCGATATCTTCTCCAACCAGAAGCCGCGCTACACCCACCGCATCGATTGGCTTGGGCAGCGGGTCAGCGAGATCTACTTCCAGCATGGATACTTTGGCGAGCCGGCTTCGCGTTCGGCCCGCACCGAGAGCGTATTTGCCGGTGTTCTTCGCATGGCCATGGTTTACGGCGGCGGAATTGCTTTGGGAGCGCTGTTTTGGAAGGACTTCGGGGTCCTGATCTTGGCTGCCCCGGTGGTGCTGACGGCCGTTTCCTGGGTGGTCTCGTTCCGCACGGCCCCTGAGCATGTCCAAGAAAATCCGGACACCGACCCGGCCTGGCGCGTTATCTCCGGCGGACAAGCAGCTCGCCCGGCGGCGTATCCGGGAACTTTCACGCCGAAGTCGGGTTACACCCAGCGGACCGCAAAAATCGCCGCGAATTGGGAAGACGCCGAACCGGGACGCCCGGAAGCCGGCAAGCGCCTCCAGCTTAAATTGCAGGAAGGCTACCGTGACCGAGTCCGCAAGCCGGCGACGCGAGAACAGGAAGCTCGTTTCGTCGACTATATCGAGAGCGGTCTTAATCTGTGGATTCAAGAGCTTGCCAACGAGGGATTCTCGCAGCAGCAAATCGATGTGGTCATTCAAGCCTTGACCGAGCCCGGCATGCTTCGCTTGGCGGGACAGATTGAAGACCTGGCCAACCACTTGGACGGCCGAATCGACATGCACCGTGGTTTGGCCACGCGCGCGCCGCCGCGCACATCGGGTCAAGGCCAAGGCTACCGCACTTCCGCATTCCAAGAACTGGTCAACGATATGGTCCGGCACGAGGGCCGCCACCTCTTGTATCATCTCGGCCTTCTCACGCGCCAGCGTGGGCAGGATGAAGAAGAAGCAATCATCCGGCACCAACTGCGCCACTACAGCAACCATCCCGAAGACGCTCGGCTCCTGATTGCCTTGCTAGCCGACACCGAAACCAACTGGCGCGCGATCATCGGCAACGACTACCTTGAGCGGCTGCGCGACGTAGAACGGCAGCAGCAGCCGGGTGATGTTCTGTCTCGCGTCCGCGTAGACGCCGTCAACACCGAGCTTGTCGATAATTTGGCGAAACGCTTGAACGATGCCCGAGCCCAAACCGACAGCAAATTCGGCGTTCTTTCGGTCGCCATGGAAATGCCGATCCAAGAGCCGGGCCCGAACGGCAAGAAACTCAAGCGGGAAGGGCCGGGCGGCGGCGGGCAGGGCGTTTACATGTCCGAGCAACCTGAAGCCGCGGCGGAGCATGTCGCGCTGGCCACGGCGGTTGTCTCACCGCTGTTTTCGGCCGATGTGGCGGCGAACTACGGAACAATCGAAGCTTATCTGGAAGCGTACAAGGGCGCTCGCCTCATGCAAATCGAGCTGCCCGTGGGCAACGGCACTATTCCGCTCGACGTTCTTTATATCGAGCAAAACGGAGTGCCGGTGCTTCAGCTCTACGATCCGTCTGGCCACTTTTTCAAAACTTTGTATAGTGATCCGAATCCGGATTCGGTAGGTGGTTACATTGAGGCGATTCTGCTGCCGCTAGCAGCGATCGAGATTCCGCGCCAGCTCGGTCTTGAGTTCGAGGTCATCCAGTTCAACGACTGGCAGGCGGGCTTCGGTCCGGTGATGCTCTCCGAGATGTACCGCAACGTGGCCTGGCCGCTCGGCCACCGGCCGGTGGCGGTCCAGATGATCCACAACTTGGAATACGGCGGTCTTTTCCCAGGCACCATGCGGCTCAATGGAACCGACGAAAGCAGCGAGCTTCGCCAATACTTGCAGGCGCGCGGCATCATCCGCGGCAACGGCCGTTACGCTCATGTGAATTTGTTCAATTTGACGAACTTGGACGCTTACCGCGAGCCCGGCTTGCCCAGCATCCGGGATCTCCGGGGCAATGACGGCTTGGAGCATTGGTCCGTCTATAACGACGGCGAGGTGCACGGCCGCCACAGCATACTCAAGGGCGGCATGACCCATTCCGACACCGTTATGTTCGCAAGCCCGGGCCACGCGGCCGAAGCGCTTACTCAAGAGCGCGGCTACGGTTTCGACGGCGTGCTCAACAGTTTGCCGCCCGGCACGATTCAAGCGGTCTACAACGGCATCACCACGGCGCGCCACCTGCCCGAGAATTTGACCAAGCAGCTTGGCCAAGAACGCTTTGTTGTTCCGGCCCGCCCGCTGGAAGATATGACCCCCGATGAGCGGTGGGAGTGGAAGCGCGCCAACAAGGTCGCTTTGCAGCGCAAACTCGGTCTTGAAGTGAACGAGAACAACCTCGTTATCGGCATTGCCACGCGCATGGTCAAGCAAAAGGGCTTCAACATTTTCATGCAGCCGGTGCGGTTGACTGAGGATGGCCAGGAGAAGACGCTTCTCGAGCACATGCTTGATCAGGAGCACAAAGGCGCGACTGTGCAGTTTGTGCTTGAAGCAACGCCGGGTGATCCGCGAGGGGAAGAGCAAGCGGCTTTCTTCCGGACCTTTATCGAGCAACACCCGCAATATGCGGATCAATTCCGCTTTGTCGAGAAATTCGATGCGATCCTTGCCAAGCAGATCGGCGCCGGCGCTGACGCGGGCATCATGCCTTCGATCGATGAGCCGGGCGGCATCGCAAACCAGGAGCTTGCGCTGCTGCTTTCATTGTTAATCGTGACGGACCGCGGTGGCCTTAAAGACTTCGTGGAGAACGGCGGAACGCTGCATGATCTGGTTGTTCCTGGTTTCGGTATCGACAATACGCCGGAAGCCGTGGCCGAGCGCGCGCAATCAGCCGAGCAGATTCTCGATCGGGTGCGGATGCTTCTGGCAACGTACCAAGACAATCCTGAGCAGATCAAGCAATGGCTGACCCAGGTCGCGCAGTTTGATCCGGACTGGGCCAAGCGCATCGGCGCCTACGGTCAGATTTATCAGGACGCGATTAACCAGGTCACGGGTGGCGCGTCCGCTGACGAGCAGTCGAGTAGCTCGCGAGAGCAGGCATTGGCGTTCAGGCAGAGCCCGCTCATCGGCTCCTACCCGCTTCCCACGCTTGCGGCTTTTGTCGCGGTGCTTGCGTTGTTTGGTTGGTACAAAGCAGCGGCGCTGTTCGCTGTCGCCGGCGCTCTGGTTCTGATCGCGCACCGAGTGCTGGTTGCGCGGAGCAAGAACAAGGTTTGGGCGCTTACTTTGGATGCGGACAGCCGCTTGCCGCAGGCCAAGCCCGCGGACATGCCGAAAGCCCTGTGGGAATCGCTCCAGGCTCTGACCGCCTCACTCGACACGCTGGCCTGTTCAAATTGTGTGATGCGTGTCAGCACGTCGTCCAAGGGCGCTCCGAAGGCCGAAATTGTCAACGACCAGACAGTAATCACGCTGTCACCCGCGCAACTGCGGCAGTGGATCGCCGATCCCACGGCCGCCGGCATGTTCTTCAACAGCTTGCCGGCTCCAATGACTGTGCCGGCGGCGGCTCGCGTTGAGCCTGATACCGCCCCGGCGACGCCGATGATCTTCGCTCGAGCCATATCACCCGCGGAGGGCAGCGCAGCGGGTGCTTCTTCCGCAGCCGTGCCCGTTGTGTATGCTTCGAGTCAATCCGCTGTAGGCACTTCGTCAGTTAGCCCCCTAGGCGGATGGTGGCAGAGCCTTTCGCCTGCAACGCGGCAGCGTGTTCTGATGGTTCTGCTTGCGCCCACCGGCATCCTTTTTGCTGCTACCACCTCTACTCCTTCGGGCAAGCCGCACACCCAAGCGGTTGCACAGCAGACTGAAATCCTGCCGCGGCCGGAATATGCGCGCCAGCTGCCGCACGAGCAACGAAGCTACGCTAACCATACGTCTTTGACCGATGAAGGGGTTCAACGGCTACGCAGCCCCGATCCGAACGTTCGCGCTTCCGGAATCGATCTATTGACGCGAGCGTTGATGCATGATGTGGAGGAGAACAATTCCGATCTGAAGGCGTTATACGCTCACTTGCTGTTGGCGGATGATGCCGATAGTTCGTTTATCGATGGGATTCGGGAAGTCATTTGGAGAGTAGCCAACGAGAGCGTACAACGCATCCTTGCCTACGATGATGCGACCAAAGTCGAAGGTGCGCGGCGTCGATTGTACTATCTGGCATTCATCGAGCGTCGGGCGGATCATTTCTTCAAGGCGCCTGGAATACCTTGGAAAGACGCCGAGGAACAGCGCAAGGAAGCTATTGCTTTCCAGCACCTTGGTAGGCTACACGATGTGCATAACATTATGATGCAGGCGGTAGAACAGGGCCTGAGCGAACAAACAGCGAGGGGACATGAACTTCTCGCAGAATTGAAATCTGTTTTCGAACAGAAGTACCTGCTGAACCAATACGTTTTTCATTCCTCGAGAATCTATGAAATCGGCCGGTTAGAAAGCATTCAAAGTCATGGGCTGAATGTTGATTACACCCATGACGATGATGAAAGGCCTGACTTTATCTTCTTCTGGGATTGGGAACGCCTAGGCGAGATCTCAAATTTTGATTTTACCCGCACCGAAGCACGCACAGGTCAAAAGTTCGGCCGGCACGGCGGCGGAATTTGGATCCGCGTGAGGAGAGATGCTCCCACTGTGTTTGAGCAACGCTTTGGAGGGTCTGAACTGGGTGACATGGCCGGGCACTTCAATGCCAAACATATTCCGGCGGAATTCGTTGAAATCGTCGATCCGCTGCGGCCGTGGATCGGTTACCCGGTCCGGGATATCCAAGATTTGGACAAATTCCTGGATGCGCTTGAAACACCAAGAGCTCCTGAAGTCATCCCATTAGATGAACCTGTGTGGATGCCGACGAAGTCGATCTACTCGGGCGACCCGTTAACCTTGAACGCCTCTTTCAACGGCCAACATCCCGAGGAAGTACAACTCTGGTGGAACGCCGGAGGCAATGATTGGGAGTCCATTCCCGCGGCATACCAAGGCAAGGGATTGTGGAGCGTCGATGTCCCAACGGACTTCGAAGTCTCGGGACACGGATCCAGGGACTGCGAATACACTTTCCGCTATCGCAAGAACGGTGGCGAATGGAAATGGCCGCAGCTGATGGAAGGAAATGGCCATATTTACATTGCTAAGAGGTATCAGCCGGGGGCGTTGCCGGTGTGGGGAACCAAGGACTTGCCGACGATCGGCGGCGTCGAAGGATTCTTCTCGATCCTTGGGCTTTTGGGCACGGTGCTGGGCGGTATCGCGCTGCTGCGCCGGATCGGAACGCTTCCGCAAGCGCCTCCGGTTGATTTGATCCAAGCTCTCGGCACTAGCCAAAGCTTGTCGGCGCTTGCGCTGATCGGCATTTTTGGAGTCATCTTCTACTTAAGTATGCGTGCGCTGCACTTCAAGTACGGGGTGGTGCAGGCCGACGGCAGTGTGATCGTGGGCGACAAGGCAGTGGCTTCAGCCGCGACGAAGACGGCGATATGGAGCATTGTGGTGAGCGCGCCGTTTATATTGATC
>JAHFGY010000182.1 GCA_023247195.1 Candidatus Omnitrophota bacterium | reverse complement strand
AGTCGCGGCTCGCTCAGAACAGCGCGCCGTACACATCGACCATCGTGTTCCTGGTCCGCAAGGGCAACCCCAAGGGAATCAAGGACTGGGATGACCTTGTGAAGCCGGGGATCAGCGTCATCACCCCGAATCCCAAGACCTCCGGAGGCGCGCGCTGGAATTACCTGGCGGCTTGGGGGTATGCGCTTAAACAGAATAACGCAGACGAAGCAAAGGCCCAGGAATTCGTGGCGCAGCTTTTCAAGAACGTTCCGGTGCTGGACGCGGGCGCGCGTGGCTCAACGGTGACGTTCGTTGAAAGAGAGATTGGCGATGTGCTGATTGCCTGGGAAAATGAAGCGCTCTTGGCGAGCCGCGAACTGGGCGAAGGGAAGTTCGAGATCGTGATTCCGTCGACCAGTATCTTAGCGGAGCCGCCTGTCGCGCTCGTGGACAAGGTAGTTGACCGGCACGGCACGCGCGAGCTGGCGCAGGCCTATCTCGAATTCCTGTATTCGGAAGAAGGGCAGGAAGTGGCCGCCAAGCATTATTTCCGACCGCGCCTGGACTCGGTTGCGGCGAAGTACGCGGACCAATTCCCAGCGATCGAGCTGTTTACGCTTGAGGAATATTTCGGAACGTGGAAGGAAGCGCAGCAGAAGCACTTCAATGACAACGGCATCTTTGACAAGATTTACCAGCCGGGCCGTTAAATCGTGATCAAGAGCGGGATGAAGCCGAAAAAACTTAGGAAATCCAGCGTGCTGCCGGGTTTCGGCCTGACGCTCGGCTTTACGTTGGCATACCTGAGCTTGATCGTGCTCATCCCGCTCTCGGCCACTTTTGCCAAAGCCGCTTCCGGCGGGTGGGCTCATTTCTGGAACACGGTCACGGACCCGCGGGTAGTGGCGTCCTACCGGCTTACGTTCGGCGCGTCGCTGGCGGCCGCGGCGTTCAACGTGGTCATGGGGTTGTTGATCGCCTGGGTCCTGGTTCGATACCCGTTTCCGGGAAAGCGCATTGTGGATGCATTGATCGATCTTCCGTTTGCGTTGCCCACGGCGGTCGCGGGCATCACGCTGACCACTTTGCTGAACGCGCACGGCTGGGTGGGCCGCTACCTTGAGCCGTTGGGCATTAAAGCCGCTTTCACGCCGCTAGGCATCGTGATTGCCCTGATTTTTATCGGCCTGCCGTTTGTGGTGCGCACGGTGGAGCCTGTGCTCCAGAACGTGGACGCGGAAGTCGAGCAAGCGGCGGCCAGCCTGGGCGCCGGGCGTTTCCAGACGTTTGTCCGCGTCATTTTTCCGGAGCTCGCGCCCGCGCTGCTGACGGGCTTTACCCTGGCGTTCGCTCGGGCGATCGGCGAGTACGGTTCGGTTGTCTTTATTTCTGGCAACATGCCCATGCGCACGGAAATCACGCCGCTGTTGATCATCACCAAGCTGGAGCAGTACGACTATGCCGGCGCGACCGCGATCGGTGTGGTCATGCTGCTCATTTCGTTCGCGCTGCTGCTCGTCATCAATTTTCTGCAGCGCCGGGCGGAACTCTGATGCGCTCGAATTCAGATCCGCTGTGGGTGCGGCTGCTCCTCACGAGCGTGGCCCTCGTGTTCTTCGGCCTGTTCTTGCTGCTGCCGCTGGTCGCGGTTTTCACCGAGGCGCTGCGCAAAGGACTGGGAACGTATTTTGCCGCGCTCGCTGAGCCCGAAGCGTTGTCGGCTGTCTGGCTCACGCTTCTCGCGGCCGGCATCGCGGTGCCCCTGAACCTCGTTTTTGGAGTGGCCGCGGCGTGGGCGATCGCCAAGTTCGACTTTCCCGGCAAGCAAGTGCTGATCACGCTGATCGATCTGCCGTTTTCCGTGTCGCCGGTGGTTTCAGGCCTGATCTACGTGTTGATTTTCGGTCTTCAAGGCTGGTTCGGGCCCTGGCTCGCGGAGCATAACCTCAAAGTCATCTTCGCGGTTCCGGGAATCGTGCTGGCAACGATCTTCGTGACGTTTCCTTTTGTCGCGCGCGAATTGATCCCCTTGATGCAGGCGCAGGGAACGGAAGAGGAGCAAGCGGCGCGCGTGCTGGGCGCGCGCGGGTGGCAGATTTTTTCGCGCGTGACCTTGCCGAACATCAAATGGGGATTACTCTACGGGGTTATCCTGTGCAACGCGCGGGCCATGGGCGAGTTCGGCGCGGTGTCGGTCGTGTCCGGCCATATCCGCGGCCGGACAAATACCATTCCCCTTCACGTTGAAATCCTTTATAACGAATATCATGCGGCGGCGGCTTTCGCGGTAGCGTCGCTGCTGGCTATTTTGGCGCTCGTGACGCTCGCGGCCAAAATGGCGGTGGAATGGAAGGCCAGGCAAAGCGGCCAGGAACTTGCGCATGAGCATTGAAGTCCAGAAAATTACAAAGACGTTCGGCGACTTCACGGCGCTGAAAGACGTGACCATCAAAGTGCCGTCCGGCCAGCTCGTGGCGCTGCTCGGGCCCTCGGGATCGGGCAAGACCACGCTCTTGCGCATCATCGCCGGGCTTGAAGTGCCGGACAGCGGCACGGTGCTCTTCGACGGCGCGGACGCGACGAGCCGCAGCGCGCGCGAGCGCCAGGTTGGGTTCGTGTTTCAGCACTACGCGCTCTTTCGGAACATGAGCGTATTCGAGAACGTGGCGTTCGGCATGCGGGTCAAACCCAAGAGCGAGCGGCCGACCAAGCAAGCGATCAATGATCGCGTGCACGAGCTCTTGCGGCTCGTGCAGCTCGAGCGGCTGGGTGACCGGCAGCCGGCGCAGCTTTCCGGCGGGCAGCGGCAGCGCGTGGCGCTGGCGCGCGCGCTTGCGGTGCAGCCGAAAGTGCTTCTCCTGGATGAGCCGTTCGGCGCGCTGGACGCCAAGGTGCGGCAAGAGCTTCGCCGGTGGCTCAGACGGCTGCACGATGAGATCGGCATCACCAGCGTGTTCGTCACGCACGACCAGGACGAAGCGCTCGAAGTCGCGGACCGGGTGGTCATTCTGCACGACGGCCGCGTCGAGCAAGAGGGCACGCCGGAGGAAGTGTATGAGCACCCGGCCTCGCCGTTTGTTTATAATTTTCTCGGTAACGTGAATCTCTTCCACGGCCGCGTGGAAGGCAGCAAAGTCCATTTGGGCGACTTCAGCATGGACGCGCCGCCTGACATGGAAAACGGGCAAACGGATCCGGGAGCGGTTGTTTACGCTCGCCCGCACCTGCTCGATCTCGACCACGAGCCGCCCAAGAACAGGCCGCACTTCAAAGCAAAGATCGTGCATATCCACCCGGCTGGCGCGGTCGTGAAAGTGGAGTTGACCACGGATGCCGGCAATCCGATCAATGCCGAGCTTCCGCATGAGCGCTACCGCGGGCTGGGGCTGCAAAAAGGCATGACCGTATTCGTAAGCGTCAGAGACATGAAGGTTTTTTCAAAGGCACAAAGTATGCTGGGCGGAGGGATCTAGACATGCCGGCTGTTCTCGCGGGACAAGTACCGGAGCTCGTAGGCAAGACACCGTTGATGCGCCTCAACCGGCTTGCCGATGCGTCTATGGCCACGGTTTATGCCAAAGTGGAGTCGCTCAACCCGGGCGGCAGTGTCAAGGATCGGATCGCGCTGGCCATGATCGAGGCCGCGGAATCATCGGGCCTGCTGAAGCCAGGCTCGGTCATTATCGAGCCAACGAGCGGAAACACCGGCATCGGCCTTGCGATGATCGGCGCGGTCAAAAGCTACCGCGTGATCCTCACCATGCCGGAAACCTTGAGCGCTGAGCGGCTCGCGATTCTCAAGAGTTATGGCGCTC
>JAHFGY010000181.1 GCA_023247195.1 Candidatus Omnitrophota bacterium | reverse complement strand
ACCAACGACTTCAACCTGAACAAGATCGCCGAGGTTCAGGGGGTCAGCGTGCTGAACGTGAACGAGCTTTCGCAGGCGCTGCGGCCGGTGGTTCTTCCCGGCGAAGCCCTGGAGATCAAGCCGATCAAGGAAGGCAAAGAACCGCAACAGGCGGTCGCCTACTTGGACGACGGCACCATGGTTGTCGTCGAGAACGGGCGCACATTGATCGGCCAGCGCGTGAGAGGCATTGTTACGAGCGTGCTGCAGACCGCGGCCGGCCGCATGATCTTCGTGCGAGCGGAGAACGGGCCGCCGCTGAGCAAGCGATGAGAAGATCGGACCCGGAAGGCGGGGTTGCAGCGATTATTCCTGCCGCTGGCGACGGCGTGCGCTTCGGCGGCTCGGTGGCCAAGGCGCTGGCGCCTATCGCAGGCGAGCCGCTTTTGATTCATGCGCTGCGCGCGCTTGAGGCGGTTGAGTCGGTGCGCTGGATCGTGGTCGTTACCAAGGAATCGCTGCTCGACGACGTGGCCAAAGCGGCCCGGCAGGCGGGGATCACCAAAGTATTGGCCCCCTGCGTCGGCGGCAGCAGCCGCCAGGAATCCGTCGCGTTAGGGCTTGCGTCGGTACCGGAAGAAGCGGAATGGGTATTGGTGCACGATGCGGCGCGTCCTTGCCTGACCCCGGAGCTCGCTGCTTCGGCCATTGAATCAGCCAAGCGGCACGGCGCCGTGGCATGCGGATTGCCCGCACCGGTTACGGTGAAAGCCGTGGATGAGGCCTCGCGAGTTCGCCTGACATTGGACCGGGATCACCTCTGGCTGGTGCAGACGCCTCAGGTTTTTCGCCGGGATTGGTTCACCCAAGCGTTGGAACGAACGCAGGCCCATTTAGGGCAGTTTCCCGACGACGCGTCGATGCTGGAATGGGCCGGCTTTCCGGTGCAAATGATTCCCGGCGATTCGCTCAATCTAAAAGTGACGGCGCCGGAAGATCGCATTCTTGCCGAGGCGGTGCTGCGGTCCCGAGATTCCACAACTACTCAGACAGGAAATACCCATGCGAATCGGAATCGGTTACGACAGCCATCGCTTCGGCGGTAGCGGGCCGCTCAAACTCGGCGGCGTGTCGATTCCGCATGATCGCGGGCTGGACGGGCACTCGGACGCGGATGTGCTGCTTCACGCGATCGCGGACGCGCTCTTCGGCGCCATCGGCGCGCCCGACATCGGCCAGCAGTTTCCGCCCGGCGAGGAACGCACGCGCGGAGCCGACAGCAGCCTTTTTATCCGGACCGCGGTCGAGCAAGTCCGCAAAAAGGGCCTTCGCATCGGCAACGTGGATTCCGTTGTCATCGCCGACGCCCCCAAGCTATCGGACCACAAGGACACCATGCGCCAATCGATCGCGGCCATGCTCGGCATTCAGTCGGAGATGGTCGGCGTGAAAGCCAAGACGACCGAAGGTTTTGATCCGCGCGACGGCGGCATCAGCGCCCGCGCGATTGTTTTGTTGCTGCCCGCGGCCGGCGGTGAGGGGAAGGCCAAGCCATGAGCGCTTTTCTCGCGCTCGTCGGTTTGATCGCGCTCGGCGCAATGCTCGTGTGCGTCTTGTGCGAGGAAGAGATAAAAGCCTGCTTTGACCGCGACCCGGCCGCGCGCAACCTGGTCGAGGTTTTGCTCACGTATTCGGGCCTGCACGTGCAGGTCGCGTACCGGCTCGCGCACCCGCTTGAGCGGCTCGGCGTGCCGGTGCTGCCGCGGTTCATTATGGCTGTTGCCCGCTGGATCACGGGCATCGAGATTCACCCGGCCGCGAAGATCGGCCGCGGTTTGTTCATCGACCACGGATCGGGCGTGGTGATAGGCGAAACCGCTGTGCTTGGCAAGAACGTGACGCTTTTCCAGGGCGTGACCCTGGGCGGCACGGGCAAGCAAAAAGGGAAACGCCACCCGAACATCGGCGACAACGTGGTGATCGGCACCGGAGCCAAGGTGCTGGGAGCTATTTCCATCGGCGATCATTCGATTATTGGAGCAAATGCGGTCGTTATTCGAGAGGTGCCGCCGCATTCGACGGTGGTGGGTGTGCCGGGCCGGATCGCCAAGATCAAGGATGAGAAAATCGAAGACGTGAACTTGGACCACACGCACCTGCCGGATCCGATTGCCCAGCGCTTGGCGCGGCTGCAGCACGAAGTGCGCGCGATCGAGCAGCAGCTAAAAGATCACGGCAAGTCGCAGAGTTCTAACCCTTCCTGATTCCCGTGCGACTCTACAACAGCCTCACCCGTAAATTGGAAGACTTCGAACCGCTGGATCCGCAGAAGCGTGCGGTCTCGCTTTATGTCTGCGGCCCAACGGTATATGACGTCCCGCATCTCGGTCATTTACGCAGCGCGTACGTTTTTGACGTGCTGCGCCGCGTGCTGGCGCGCCGCTACGAGGTAAAATTCGTCCGCAATGTGACCGACGTGGACGATAAGATTATCGAGCGCGCGCGCAAAGAGCCGGATGCGTCGCAGGATTTGAACGCAGCTTGCCGCGCGGTGTCCGAACGCTACCTGAAGGCGTACCACGAAGCGCTGGCCGCGCTGGGCATCCAGGCGCCCACGCACGAGCCTAAAGCCACGGAACATGTCCTGCCCTCGACCGACCCGGCCGGCAGCAAGGAAGGCCAGGCCAAGGTCCAAGGCATGACCGACCTGATCACTCAGCTGCTGATCAAGAACGTGGCATATCAAGCCGGCAACGACGTGTATTTTTCAGTGCGCAAGTTTGAAACGTACGGGAAGCTCTCAAACCGCACGCTGGACGAGCTGCAGTCGGGCGCTCGCGTGGAACCGGGGGAGCAGAAACAAGATCCGCTGGATTTTGCCCTGTGGAAGGCGGCAAAGCCCGGCGAGCCCTCGTGGAAAAGCCCGTGGGGCGACGGACGGCCCGGCTGGCACATCGAGTGCTCCGCCATGAGCGTAAAATACTTGGGGCCTGTGTTCGACATCCATGGCGGCGGGCTGGATTTGATTTTTCCGCACCACGAGAATGAAGTTGCGCAGGCGCAGGCCGCTGGCTTTCCGTTCGCGCGGCGATGGATCCACCACGGCTTGCTCACCGTGAACGGCGAGAAGATGTCCAAGTCGCTGGGCAACTACATCACGCTGGAACGCGCGATCGCCGACGGCGGCTCAGCCGAGGCGGTGAAGCTGTTCTTCCTTAAAACTCACTACCGTTCGCCCGCGGACTATTCGGCTACCAAGCTGGCTGAGGCAAAAAAGAACCTCGATGACTTTTCCCGTTTTCTGCAGCACAGCGGCCAGGTGGCCGGCGCGGGCGAAGCGTTGCCGGCCGCCATCGCGGCCAAAAAGCAGAGCTTTTTCGATGCGCTCGAGGACGATCTCAACACTCCCAAGGCGCTTTCCTGTTTGTTCGACTGGATGAACGCAGGCCAGCAGCTGCTGGACTCCGGCTCCGGCGCCAAGGCGATAGCCGACGCGTTGCTCGAGTGCGCGGCAGCGATTGGGCTCTCCTTCGGCGGCGCGGGCGGCTTGCCGGATGCGGAGATTCAACGGAAGATTGATGATCGCAACGCCTCACGCCAAAGCAAGGATTTCAAACGCGCGGACGCGATCCGCAAAGAGCTGGAGCAAAGCGGTATTCTCCTGACGGATACGCCTAACGGCGTGCGGTGGCAGCGAAAATGAAGCGCGGATTTTTCATCAGCTTTGAGGGGCCGGAGGGCTCGGGCAAGTCGAGCCAGTGCAAGCGCCTGGCAGCATCGCTGCGCAAGGCAGGGCATTCCGTGGTCGTAGTGCGGGATCCGGGCTCAACGGAAT
>JAHFGY010000180.1 GCA_023247195.1 Candidatus Omnitrophota bacterium | reverse complement strand
CGGTGGATTCCACACTCCCGCCATCCTTCAACGTTTTAAGGAAGAGAGGATCGCCTATGTTGTCCTCTCGCCCGCGGTATCAGAGCCGTTGAATCAGGATCGTTACCTCGCGCGGCTGCAAGGCCCAACCGTGTTCGCCAAACTCCACAAAAGGGCGGCGAATCAAGCCATGCAAGTGCCGATCGCTTCGGATGCGACGCATCTTCCCTGGTCGCTCGGGATTTATAAGCACGTTCGCCAGATGCTGGCCGGTAAGAAAGTGCTGAAAGTGGCGGGGGCAGGCGCGATCCTTGCGTTCGCGGGGATTCTGATCTTAGCCGGTCATTTTCAGGGATTCTCGCTGCAAAGCGCGGGGATCCTCGCAAGCGTTTTTGTGCCGGCTCTGCTGCCGTTTGGCATCGGGGCGCTTCGAAGCAAGACGGCGCGGGGACCTCCATTGGTACCCATTGAGCGCACAACGCCGATACCGGAGCTCGTCCGCCGGTTAGAGGAGCAGTTCGCGCGCAGGGAAGACCTCGTTTCCGAGCTCCGGCGCGGCGGTTTGCTTGAGCAGGGAGACCTGGACACGGATGGCGAAGGATGGTTTGAAGGCCTGGGATTATCTCAGGAGCAATGGCGCCAGGTCTTGATCGAGGTGTTCTTGCAGGCTTCCAAGCTGCCGGCCCCGCGCCCGTGGCCGGTGCGAATCCTGGGTCTCCTTCAGAACGCCCTTTTTTGGTCGCCGGTCACTTTCCTCGTGCGCCCGCTCCTGGGCCCTATCCATCGCTTCAGCACGGCTGCGAACAGAGATTTCCGCGCGACACCGGGCGTGGCTCATCTGGTTGCAAGCGCCGTGGCCGCGCAGCGCGCCGGAGCCGCGGATCGCGGCAGAGTCGGTTTGCTGGGCTCAATTGAAAAGGAAGCGGCGGAGCTGGCGCTGGGAAAACGGACGTTGGGGCTTTCCGTCCGGTTGTTGGCCAGAACGTCTGCGCTCGGCTTGGTCGATCTTGCAAAAAGCCAAATCATGCTCTGGGCTACGGGATATGCCGCTTCGTTTGTTGTGACCGCTTTGCTCGCGCCGGTTGCCTTGTCTGTTTTGGGAGTAAGCCTGGTTGGTATTCAGCCGGTGCTTGTGGCTGTGATGCGCGTGTTCCTTTCCTGCGCGCCTCGGTTGATTCAGCTCTATCGGCGGAGGAGGATGCAGTTTCCTCAGGAGCCCTTATTGAAAGCGATTGCGATTTCATCCGCTTCCGGCGCGGTGCAGGTGATTACCGCGTACGGGAATACCCTGCTCATGGGCGAGTTGCGGCAGGCGGGTCTTTTGGCGGCCCATCCGCCGCTGTTGGCGCACGAACCAATCCCAGCGGGACCTCCATCGCCAGAGGCAGCGCATCCGGAGGGAACCCATGCGGAGACGTTCCCAGTGGCACGTTTCAATCATCACCCTTACGAAATTCCGCACGCGCACCCTGACGAGCCGACGCTATCCAAACATCAGCCCGATCTCGTGGATCATCCAAAAATACCGTTGAACCTGAACAAAGAGGATCTCACGGCTCACCCAGTAGCGGCTCGAGTGGTTCCTACCGAGCCGATTCACGTTGAGAATCATCCAAAAATACCGATGAACCTGAACAAAGAGGATCCCCCGGCCCATCCGGTTGCGGTTCGAATGCTGCACGCCGAACCGTTCCAGGAAACAGCGGCGCCGGACAGGGCCGATGCGCCTCAGCCTCCACCCGTTTCTCTGGCGCCGGCGGCCGGACAGAATGGAAGCTACTTGCTCCATGGACAGGTGCTCATCAATTTGCCGAACGGGCAGGGCGCTTCCCTTGAAATTGTTGACGCGAACCAGCGGTACCAAGTCGTCGCCATTCCCGTGAACCTCGACAGCGATCCGGAGATCGAAGCCTACCGGCTGCAGATGGTCGTCGGTGACCGCACCTACACGCATGACGTGACCGGCGCTTACATGGGCGTCACGCACACTTATGATCTCGGCATCCAAGTCGACGCGGTAAATGGTCAGCCCCCCACGTTCCAGCAGGCCATGAACTTGGTGCAGGGCAGCTTGGACGCCCGGCACCTGAGCCTCCATGCGTGGGTGGATCAGGCCGAGCCCGTAGCTCAAGACTTCGCCGAAGTCGGCGAAGTGGGCGTCTATAACACGCATATGGTTCAGGTTGTTGCGGGGGACTCTCTTTGGGCAATCGCCGAACGCGAGCTTGCCGTTCGGTATCCGGGGGGGTATAGCCCGGCGTTGGTTCCTCAGGCGATGAATGAGATCATCGCGTTCAATCGTATTGTGAGCCCCGACTTTTACACCTCCGGACTTGGTTTACAGGCAGGGCAAGCGATTGCCATTCCTCCAGACCTCGGAGAAGCACCGCCCCTGATGGACCCGTTTGTTCCCTTGGACGTCCATGTCGGAGCTGATCAAAATGCCACCATCCATCACCTCGTGACCGGAGAGGAACTGGCGGTTATCACCGGGACGCATATGGACACCGAAGCGCCCGTCGCTCTGGCGGATATCGTGCATGCGGGAACCCTTCACCCGGCCGGCATGCCTGTGGCTCCCGTGGCGGTTAATCCCCCCGTTGATGAACCGGATTACCATCCGCCTGCCAACGTGCATATCGATCCGGGTACGACGGAAGATCCGCCGACGGTTCTCGTGGCTCCTATATCTCCCATAGTGGTTAATCCGGAGCCTCATGGGCCGGGCTTGATTCCGCCGACGACGATGAACATCGGGCCGGGTACACCGGTAAACGTGCATGCGGTTGTCACTCCTCCTGCGGTTGTGGGCCCGGCTTTGGGCGAGGTTCCCCGCGCCGGCTTGTTCGTAGGCTTGGCCATCAGCGGTGTGGGCGCGGCCGTTCTTCTATTCAAGCGGTTCAAGCGCCGAATGCCTGACCTGATACCCATGGGGATGGGATCTGTTTTTACGCTTATTCTTATCAGCTCGATCGGCTCCCGATTCGATCCGCTTATCGTGAAGATCATGCCGCGGCTGGTAACGTTTGTTCCGGCGAATATTCCGGTGGTGCTTCTTAGCCTGACGGTTGTCTTTGGGGTTATCGCCTACCGGAGCTGGAAGACCGTGAAACTGAAGAGCGTTAAGCAGGAAAAGAAGGAAAACGGCAAGCGCACGTTGAGCGAGCAGGACATGCGCGGAGATAGCGAGTCGCTTCTTGCGCGGTGGGAAGCGCTCGCGGAGAAGACGCAAGAGGACGGTGTTCGGTCCGCGCCGGACGTGGCCTATATGCTGGATACGGCTCGGGAGATGATTCGCCGGTATCCGATCTCGGTTATAACGGTCGGTCCGGAGTTGAAGAAGACAGGCTATCTCTACATGGAAACCATCCGGCTGTCGATGGATTCGGCCGACAGGCTTGAGAAACTCTTGTCCGGAGAGGCTCGGCATTGGTCGCAGACGGATCAAGAACAGATCCTCCTGCAAGTGGCGGATCTGCACGCCATCGCCGCTTACCTGTTGCAGGCGCGGGAGCTATTGGCGGCGGTGAACAACGTGCGTTTGATGGCCGGCTATATCGAGCCCAAGGACTCCATGTTCGAGCGCCGGTTGCCGTTGAATCCGATGGTTCGAAATCTATTCGGAATGACGGGCGAGCGCAAGCGGGCGCAAGCGCAGGTCGCGGCTATGCTGGACACCGTATGCGCTCTCGGCAACGAAGTTGAACCAGACCTTTATCCTGACGGCCGGCGTGAGCAACTGCATGTCTCCGTAGAGAATCAAGTTGAGAAAATCGCCAAGGGTTACGACGAGGCCGATGACCTGGGCGTCGAGCGCCAGTGGCTGAGCAGGAAAATGATGGC
>JAHFGY010000179.1 GCA_023247195.1 Candidatus Omnitrophota bacterium | reverse complement strand
ACTATCTCGCCGGAGACGTGGTCGGCAAACTTGCCGAGGCGCGGATCGCGGCGGAGGCGGACAGCCGCTACCAGCGCAATGTCGATGCGCTCAAGGAGGTGCAGCCGGCGCCGCTCACCCGGGTGGATATCCGCGTGCTGTGCGGTGCGCCCTGGGTACCGGCCGATGTCTATGCCCGCTTTCTCAAGGAGGTGCTCGGCGTCGATGCCAAGGGGCTGACCCTCAGCGCCTACAGCCAGAAATGGGGCTTTGCTGCCGGCAGCAGGCCGACGATCCCCGACTCGGCGCAGGCCAGCTACGGCACCGACCGCGTCACGGTCGGCAATGTGATCCTCGCCGCGCTGAACAATGGCGATATCCAGGTCAGGGATCCCCATCCCACGGAACGCGATCGGTTCATTCCCAACCCGAAAGCGTCGGAGGAAGCCAACGCCAAGGTCGCGGCGCTGCGCGAAGCGTTCAGCGGCTCACCCGATCTTGCCGGCGAAGGCTGGGTGTGGCGGGACGAGGCGCGCGCCTTCCGGCTGGAGGCGATCTACAATGACAGGTTCAACCGGCTGGTGGCGCGGCTTTATGACGGCAGCCATTTGTCGATGCCGGGCATGGCCCGCTATGTGTCGACCGGAGACGGCAAGATCGAGCCCTTCGCGCTGCGCCGGCATCAGCTGAATGCCGTGTGGCGCACCGTCGCCAGCGGCAACACCCTGCTCGATCACTGCGTCGGTGCCGGCAAGACCTTCACCATGGTCGCCTCAGCGATGGAGCAGAAGCGGCTCGGCCTGATCCAGCGGCCGATGTTCGTGGTGCCCAACCACATGCTCGAGCAGGTGCGACACGAAAGTCGCCTAAGTAATTGATTGGAGGTTACAAACATCAAAGCCAATCCTGCCATTCCGTTGGCAGTAGCCTAGTGGCACGTGCAATCGCAGCAATGCTTTTGTGCGAAGCTGCCATGACAATGTGCGCCGGGAAACCAAGCGTGATCCGCAAGGGGAGCGCTGCATCTTTGAGCATCGATAAGGATGGGCGGCTAGGCTGGACGGTACGGCTAACATATGTGAACCATTGCTTAAACGTCGTTAGCATGAACAAGCCAAAGATGCTGACAGGCTTGGCCAAAAGGCACGTGATCGGCTCTGTGACTTTGTTCTTCACAGACACGGACAACACGATCACCGGCGGAAAGATGGAGCCTAACCCGTCCCGTTACCGAGGTGGAACGTGGTAAGCCCGTGCCCCTGCCGTCTCCGATGGCAGGCGAACCGCAAGGAACGCCGTTGGGGGCGCGGGTAAGGGAGGTTGGAAAAAGCGAACGCCTATCTGCAATGGATGGGATACGGATTGAAACATGATCCACCCCGAAAGGGAGCAGACTTCCAACTGGTCTTACATGACGAGATAGCTTGAAGAACCTCTCTGGGGGGAGAAGCAAATGAACGCGGCATCGCCCGATATCGCGTGTGCGTCCTCCGGCACGGAAATAAGCTGGCACGGCATCGATTGGGCTGCATGTCATCAAAGTGTCCGGAGGCTGCAAGCACGCATCGTCAAGGCAACGAAAGAAGGGCGCTGGGGCAAGGTGAAAGCCTTGCAATGGCTCCTGACACATTCGTGGAGCGGCAAAGCAGAAGCTGTGAAGCGAGTGACCGAAAACGACGGGAAAAAGACTGCTGGCGTAGACAGGGTTACCTGGTCCACGCCGAAGGCCAAAATGGCTGGCCTGAAGTCGCTCCAAAGGCGTGGATATAAGCCGCTGCCTCTACGGCGGATATACATTCCCAAAAGCAACGGAGGACAGCGCCCACTCGGAATCCCGGCCATGAGGGACCGCGCCATGCAAGCGCTTTATCGCTTGGCGTTGGACCCGGTTGCCGAAACCACCGGAGACCGGAACTCCTACGGCTTCAGAACCAGCCGCTCCACGGCGGACGCGATGGAGAAAGTCCACACCGTCCTGTCATGGAAACGCTCGGCGCCCTGGATTCTAGAGGGCGACATCAAAGGGTGTTTCGACAACATCAGTCACGACTGGATGCTCACGCACATTCCCATGGATAAGGCGATGCTGAAGGGGTGGCTGAAATGCGGCTTTGTGGAAACCGGGCGTTGGTTCGATACGGCATCAGGTACGCCGCAGGGCGGGACCATTTCCCCCACTTTGGCGAACATGGTGCTGGACGGAATGGAAGAGATGATCGAACGGATGATCCCGAGTTCAACGAGAAAGGGAAAAGCCGCGAAAATCAATTTCATCCGTTACGCGGACGATTTTATTGTAACGGGCGTCTCCAGAGAGATACTTGAAGATGAGATCAAACCCGCAATCGAACGATTCCTGGCCGAAAGAGGCCTTCGCCTGTCGGAAGCAAAGACCACCGTCACTCGCATCGACGGCGGCTTTGATTTCCTGGGGTTCAACGTGCGGAAATACGATGGAAAGCTTCTGATCAAACCCGGAAAGAAACAAGTCAAACGCTTTTTGGAAAAGATCAGAGCTGAAATCGATGCGCAGAAAACCGCAAAGCAGATCAACCTGATAGGTCTTTTGAACCCGATCATCCGGGGATGGGCCAACTATTATCGCCACAAGGTCTCTTCGGAGACCTTTGGAAGGGTCGATCATGCAATATGGCGGAGGCTATGGCAGTGGGCAAAACGCAGACATCCAAAGAAGGGCCTCAGGTGGATAAAGGACAAATACTTCCACTCCAGGGACGCGCGGAATTGGGTGTTTGCGGCAACGTCGGAAGCAACGGGCAAAACGCTGACCCTTTACCGGGCCAGCGACACCAAGATCGTCCGGCATAGGGCCATCAAAGGCGACGCCAATCCTTACGACCCCGAGTGGGAAAGGTATTTTGAGGAAAGAACTGATCTCAAAACGCTGGCCTCGCTCCACGGCAGGAAGAAGCTCACCGCTATTTGGCGGTCACAGAAGGGTCGATGCCACGTCTGCTGCGAACCGGTCACGAAGGACACGGGATGGAATCTCCACCATGTTGTCTGGAAAAGCTTGGGAGGCAAAGACACGCGCGAAAACCTGAGGATGTTGCACCCAAACTGCCATCGGCAACTTCATGTCAACCCGTGATCGGTGTTGCCGGCCTCGTCTTATAGCGGGGCCTTGTAAGGCTTGAGCCGTATGAGGGGAAACTCTCACGTACGGTTCTTAGGGGGCGAGGCGATGGTAACATCTCCTTGCTACCCGACTTTTCCCGCGAGTGGTTGCAAGCCTATCCCAATGCGAAGATCCTGGTGGCCGACAAAGAGTCGATGAGCGCCGAGCGCCGGCGTGAATTCGCCGCGCGTGTTGCCTCCGAACGCTGGGATGGCGTCGTTATGACCCATGATGCGTTCGGCCGTATCCCGATGTCAGATGCGACCAATAAGGCGTTCATCGAAGACCAATTGGCCAAGGTGATTGCATTCAAGGAGACTGTCGCCGAGGAGGAAGGTAAAAAGTCGCTGACAGTCAAAGAGTTGGAAAAAACGGAGTTGCGCCTTGAGGCCGCTCTGAAACAACTGCTTGGGGGAAAACACAAGGATACCGGCATCACCTTCGAGGAGTTGCAGCTCGATTTCCTATTCGTCGACGAAGCGCATTACTTCAAAAATTTGGAAGTCCTGACACGCCATAGTGGCGTCAAAGGCATTGCTGCCACCGCATCCAAACGTGCAACCGATCTTCTCATGAAGATCCGTTATCTCGACGGGCGGCGACCAGGCCGCTCGGTGGTGTTTGCCACTGGGACGCCGGTCTCCAATTCCATCCGCGAAATGTACACGATGGAACACTATTTGCAGCCGGAGGCGATGGAGCGCGCTGGCGTCGGCGATTTCGAT
>JAHFGY010000178.1 GCA_023247195.1 Candidatus Omnitrophota bacterium | reverse complement strand
TGATCCCGGCCTGACCCGAGGCCGCCTTCCTGCCCCGGTGCCTGCCACCACACGGCTTAAACTCACCAACGGTTTCCGGGCGGTGTCCCGTCGAGGGCGCTGGGCCAGAGGAGCCCTGCTCTCCGTCGGTGTGCTGCCCAATTCGGCCGGCACGACGCGCATCGGGCTGCGGACTCGGCGCGGCATGAAAGGGGCGGTGGTGCGCAATCGGCTCAAGCGGCAGTTGCGGGCGACCATCCAAGCCAACGAGCTGGCATTTCGTCGCGGGCTCGACATCGTCGTGGTGCTGCATCCGGAGCGGGTGCCGGCCACGACGGTTTCATTAGCGCGGGAGTTTCTTCAGTTATGCAAGCGAAGCGGCGTGATTTCCTGAAGACGACGGCCATTTCCGCCGTTGATTTATATCATAACATAATATCCCCCAACATGTTACATTCATGTCGATTTTTGCCATCCTGCTCGGTGTACGCCCGCGAAGCGCTCCAACGCTATGGATTTTTTGGAGGCGCGTGGCGCGCGCTCACCCGGCTCTTACGCTGCCACCCGCTCTCGTCTGGCAGGATTGATCCGGTCCGGTAATGGAAAAACGGGTCCTGCTCGCCGCGATCATCTCAGCGCTCTTCATGGCTTGGTACGCCAGGCTCGTCGGGAAATGGTACCCGCAGGCCTCCCCCACCACGCAGACGATTCCTGGCGCGGCAGAGACCCCGGCGGCCATGAGTGCAAAGCCAGTGACGACATATCCGTTGGAGCAAGAGGACGTCCTGTCCCTGGAGTCGCCGGATCTTGCAGTGGAGGTCGGCGCATCCAGCGGGATGATCAGGGGCGTTTCGCTGAAACGGTTTTCCGGGCAGTCCGAGGGCCATCCCTTGGAGATCTCGACAGGAGCCGCGCTCGTGCATTTGAGTTTTGCCCAGAGCCCCATGGGCTGGCGACTTATTGAGCATAGCGCAGGGCGCCTGAGATTCAACGCGTCTGATGCCAAAGGAAATAATTACAATATTTCATATGTAATAGATAGCGATAACCCTATTATTAACATTATATTAGAACAAGTATCAGGAGAACAAAACGATATTACTCTGAGTTCTTCCTGGACCCGAGGCGATACGCTCGACCAACGGAAAAACCCGCTTGAAGTTTCTGTTTTGTCAAAAGATTCGCATGGCAAAGAAATTCATAAGCGATATCTTGGGCACGTAAGGCAAGAACGAAATGTTCCACGTGGAACATTTTTGCTGTCATTGGCAGAACGGTATTTCTGCCAGTCCATCCGTTTTAAGACCGCCGACGCAGACGTCAAGCTTATCCCTTCCTCCGAAGGATCTATTGTGGCTGAGGCGGTCATGAAATCGGCCGCAACCACCCAAACGATCACGCAAGAGCTTTCCATTTATTTTGGGCCACGAGATTATTTCCACCTTAAGCGGGCAGGATTCGAGCAGGCCTTTCCTATCGGCACTCTTGGGCAGATCGGCCTGATCATGCTTTCACTGCTGAGCTGGATTGCGAAGCTGACGAAGAGCTACGGGATCGCCATTATCTTGTTTGCCAGCCTCATTACCTGCGCCATGGCGCCGTTTACGCTCATAGGATTTAAGTCCATGAGAAAAATGCAGGAACTCAAGCCGCAGATTGACCGCATTATGGCGCAACACAAGGGGAATACTACGATAGCTAATCGAGAGGTTTTTGCGCTGTATAAGCAGCATCGGATCAGCCCGCTCAGCGGTTGTCTTCCGATGCTGCTGCAAATGCCGATTTTTATTGCGTTGTTTCAGGCGATTTCTCATTTCGTTGAGCTGCGGGGACAGCGATTTCTCTGGATCAAGGACCTCTCGCTACCTGACCGACTCAGCCAGCTTCCGATTGCGCTACCGCTGCTTGGCAAGGACCTGAATCTCCTGCCCATTATTATGGCTGTCGCGATGTATATCCAAACCAAACTGTCTCAAGGCAGGTCTGGCCAGAGTACCCAAGATCCCACCGCCAAGATGTTTTCAGGGCCTATGATGTCTGTGCTCTTCGGCGTGATGTTTTATCAGTTTCCTTCCGGCCTGGTGCTGTACTGGCTGACCAATAGCCTCATGTCGCTGGTGTGGTACCGTCTGGCAAAATAATTGCACAGCTTCTCCACAGCTGTGTGCAACTTCCTTAAAAGTTAACCTAATTTTCCTCTTGAGTTCTTCCTGGCGCCAGGTACAATAACCACAATCGCGCTAAATAATGTTCCACGTGGAACATTTCAGCTTTAGGTGAGAATGCCGAGAGTTATTGCGGTCTGCAATCAAAAAGGCGGCGTCGGAAAGTCTACCACCGCTGTCAACGTCGGTTCCTACCTTGCGCTCGCCGGACGCAAGACGCTGCTCATCGATCTTGACCCGCAAGGCAACGCGACAACGGCTTGCGGGATTCAGCGACGAGAACTTACCAATGACATCTACGAGGTGCTGGTCAATGGCCTGGATCCTGCGCAGGCCATCAGGAAGACGCCGGTAGAACGACTGGAGCTGATTCCGTCCAGCATGAACCTTGCCGGAGCTGAGCCATTTTTAGCCTCGGTGGAATCACGAGAGCGTGTCTTGCAGAAGATCTGCGAGCCGCTGAAAGCGCGGTATGATTTTATCCTCTTCGACTGCCCGCCGTCGCTCGGCCTGCTGACTGTCAATGCGCTCGTGGCTGCCGATAGCACGCTGATTCCGGTCCAGTGCGAATACCTGGCACTCGAGGGGCTAAATTCGCTGATGCGCGCCGTCACCCTGATCAAGCAGAACCTGAACCCCTCCTTGAAAGTCGGAGGCATTGTGCTGACAATGACCGATTTCCGAGCCAACCTCGCCAAGGAAGTGGCAGGGGAAGTGAAGCGGTTCTTCAAAGACTTGGTGTTTGATACCGCCATCCCGCGCAACATTCGGCTGGCCGAAGCCCCAAGCTTTGGAAAACCCATCTGTCTCTACGATCCACAATCAACAGGAGCATTATCGTATCAGCTTCTTACACAAGAGGTTATAGAAAAAGAAACCGTGGAGGCGACATGACGACTAAACGACTTGGGCGAGGCCTGGCGGACATCATTGATGCCTCGCCGCAACAGGCGACGAATTTCGTCATGCTGCGCACAGACCAGATCCGTCCAGGCCGGTTTCAGCCTCGGACGACGATCAACCCCGCCTCGCTGGAGGAGCTGAAAGCGTCCATCAAAAAGTCGGGCGTCATCGAGCCGGTGATCGTTCGTCCCATCGCCCAGGGCGCGTATGAGCTGGTGGCCGGCGAGCGCAGGCTCCGCGCCTCGCAGGCGTTGGGCGTGGCCGAGGTGCCGGCGATCATTAAAGGACTCTCGGATAAGGAAGCGCTTGAGCTGTCGTTGGTCGAGAACGTCCAGCGGGAAAACCTGAATCCGATGGAGGAAGCGAAAGGCTACGAGCGGCTGCTTGACGAATTCGGCTACACGCAGGAAGAGATCGCCGCGGCGGTCGGCAAGGACCGGGCCACGATCGCCAATCTGCTGCGGGTACTCATGCTGCCGGAAGAGATCCAGCAAGGCGTGCGTGACGGCGCAGTAACGTTCGGCCACGCGAAAGCGCTGCTGAGCATTCCGGAGCGCGCCCGGCAACTGGAGCTGTTTCGCCGCATTAAAAAGAGCGGCCTCTCGGTGCGCCAAACGGAAGCGCTGGCGAGCCTCGGCGGATCGTCGCGCCGCCGAGCCCACCGGCTCGACCCGCAGCTGAAGGGATTGGAGGACGGGCTGCGCCAGGCCCTGGGCACGAAAGTGAGCCTGACGGTGCGCGCGAAGGGCGGGCGCATCGTGATTGACTATTTTTCGTCGGAAGATCTCGCGCGCATTCTCGCG
>JAHFGY010000177.1 GCA_023247195.1 Candidatus Omnitrophota bacterium | reverse complement strand
CACGATGCCGCGCGCGTGGCCGTCGGCCACCACGAGGTCCAGCATTTCGGTTCGAGGGAAGGTTTTGACGCGCTTGAGCTCGATCTGGCGCTCGAGCGCTTGGTACGCGCCGAGCAAGAGCTGCTGCCCGGTCTGGCCGCGCGCGTAAAACGTGCGCGAAACCTGCGCCCCGCCGAAAGAACGATTCGCTAGGTAGCCGCCGTACTCGCGCGCGAACGGCACTCCCTGTGCCACGCACTGGTCGATGATGGCGTTGCTGATCTGCGCGAGGCGGTAAACGTTGGCTTCGCGCGAGCGGAAGTCGCCGCCCTTGATCGTGTCGTAAAAAAGCCGCTCAACGCTGTCGCCGTCATTGGGGTAATTCTTGGCAGCGTTGATGCCGCCTTGCGCCGCGATGCTGTGCGCGCGTCGCGGGCTATCGTGGAAGCAAAACACCTCCACCTCGTAGCCCAGCTCGGCCAGGCTCGCGGCCGCGCTCGCGCCGGCCAGCCCGCTTCCCACGACGATAATCTTGTATTTGCGCTTATTCGCCGGGTTGATCAGCTTGATCGAAAGCTTGTGCTTGTCCCATTTTTGCGGGAGCGGGCCCGGCGGAATTTTCGCGTCAAGGCTCATCGCCTGCCTCCGGAAACCGTGAGAAAACCGCATATCACCGCCATCGGGATCGCGCTGTAGCCGATGAATATAAGGCCCGCGATCACGCGGCCGGCTTGCTCAAGCAGCGGGCCATGGCGCTCGTCGTTCAAACCGATTGATTGAAACATGCTTTGGATGCCGTGGCTCAAGTGGCGGCTGAGGAAGAACATGGCGATCACGTAGCCGATCGCGACCGGCGTCTGCTGAAAGCCCAGCACGACCATGGTGTAGACATCGTGGCGCTGCAGCGGGTCTTTGAGGTGCGCGATCGCCGGATGCGTGAGGCCGAACGTGAAATGCGCCAGGTGGTAGACGATGAAAGTGAGGAGCAAGATGCCTGAGAGCGCCATGGTTTTAGCCGCGGCTGACGTGCCAAGGCTGCGTTGCTGCGCATAGCCCACAGGCCCGCGCGCGGCGCGGTTCTCAATCGAAAGCTTGATCGCGAAAACAACGTGGACGATCGCGACCACCAGCAGCCCGATGCGCGCGACCCACAGGAGCGGCCCTAAGTGACGAAGCTTTTCCGCGTACGCATTGAGCGCGCCCGGTCCGAGGAAGATTGTGAGGTTTCCCAAGAGGTGCGCGAGAACGAACCCGATAAGCAGCAGACCCGTGATGCCCACAATCGCTTTTCGGCCGACCGATGAACGAAGAAACGCGGGGTTGAGCATGACTAGTTTGCGTACCGGGTTTTGTCCTCAGCGCCGGCGGAACGAAAACCGCGTTGGCGCTCGGCGCACTTGTTGCAGCGGCCGCACGGCGTCCGGCCTTGCGGGGACAGGCAAGAAAAGGTCAGATCAAGCGGAAGGTGTTGCCACTCGCGGATCAGATCCACTTTGTGCTTTTCCCTCAACGGAGCGGTGATGACGACTTGTTGTTGCAAAGCGTTCGTTAGTACGCGTTCATACGAACGGAAAAACCGATCGCTCGCGTCGCCGAACGGATTGCCCGCAAGCGTTCCTATCGCAAGCGTGCCGCTGCGGTCTTGCGCGCAAACCACGGCCGCGGCTCCGATCAGAATAACATTTCGGCCCGGCAAATACACGGCGCTATCCGCGCTGCGGCCGCCGGGCACTTTGCCGCGGAACGCCCAGTGATCGCCGTAGAGCGAAGCCATGGGCAAGTCCACGACGCGCAGCGGTGCTAACCAAGCGCAGCGGATGGCCCGAAGATAACGTTTGAGCCAATAAAGCTCGGCCGCTTCCCAGCGCAAGCCGCACTGCACGAACAGCGGCCGCACCTGCTTCTTCCTTTTAAGGAAATAAGCCAACAACACGGCACTGTCCAAACCACCGCTGGCCAGAACGCTTATTTTATGGTTTCTCAGCGGAGACATCAATCGGCTCTCGCAACATACTGTGGCCAATTCTAGCACAGGCGCGCGTATGTTATACTGCGCTTCACATGGAGCTAAAAGGGCGCGTAGCCGTCGTCACTGGCGGTGCAAAACGGGTGGGAAAAGCGGTCGCCTTGGGCCTTGCCGGCCGCGGCGCGGCTGTTGCCATTACCTATAACACTTCCGCGGCCGACGCGCGCTCCACCGTCAAGGAGCTCAAGGCTTTGGGAGTCGACGCGGCCGCGTTCCGTACCGACTTGTCCAAGAACGCGGACGTCAAGAAGCTCATGGATTCCGTGTGGAAAACCTTTGGCCGGCTTGACGTGCTCGTGAACAGCGCGGCGAATTTTTTCGAAGCGCCCTACGAGCGGCTGACCGAGCGCGATTGGAACTTGGCCATGGACACGAACGCCAAAGGGCCTTTCCTGTGCTCCTGGCACGCAAGCCATTTGATGCGGCGCAATCGGGGCGGAAAAATCATTAACTTCGCGGATTGGGCAGGCATTAAACCTTATAAGAACTACCTGCCCTATTGCATTTCCAAGGCAGCGGTCATCGCGCTCACCAAAGCGCTCGCCAAGGAACTGGCCCCGGGAATCCAGGTCAATGCCATCGCGCCCGGCCCGATCTTGCCGCCGGATGACATGGACAAAGCCGAGCGCGTGCGCGTGGCTTCGCGCGTGCCGCTCAAGCGCTGGGGCAGCGCGCAGGACATTGTGAACACCGTGCTCTTCCTGATTGAAGGAACCGACTATATGACCGGCTCCACGGTTTTCGTGGATGGCGGAAGGATGATCACCTGATGTACACCGTGACCAAGGTTATTCGTTTCTGCTACGGCCACCGGCTGATGGACTACGACGGCAAGTGCCGGTATTTGCACGGCCACAACGGCAAGGCGGAGATCGAGCTTGCCGGCGACAAGCTGGACAAGTGCGGCATGTTGCGGGACTTTGAAGAGATCAAGCGCACGATCCAGGTCTGGATCGACGCGGAGCTGGATCACTCGATGCTGCTGCGCAAGGACGATCCGCTGCTTCCGATGTTGCGCAAAAGCGGCGAGCGGCTGGTCGTGATGGATCAAAATCCGACGGCGGAAGCGATCGCGCGGCTGATCTTTGAATACGCTGTTTCGCAAGGCTTGCCGGTCGCTGAAGTCCGGCTGTGGGAGACCGATCTATCGGTCGCGAGCTACCGACGGGAACGCGCGACGGCCGCGGCGCGGCCGGTGCGGCGGCGCTCGACTTCAACCGCCGCGTAACCCAAACCCGCCACCGCGCGTTTGCGCACCACCACGCGCACGTGCGTCGTGGACCCAGCCTCAAGAATCTTCTTCGCCAGCGCCTCGGCCACGGTTTCAACCAAATGGTAAGACTGCTCGGCGCACAGGCCGCGCACTTGCTCGACCAGCGCAACGTAGTCCACGGCCGCTTTCATGCGATCCACCTCCGCGGCTCTTCCCGCGTCGATGGCCAGCTCCAAGTCGATCGATAGCCGCTGCGGGAGCGCGCGTTCGTCCGGCGTAACGCCGATGCGGCACTCGGCATGAATCTTGCGCAAAATCAGTTTGTCAGCCATTTGTGGCCTCCGGTGATGGTTGAGCGGTCCGCTCGGCGATCAGTTCATCCAGCGCTTTAGGCAATTCCTTTTCCAAACCCCCGCTGTAGCCGTTCTTGGCGAACCGCACCTTTCCCTGCCCGTCGATGATGAACAATGCCGGAATGCCGGTGAGGTTATAGCGCCGGGCAATCATTTGCGTGCTGTCCAGAACCACGGGAGTCTGATATTTGGATTTCAGGAATTTCTTCACTTTCTCCGGTTCTTCGCCCAGGTTGACTAAGAGGAATTGGACGTCACGGTCCTGGTAGCGGCGGTGGATTTTCTCAA
>JAHFGY010000176.1 GCA_023247195.1 Candidatus Omnitrophota bacterium | reverse complement strand
CATCGTTCGTAGCGGTTTATACGATCCTGATCCTACGCTGCGGAAATATGCCGTCGGCGCGCTGATGCGGTATGGCCCGCAGCCAGCGGTGATTGGTGCACTCCTGTTTTGGCCGATGCGCGATTCGGACTCTGAGGTCCGCCAAACGGCCGAGGTTGCCCTCAGCGCGTTCGGCGTGCATCTCCTGCCAGGCGACCCGCTGCTTCAGCAAATTGAAAAAGGAATCGAGAGCGCGAAGGCCGCCCGCGATGAGCAAGCGGGCGATCAGCCGCCGGAGCAACCCGGGGCCTGGTCGGCCGGCAAGGGCTATATCCGGATCGCGTCCGTGCCCGAAACCGTGCTGCCGGCGGTCGCGGGCGGCCTGCTCGGCGCTGCGGTTGGAGTTCAGGCCGCGCTGTGGCTGGCCTCGGTGCTGCCAGGGGCATCGATAGGCCCGGTCAGCATTTTGGTCTTCGCAATGGTGGGCGGAGGCTTGGTGAGCGCCTACGGTGTGTTCCAGGGATTCCATCTGCCGTTCAACGCCAAAGCTATTTCCGGCGATACAGTGCAGCTCCTCACCCCCGCGTTGGCGCTGCTGGGCGGTTTGGCTGTTCCGGCGGCGCTGATGGCCGGGCCGACCGGCGGGTTGAGCCTGCTGGCCTATGGCCTGCTCGCTGGAGGCGTGGCGGTTTGGCATCACCACCGAAACAGCCTTTACCTGGAAAGCCTAAAGGTTTGGTCTGCGAACAGCTCGACGTATCCGTATGGCTATGCGCTGGTCGCCCCATCGCGAACCGAGGCGGTGGTGCGGTTCTTCTCCGGCGAGTACGGCCACTTCCTGCCTTCGATGGTCATAGGAATCGCGATTGCCGGACTCGCGCTCTGGGTGATGGATGCCTGGTACAGGGTTCCCATGGAATGGAAACTCTTCATCCAGCACCTCATGACACTCGCGATTAATTCGCTGGGAGGGGATGGTGGTTCCAATGAGGCTCACTCATCCTTTTTGATGCCGGCCGTCTGGTTTTTGCTGCGGCTGTCCTGGCGAACTCCTCTGCCTGAACAGTTCAATGACCCTGACGCCGGCGAAAAGGGTCACGAGCAGGTCCCAGCCGAAAAAGGTACCGACGGCTACGCCCTGACGACTCGGAAGTTCCTGTGGGCGGCGGTCGTTGTCGTCCTGGCCGTCGCGCTGCCGGCGCTGTTCGGTTTGGACGTGCAGATCGATCCGCTCCTGCAGCTTGGCGTGCTCTTGGCCATCGCGTTCGGCTCGATCTTCAGGCACGAGTCCGCGCATGCGCATGCCGGCCGCCTGAGCCTACGCTCCTTTGGCTGGCTGCGCGCCGGCTCCGGCCGCATTCGAGGCATCGGGTTTAAGGTTCGCGAGAGCCACCCGAACGGCAAGCGCATCGCCTTGGCCGGCATCCGCGCAAGCGAGCAGCTCGCGTTTTTCTTCGCGCTCCTCACTCTCATCCTTCTTCCGATCCTTCCCGCATTAGCGCTTCTGACACTGCCGGCCGCACTCATCAACGGCTTCTTCGCTTTCTCTGAAATGGACTGGGAGGCCGTCCGCAAGCAGCCGGCGAAAGAGCGATTCTCGGCCGACATTCTTTCTTCGGTTCACCCGCTGCTTGATGCGAGCCCATCGCTTGGCGCTCAAGCGCGCGAGGCGCTCGCCGCCGCGAACCGCTTCACCTCAAGCGGCGCGGACGTGATCGCGGCGGGCGGGGAAACCGATGCGGCGCAGAAGCGGCGGGTCGCGCTGTTGGCGATCAACGCGTTTCTTAAATTGCGTGACGAAGGAAAGCGCTACCGCAGGCGCAACGGCCTGCCGGCGGACCCCGTGTTCCTGCTGCCGACGGGCAACACGCAGCGCATTTGGTATGAGCTCCTTGCGCAGCTGGCCAAGGAGACGGGCCTGGACCTGTCGGATGTCATCGCATATCACTTGGACGAATACGAAGGCGGCGTGGATTACTTCGACTATGTCTACCGCCGCAACTTGATCGGCAAGATGAAAGAGCTCGGCGTTCCGCCCGCTCATTGGCCGCGCATCTATGTTCTTCGCGGGCTCCCGAGCGTGGAAGACCCGGAGAAGATAAAGGACGCTTACCGCACCTATATTCGAGTCCACAATGGGGAAGTGGTTGCCGATGATGCGGAAAAAGCCGGGCGCATCGCCTACTTAAAGGAAAACAAGTCCGACGGCTCTCCGGACGCGTTCGAGTATGTCTTGACCGAATCCGAGCTCAATCAATTGGTCGAAGAATACCCCCGTTTTACGATTCCTGCGGAAGAATACCGGGCCCGCATCGACCGAAGCGGCGGCATCGATTCCAGCTTCGTCGGAATCGGAGCCAAGGCGCACGTGGCGTTCCTTGAGCATGTTTTTCGGCTGACGGTCGTGTTCCTGCGCCGCATCTATGTGGATCACCCGGATCTCCTGAACAGCCCGCTTGCCCGCCGGGTGATCAGCCGTCTTTCGCCCGACCTGCGCATCGGAAAAGTGGTGCTCGACGCTTCAACGCTTGTTGAGAACGGCGGCGACGACAAGCTGTCTGAACGGGGCATTACGACCGCGCTTAGCGTGAGCTGGCTGGAAATCTTCGAAGCCCGGCACACCGTGATGCTGGCCACGAACGCTGGAAAAATTTCCCAGGCTGTTCGCAACCTGCTGGCTGGGGAATGGAAGCAGGCCGCCGCGGCCGTCCTGCAGCTGGCGCAGCGGTCCGGACGGTCCGATGTGACCGTCCTTATTACATCCGGCGTGGCGCAGGCCATCTCCGACTTCGCTTCCTTGGTGCAGCCGGCTTCGGGCGCTCCGGCGCACGCGACCCGGCCCAAGGCGGTCGAGCCGGTGCGCGCGGCGAGCGGCCGGGACATGCGTCTGCGCCGGCTTGCGATCGTGGCGCTCATTCCCTTAGGCATCGTAGCCGTGATTTACCTGATTCTGCGGCGGGGACGCGTGCTAGCCGGAATTGCGGCGATATTCGCTTCCTTCCACGCGCTTTTTTTCAGCCTCCCCGTCTTAGGCTGGTTCCATTCTTTGCAGCGGCGCTGGAACGAACGGGCCGCGGAAAAAGCCGCGACGAGCGCATTTGAAGGTCAAATGGCAAATCTGAATTACGAAGTCCGAGAACAAGCGATCGAAACAATCGGAGCTGCGGGGCAGGCAGGACCAGGCATCCGAAAAGCGATCCGGCGCGGGCTATTCGACTCGGATTTTGCGGTGGTCGTAGCAGCCGCAAAGACGCTGGGCATCTTGCATGACAAGGAAGCCATCCCTTCGCTGGTCTACAAACTGGGCAGCGACAACGGCCTTATCGAGGACGCTGTTTCTAACGCGCTGATCATCCTGGGCGATGCGAGCGTGCCCGAGCTCGTGAAGCGGTTGGAAGCAACGCGGCTCCGTCCCGCTCCGAATGGTTTACAGGAGCGAATCGTCGAGATCCTGGGTGATCTGCGCGATCCGCGCGCGCTTGAGGTCCTGCAAAAAGTATGGGCCGATGCATTTGTGAACAAAAATTGGCCGCTTTACAACGCAGCCGAGGCTGCCATGGACAGCATCGGGAGAAATGTGGTGGCCGGCCAGTTGGCGGAGAAGACGGACTCGCGCCCGGATGATTCCAAGGCGAACTCGCTTGCAGCCAACCTCGCTTCCTATATAGGTAGCGGCGATCATCCGGTGCTGGACCGGCTGCTGAAAATTATCTTCATCGGTGCGACGCCTTGGAACGAGGGCTCGCACCTTATCGGAGCGCTCGCCGCGGGCGTGGAAACCAAAAGCCGCTGGACCGACTTGTTCGCAGGCTCAGTTTCCATCAGCCGCGGGCCGCCGTGGATCCGCCGGATCGGCGCCTTTGGGCATATTGCCGCTGTTGCGCTTGGT
>JAHFGY010000055.1 GCA_023247195.1 Candidatus Omnitrophota bacterium | reverse complement strand
GGACGATTGGAACCGTAAAAAGAACCTTAAGTCTACTCTGGGGAGCGATGGTTGCACGGTTATCCAGGTGCCCTCGCCGCAGGTTTTCCAGGATGATTTCTCTCCGGAGAAGATCGACGTCCTGGTCGTGGACTTGGAGAGGTCCGTTAGCGAGCAAGCCAAGCTTTTCCATGCGCTTCGTCGGGACCCCGCTGTAAAGGAGCTACCGCTTGTTCTGCTTGTCACCGAAGACCAGCTTGGCCGCATCGACTTCAGCCTTGGCATCGACGATTATCTAACGCTTCCGGTCAGCCCCAAGCGGCTGGCGGAGAGGCTCAAATTCCTTATTTGGAAGCGCAACCGAATCGAGCTCAAGACCGGCTTGTCGCAGCGTGGCTTAGCTATTGACTTCGAGCGCTACGAAGTGCACATTAAAGGCGAATTGGTCGACCTGACCTACAAAGAGTTTGAGCTGCTGAAATTTCTTGCCATGAACCCCGGAAAAGTTTTTACAAGGGATGTGTTGCTGAACAAGGTTTGGGGCTATGATTTCTATGGCGGCACGCGGACGGTGGATGTGCACGTGCGCCGGCTGCGCGCCAAGATCGAAACCCACGGGGCTTCCTATATTGAGACGGTTCGGAATGTCGGATACAAGTTCCTTTCGGATGGTTGATAGCTTTTGCCGATTGTTACCACAAGTTAACTCCTCTGACATTTCCCCGTAACAAGCGGTGGCTAAACTCTCGTCTGTCATGGTTGAATCCTCGATGGCAGCAGAACCGCTTATCCTTCGATTCGGCGACCTCACGATTGACCTGGACCGTTACCGGGTCTCGCTGGCGGACCGCCGGATCATCCTTTCCTATCGTGAATACGCGCTCTTGGCCTACTTGGCTGGCAAGTCAGGCCAAGCGGTATCCAAGCGGCAGCTTCTGGAAGAAGGGCTCGGCCGCCACGACCCGGGAGGGTTGCGTGTGGTGGATGAGCATATCCGGCACATCAAGAGCCTTCTCGAACGGGAAGGCCGGACCTTCATCCATGCCAATGGGGACGCCGGATACCGGTTTGAGGCGGTGGGGCCGACCACCGCCTGGAGTCCCGTAACATAGATTTAACCTAGTTGTTATATGGGTGAAATCGGCGGCGAGTATGTTCTTGTACAAACGTAACAGGGCAACAGGGGGGGGGCAAGGAATGTTAAAGCTTGAACGAATTGCGCTGGCGGCGGCTATGAGCCTGCTCGTTGGCAGCACGGCCTGGGCGGCAAGTGATCCGGAAGACGAGGCTCTGCGAGCAGAGCTGGAGATGCTTAAGTCCAAGATCTCCCGCATTGAGTCGCAGATCAACCAGGGTGGCGCTACGACAACCGCGGCGGACGGCTCATCGGTTCCTTCAATCGGGCTGCCGAGCGGCCTCGCGGGCGTGACCATGAGCGGCTTTGTGAGCGCAGGCATGATGTACAACTTCAACGAGCCGAAGTCGCGCACCAATACCCTTCGGGTATTCGACAACCGATCGAACGAGTTCATGTTCCACAACGTGGAAGTGGCTTTTGAGAAGCTGGCGACCGAGGACAGCCGCGGCGGTTTCCGCGGAGATCTTGACTTCGGCAGCGACTCGGAAGTCACCGGGTCGGTCACGACCGGCTTGGGCTCGACCACGGATGAGCTCGATATTCAGCAAGCCTACGTTCAGTACCTGGCGCCTGTCGGCAACGGCCTGGACATCAAGTTCGGAAAGGTCGGTACGCTGCACGGGGCCGAAGTGCTTGAGCCTGCTGGAAACTGGAACTATTCCCGCTCATTCATGTATGGCTACGCCGAGCCGCTCAGCCACACGGGCGTGCGGGCCAGCTATGCGTGGAGCGACATGCTTACCACGCACGTCGGTTTGCACAACGGCTGGGACATCGTGGATGACAACAACCGCGCGAAGAGCGTTGACCTAGGCGTGGCCATCGTCCCGCTTGAAGGTGTTTCGATTGCCTCCGCCTACACGATTGGCGCGGAGCAAGCCAGCGACAGCCACGACCTGCGCCACTTCTGGTCGTTGGTCCTTGGCTATGACCCGACCGAGGTGCTGCACTTCAAGCTCGCGGCCGATGTCGGCTTTGAGAAAGACGCTGTGAACGAGAACGAGGGCGGCAACGCTACCTGGAACGGTATCGCGGCTTACGCCCGCTACGACGTGACCGATTGGTACTCGATCGCCGGCCGCGTGGAAGTGTTCAACGACAACGACAATACCCGCACAGGCGCTGCCATACCGGCAGGGGTTGCGAACGCCGACCTGCAATTGATCGGTTGGACGTTGACGAACGAGTTCCGGCTGGCCCCGAACCTGATCACCCGGTTAGAGTACCGGCTTGACCAGGCGGACAGCCACGTGTTCCCGATGCGCAGTGGTCTTGAGAGCTACCAGAACACGGTCGGCGCGGAGGTTACGTACGTTTTTTAAGGTTACGGGTAATGGAGCGGGGAGCCCGCAAGGGCTCTCCGCTCTCTTAAAAGAATATAAATATTGCAATATTTCGATGGCTTGCAGGAAGTAAATGTTAAGGAAGAGCGGGGAAACCCCGGAGGAGCAGAATGAGACGCTGGGAATACATAAAACGAATCGGGAGAGGCTTAGTCCTGGGAACATGTTTGTTCAGTCTCTTGTCGGGAGTCACCGCTTCGGCGAAGGATGCTGATCCGACTGGAGCAGCTACAGGCACGGCAGCTGACATAACAGCGGCCACACCGGGGTCACCCACACTTGAAGAGGTGGCTAATCAGGTCGGACACGACAAAATCTCGATCAACTTCGTGTGGACACTGGTCACCGGGTTTCTTGTTATGTTCATGCAGCCGGGATTTGCCATGGTGGAAACCGGCCTCACGCGCGCGAAGAACGTGTCGCACACGATGGGCATGAATTTCCTGGTCTATCCGTTGGGTATGCTCGGCTTCTACGCCATAGGGTTCGCGCTTATGTTCGGCGGATTCGGCGGCTTAGCCACGCTGGGCGGCTATGACGGGCTATCGCATGAATTCACCATCCAGTTGTTCGGGAAGGACTTTGGTTTGTTCGGCACCCATGGTTTCTTCTTGAATGGCGTATATGACGTTGCTGTATTCACCATGTTCCTGTTCCAGATGGTGTTCATGGACACGACCGCAACCATTCCAACGGGCGCGCTCGCGGAACGATGGAAGTTCTCCTCGTTCGTGATCTACGGTTTGTTCGTAGGCACGATCATGTACCCGATCTATGGCAACTGGGTTTGGGGAGGCGGCTGGCTCGCGGCGTTGGGAAGGAACTTTGGCTTGGGCCACGGCCATGTGGACTTCGCCGGCTCATCCGTTGTGCACTTAACGGGCGGCGTGATTTCGATTGTGGCTGCTGCCATGCTCGGTCCGCGCATCGGCAAGTACAACAAGAACGGTTCTGTCAACGTGATTCCAGGTCACAGCATCCCGATGGCCGTGATCGGCACGTTCATCTTGGCGTTCGGCTGGTTTGGTTTTAATGCCGGGTCTTCACTCGCCGGTGGCGACCTGCGCATTGCTGTGGCTGCCGTTAACACCATGCTCGCCTCAGCAACGGGCGCATTTGCGGCAACGCTGTGGATGTGGAAAGTGCGCGGCAGTAAACCCGATCCGAGCATGATGTGTAACGGCATGCTTGCTGGGCTTGTGGCTATCACGGCGCCATGCGCGTTTGTGAGTTCGATCAATGCTTGTCTGATCGGCGTGATCTCCGGGGTGCTGGTGATCGAAGCGGCATTGTTCATCGAGCGCAAGCTCAAGATCGATGACCCGGTTGGCGCCATCGCTGTGCACGGCGTCAACGGCGCGTGGGGCTGTCTGGCGCTCGGCCTGTTTGCCGACGGAACCTATGGCGACGCCTGGAACGGCGTTGCCGGCACGGTGAAGGGCCTGTTCTACGGCGATCCTGGCCAGTTCGTGGCACAGGTCATCGGCGTTTCGGCGAACATTCTCTACATCGCGCCGCTAACGTTTATTGTCTTCAAAATTATTGGCGCGCTCACTGGCGGCCACCGCGTGGATCCGATTGCGGAGCTCCAGGGATTGGATATTCCCGAAATGGGCGTTCCAGGGTATGTTGGTGTGAAGCTGGACAAACACTCAGAGACCCCGTTGCCGATGATTTCCGCGGAGAGCCCTGAGCCGGCGCGGAGGTAATCAATGGCCGGATCTCTAGTGGAAAATGCAGATGCTTCGCCTAGGACCAACGCGAGGGTGGGAACAATGAAGAAGTTAGATGTGATCATCCGTCCGGAGAAGTTGGACGAGGTGCGCAAGGCAATCGAGGCTGTGGGATATCCGGGCATGACAATGTCAGAGGTGGAAGGCCACGGTAAGCAGAAGGGAATCACCCAGCAATGGCGGGGCGAGACATACCGGGTGGAATTCCTGCCAAAGGTCAAGCTGGAGATCGTGATTTCGGATTCGGATCTTGAAAAGACCTTGCAAGCCATCTCCAAGGTGGCGCGTACTGGAAATCCTGGAGACGGCAAGATTTTCGTCTCGGATGTCCGGGATGTGGTGCGCATTCGCACGGGCGAGAAAGGCGAAGCCGCCATCTAGGCGTATTCGGCGTCCCAGTAAAAATAGAAGACGGCGGCAGGATATCCTCTGCCGCCGTCTTTTTACTTGTTCGTAACCTTCCCGTAACAAAATAGCTCTAGAATCGTGCCTTATTTGGCTTGGCGGGGAATGGTGGGGAAGAAGCGCCAATAGGGGGTGGGGATGGATACGAAAGTCGCGCTTGATACGATCTGGGTTTTGATTACAGGCATGCTCGTGTTCTTTATGAACCTTGGGTTCGCCACGGTCGAGGCGGGCATGCAGCCGGCCAAGAACTGCGTGAATATTCTGTCCAAGAACTTCGTGGTATTCGCGGTCACGTCCGTTGTTTTTTGGCTCCTGGGATTCGGGATCATGTTCGGCGACGGCAGCCCGTTTGTTGGCTTGCAGGGTTTGCTTGGTTTGCATGGCACGGACAACTCGCCGGCAACCGGCGAAGCTTACCAAGGCGTGTACAGTGCTTTGAACTGGACAGGCGTGCCTTTGATGGCCAAGTTCTTCTTTCAGCTTGTGTTCGCGGGAACCGCGGCCACTATCGTTTCGGGTGCCGTCGGAAGCCGGATCAAGTATCTCTCGTTCATTGTTTTCTCCTGCGTCATGGGCACGCTCATTTACCCGGTCACCGGGCATTGGATCTGGGGAGGCGGATTTCTCGCCAAGATGGGCTTTTGGGATTTTGCCGGTTCGACCGTTGTTCATTCCGTGGGTGGTTGGGCGGCTTTGACCGGGGCCCTGATTCTCGGGCCCCGCATCGGCAAGTTCGGCCCAAACGGTGAAGTGCGGGCAACCCCCGGCCATGAATTAAGCTTGGCGACCCTAGGAACGTTCGTGCTATGGCTCGGTTGGTTCGGTTTCAACCCGGGCTCAACCATGGCTGCCGACCCCGAAGCTATCTCGCGCATTTGCGTGACGACCAATTCCGGCGGCGTGGCCGCGGCCATCACCGCAACAATTACCTCGTGGCTGTTGCTGGGAAAACCTGATCTCGGCATGACCCTGAACGGACTTCTCGCGGGTCTAGTGGCGATCACCGCTCCGTGCGCGTATGTGAGCGTGGAAAGCTCGCTCGCTATCGGTGCAGTGGCGGGTGTACTTGTTGTGCTGTCCGTGATGTTTTTCGAGCAAAAGGTGAAGATCGACGATCCCGTTGGCGCGACCTCGGTGCACTTGGTGAACGGTGTCTGGGGCACGCTGGCTCTGGGCTTATTCTCGCAGGGCAAGTTCATGCCCAACACGACCGGCGACGGCCTGCTCTTCGGCGGCGGCGCCAACTTGTTGATTACCCAGTTCAAAGGCGTTGTGGCGGTCGGCGTGTTCACTCTGGTGGTTTCAGCGTTGACCTGGTTTATCCTAAAAGCGGTTATGGGCATCCGTGTCAGCGCCCGCGAAGAGATCGAAGGATTGGACATCGGCGAGCATGGCAACTCTGCCTACCCGGAATTCGTAGTCAGAAAGACGTTTCCGATTGTCACGAGCTCGGTCAGCGCTTCGCCTCAGCTTGCCGTCAAATAAGGAAATAGAAGGAGCGCCCCCATGAAGAAATTAGAAGTGATCGTTCGTCCGGAGAAGTTGGACGACGTGCGTAAGGCAATTGAGGCCGTGGGATATCCGGGCATGACAATGTCGGAGGTGGAAGGCCACGGCAAGCAGAAGGGAATCACCCAACAGTGGCGAGGGGAGACATATCGGGTAGAGTTCCTCCCCAAGGTCAAGCTGGAGATCGTGATTTCGGACGGAGACGTGGACAAGACCGTTCAGGCCATTGCAAAGGCCGCCCGGACCAACGCAGCCGGCGCGGTTGGAGACGGCAAGATCTTCGTGTCGGATGTCAAAGAAGTTGTTCGAATCCGAACCGGAGAACGCGGCGAGACCGCTATCTAAGATCGGGCACCGTTCTTTCTTCCAGGATTTTAAGGGGATCGAGCTCGCAAGAGCTCGATCCTGTTTCTAAACTCTCAGAGCGGAGCAAGATGAGCGCCCCAAAGACAATCGGCGTCCTGCGGCATGTTCCCTATGAGCGGCTCGGAACGTTCGAACCCACGCTCAATCGCGCCCGGTTTGATCTGGTCGACGTCGAAACACCCAAAGAAGCCGGCCGGCTGCCCAAGGCTTCCGCAATCAGCGGTCTCATCGTGATGGGCGGGCCGATGAGCGTGAATGACCGCGGCAAGCTTTCCTACCTCAGCAAAGAGCTCGATTTGATCCGGGCTGCGTTGGATGCCGGCATCCCTATTCTCGGCGTTTGCCTCGGCGCGCAGCTGCTGGCCGCCTCAGCGGGCGCGAAGGTCTACCCAAATCCTTCAAAAGAGATCGGATGGTACCCGCTCATGCGCGAGTCCGGCGCCGACGGGGATCCGCTCATGGACCCGTTCGGCCAAACCGAGACCGTGTTTCAGTGGCACGGCGATACCTTTGATTTGCCGAAAGGCGCCGCGCACTTGGCCAGCTCGCCGCTGTGCGCGAACCAAGCTTTCCGCTTGGGCAAGAACGCCTATGGGTTGCAGTTTCATGTCGAGGTGAATGAGGCGATCATTCGCCTATGGATGACGAATCCCAATGGTCGAAAGGAGCTGGCAGCGGTCAAAGGTACGATCGATCCGGCCGCGATCAAACGGCAGAACCCGGAGCACCTCGATCGTCTGCAGACACTCTCGCAACATGTCGCCCAGACGTTCTGCAATCTGATAGAATTCCAAGACCCATCTGGAGGGAAAACCCATGCCCGACAAGCACGCGCGTCCGCTTAGGAAAGACAAGGAATACGTGCTCCGGCTCGCCAAGGAGCATGACGTCCGTTTTATCCGCCTGTGGTTCACCGACATCCTGGGCTTCCTGAAGAGCATCGCGATCACCATCGATGAGCTGCAGGAAGCGCTGGAAGAGGGGATCGGTTTCGACGGTTCGGCGATCGAAGGATTCGCCCGCATCGACGAATCGGATATGCTCATCGTTCCGGACCCGAACACGTTCTGCCTGCTGCCTTGGCGGCCCAAAGAGAACGCGGTGGCGCGCATGTTCTGCGACGTCACGTACCCGAACGGCCGGCCGTTCGAGGGCGATCCGCGCCAAGTGCTCAAGCGCAACCTCGCGTTGGCCGCAAAGGCGGGATACACTTTTTACGTCGGGCCGGAGGTTGAGTTCTTCTTCTTCAAGAGCGCCGACGCGCCGCTTCCGATCGATACTGGCGGTTACTTTGACCTCACGCCGCTGGACGTGGCATCGGACCTGCGCCGAGACATCATCCTTTCCATGGAAGACATGGGCATCGGCATCAAGTCCTCGCACCACGAAGCGGCGCCGTCGCAGCACGAGATAGACTTTCGCTACACCGACGCGCTGTCCATGGCCGACAATGTGATGACGTTCCGCCTTGTCGTGAAAGAGATCGCGTTCAAGCGCAACGTCTACGCTTCTTTCATGCCGCGGCCCGTGTGGGACGGCAACGGCTCCGGCATGCATGTGAACACCTCGCTCTTCCGCGGCGACCGCAACGCGTTCTTCGACTCAAAAGATCCGATCCACTTGTCCAAGACCGCCCGAAGTTTCATGGCCGGCATCTTGAAGCATGCGCCGGAGATCACGCTGGTGCTGAACCAGTGGGTGAATTCCTACAAGCGGCTTGTGCCCGGGGTCGAGGCGCCGGTTTACGTGACGTGGGCCAAGCACAACCGTTCGGACCTGATCCGCGTACCGCGCTACATGCCCGGCAAGGAGAGCGCGGCGCGCATCGAGCTGCGTTCGCCCGACTCAGCCTGCAACCCTTACCTCGCTTTCAGCGTGATCCTGGCCGCTGGCCTGGATGGCATCAAGCGCGGCTATTCGCTGGCTGAACCGACTGAAGAAAATGTTTTCGCGATGAGCGCTGAAGATCGCCGCAAACGCGGCATCCGCATGCTGCCAGGCAGTTTAGAGGAAGCCATTTCCCTGGCCGAAGGCAGCGCGCTCCTGAAGCAGGCGCTTGGCGCGCACGTTTACGAGTCTTTCCTCAAGAATAAGAAGATTGAGTCGGATCGCTTCCGCCGGACAATCACGGACTATGAGTTGAAAACTTACTTACCTTTGCTTTAAAAAACTTACTCTCAGGTATACTTCCTCTTATGTGCTGAGCGTCCAGGCTAACTGGACGCTCGCACTGCTTTTATGGACATAGGAGGAAAGGTATATGCGCATCAAGCGTGCGGGTCTATGGGCTTATGCCGCGCTCTGGACGTGGGCGAACGTTGCCGGGGCGGCGCCTGCTCCGGAGACCGATGCGGAGAAGGTCCTCAATATCTATAACTGGGAGGACTACCTCGATGAAGGCACCGTCAAGCAGTTCGAATCCCGGTACGGCATCACGGTAAATCTCGAGACATTCGACGACGAAGACGCAATGGTTTCCGGCGTCCAGTCCGATCCGGAAGCGCACGATATCATCATCACTTCCGGCCGGCTGGTGGGCGAGCTTATCCAGATGCGCTTGCTCTCGAAACTTGATCTCGCTTTGCTCCCGAACCTAAGCAATATCGAGCAGCGGTTCCGCAACCCATCCTACGATCCCGGCAACCAATACTCGGTTCCTTACACTTGGGGCACCACGGCCATGGCCGTGAATCGGAAGTATGTGACCGAAGAGCCGAATTCCTGGGAGATCCTTTGGAACCCGGCATACAGCGGAAAAATCGCCATGCTTCCCACGGGGACTGAAGTGGTGGGAGCCGCTCTTAAGCTGAAAGGCCATTCGCTCAACTCTACGGACCCCAAGGAATTGGAAGAGGCCCGTCAGAAGCTGCTCGCGCAGCGGCCGCTATTAGCCGGGTACCTTGATACCATCGAGATCCGCGATAAGCTGGTTTCCGGGGACCTGTGGGCGGCGCAGGTATATGTGGGCGAGGGTGTGGTGGCGGCCGCGAAAAATCCAGACGTGGAGTACGTGATCCCAAAGGAGGGCGCGACCCTTTGGGTGGATAATGTTTTGATCCCTCGCGACGCCAAGCATAAGAAAAACGCGCACCTTTTCATGAATTTCATTCTCGAGCCGGAGATCAGCGCGGGCATCACGAATCACTACCACTACGCGAACCCCAATGCCGCGGCGCGCGCTTTTGCGCTGCCGGAACTTATCGAGGACCCATCGGTATACCCACCGGATGATGTTCTGCGCAACTGCGAAGTGCTCCTGCCTTCTTCCGGAACGGACGCGGACCAGAATCGCCAGCAGGTTGTTAACCAAGTGTGGGCGGAACTTCAGCGAAGCGAGAAACCGCAATGAAGAACGCCATCTCAGCGCGCCACATGCAGGTCTTGAAAGCGGCCGTTCTGCTGGCCGTGTCTGTCAACGTTCTCCCGTTGTGCGCGGACGAAACGAGCGACCGAACGCTGACTATCGTGACATGGGAAGACTATTTCTCGCCCGATGTGCTGGACGCGTTCGCCAAGGCCAACGGGGTGAAAGTCGAAGTTCTTTCCTTCGAGGATGACGACGAGCTTTTTGCCTACCTGCAAGACGAACCTGGCAAGTACGACGTGGCCGTTGTCTCCGATACGGTGCTGACCGAGCTTGTTAAGCTGAAACTCTTGGCATCCATGGACAAGGCCGGCATGCTGAACTTTCGAAACATGAGCGCCCGGTTCCTTAACCGGGACTATGACCCGGGGAATCAGTTTTCCATTCCTTACACCTGGGGAACGATCGGTCTTGGCGTCAACCGCGAGCATGTAAGCCAAGCCAGCATTGCCGACAATAGCTGGAGCATTCTCTGGGACCCCGCCTTTGCAGGGAAAGTAGGATTGCAAGCGAGCCCATCCGAACTGCTTTACGCCGGCCTCAAGGTGGCCGGCCATTCGCTGAACTCCGCGGACGACGCTGATCTGCAGCAGGCAAAAGAGAAGCTGCTGGCTCTGCGATCGCAATCACCGCGCTATCTGGATCCTGCCGCCGTACGGGACCAGCTTGCGAGCGGCGAGATTTGGGTCGCGCAGATTTATTCGGGCGACGCAGCGTTTGCCGCGGGCCAGAATCCGCAAATAGCCTACGTCCTTCCCAAGGAAGGCGGCAGGCTGTGGATCGACAATTTCTGCATCCCCAAGAGCTCCAAGCGCCAAAGCTTGGCGCAGGCTTTCATCAATTACATGCTTGAGCCGTCGGCGAGCGGCCAAAATACGAACTACATCCGGTTCGCGAATCCTTCAGATGGGGCGAACGCCTTTATTCTTCCGGAAATTCTGAAGGATCCGGGCGTATACCCGTCCGAGGCGGCGCTGGCTAGCTATGAATTCGCGGCATCGCCGAGCGATGCCTCCGACACCGAGCGGCGCCGGAGGATCATGAATGAAACCTGGGCTGTTCTTAACCAACCTCAGTCGCCTTCCGAATAGCCAGCCGCGATGATTCAACGCTCGCTGGGTCTTCAGATCGCGATCGCGTTTCTCCTGGTCGGACTGCTGCCCTTCGGCGGTCTCGCGGTGCTTTCCCGACAGCAGGTGAAGGTGAGCACGCAGAATATGCTGCGCGAGAGCATGTCTTTGCTCACAAAAGAAATCGGCGTTGAGATCGAGCGCACGGTTTTTTCCGCTTACACGCATGTCCAATCGCTGGCTCAGCACCCGGTCATCGTTTCTCCGACGGCGACGCTTGAAGAGAAGCTGGCTGAAATGCGCAAGATCCAGCAGTTCTACGGCATCTTCGAGGACATCACATTGGTGAACCCCGACGGCGTTGTGCTCGGTTCCATGAACTACCAGTACCGGGGCGAATGGAAAACAAAGCAATGGTTCCAGCAGGCAAAAGAGGGAAAAGCCACGGTTTCGCCGGTCCATGTGGTGCCGAGCCCGTTCAAGCTGGTGTTTGTGGTGACCGCTCCGGTATTCAGCCCGGACGGCAAGCTCCAGGCGGTGATCGGCGGGCAGGTTAATATGAAAAGCATTTGGGAGATCACGGACCACGTGCATGTCGGCCAAACCGGCCGCGTGATGCTGCTGGACAAGTCAGGCAACATCATCGCTGGTCCCGATAAGGACCTTTTGCTTGAGAAGTTTGATCCGCCTTCGCTTATCGAAGACATGGCAGCTCACGATTCAGGGCTGATGGAGTTTGCGCTTGGCGCCAAGACATTCCTGGCCTCTTTCGAGCACTTGAAAGGCTATGAGGAGTACTCGGGACAGGAATGGACGATCGCGATCATCCGGGACCATGACGATGCATTTGCCGTGCTGGAACGCATGCGCATGGAAATTCTGCTGACGGCCGCGGCCGGCTCCTTTTTCGTCGTCCTCTTGGCGATGCTGTTCAGCCGGACGATTCTTTTGCCGATCACCGGGTTAAACGTAGGCTTGGAGCGCATCGCATCGGGCGACTTTGCGGCGCGGGTGCCGGTGAAAACCCGAGATGAACTCGGGCGGCTTTCCCAGGCTTTTAATACAATGGCTGAGGAAATCCACCGCAAGACCATGGAGGTCGATGCGGCCAACCAGCAGCTGAACGCGGTGAACAGTAAGCTGAGCGAATCGAATACGAACCTGCAACAGTTCGCGTACGTGGCCTCGCATGACCTGCAGGAGCCGCTGCGCATGGTGTCGAGCTATATGCAGTTGATTTCGCGCCGCTATCAAGGGAAGCTCGACGCAGAAGCGGATGAGTTCATCGGTTTTGCCGTGGACGGCGCCCGCCGCATGCAGCAGCTGATCAGTGATCTTCTGGAGTACTCGCGCGTCGGTACCCGCTCAAAACCGTTGGAATCGACGGACGTGGAAGCCGTGCTCGCGCGCGCGTTGCAGACCTTGAAGCTCAGCATTGAGGAGCGCGGCGCCACTGTCACGCACGACCCGATGCCGACGCTCATGGGCGATCCCGTGCAGCTCCATCAGCTTCTTCAAAACCTCATCGGCAACGCTCTAAAATTCTGCAAAGATAGGCCGCCGCATATCCATGTCGGCGCCGTGAAAGAGGGCGAGGATTGGAAATTATGGGTGAAAGACAACGGCATCGGCATCGATCCGAAGTATTACGATCGGATCTTCACGATCTTCCAGCGTTTGCACACGCGCGAAGAGTACGCCGGCACGGGCATCGGGCTCGCGATCTGCAAGAAAATCGTACAGCGCCACGGCGGGCGCATTTGGGTTGAGTCAAAAGAGGGCGAGGGCAGCATGTTCTTATTCACGTTGTCGGAACAAGGGGGGAATGGATGAGCGACACATTGCCTGCGGATATCCTGCTGGTTGAAGACAACAAGGGCGACGTCCGCCTGTTGCAGGAGGCTTTTAAGGACGGGAAGATCGTCGTGAACTTGCACGTGGTGGGAGACGGCGTCGAGGCTCTGGCTTTTCTCCGACGGGAAGGCAAGCACGCAAATGCGCCGAGGCCG
>JAHFGY010000054.1:10097-12969 GCA_023247195.1 Candidatus Omnitrophota bacterium | reverse complement strand
AACGTGGCGAACGCAAGCAGCACGAACGCGCGCGCAAAGTCGCGATCCAGCCCGAAGCGGCTGACGAACAGGCTTAGGCCTTCGGCATAGATCCGGTCAGGCGATTGTGTTGTGAGCGGGTCCGACGGCGCCAGCAGCATGACCGTGGCGAGCGCGATCACGGCAACCAATCCTTCCAGCAGCATGGCGCCGTAGCCGACCGCGCGGCAATCCGGCTCGCGTTCGATCTGTTTTGACGTGGTGCCGGAGCTGACGATGCCGTGGAAGCCGGAGCACGCGCCGCAGGCCACGGTGACAAAGAGGATGGGATAAAGCGGCATGCCTTTGGCGTTGGTCCAGCCCAGGAACGCGGGATACTGGACTTTGTCGCCGCCCAGCAGCAAGCCGATCACGCCCGCCGCGAGCGTCACGTAAAGGAAGAACCCGCCCAAGTACCCGCGCGGCTGCAGCAAGATCCACATGGGGATGATCGACGCGATAAAACAGTAGCCGAGAATCAGCAGGTTCCACGCGAGCTGCGGCCGCACCGGCAGCCCGGCCGGCAGCACGAGCGGCATCGCTTGCCCGAACCAAATGATCAGGCCCACGATCGGCAGGAAGATGGCCGTGGCAACGCCGAGCGGCATGCGGAAGCGGTACAAGCACACGCCCATGGCGATCGCGGCCGCGAGGTAGAGAACCGACGAAGAAGCCACGCCGCCGCCGTAAGTCGCCTCCACGAACGAGCCGCTCGTGAGGTCGGTGAACGCGACGATCACGTAAACGAGCGAGATCCACACAAACACGATGAACAGCAGCCGGGCCCGCGGCCCGAGCAGCTCGCCCACCATCTCCACGATGGAAAGCCCGCGGTGCCGCACCGAGCCCACCATGCTCGCGAAGTCGTGAACCGCGCCGCAGAACACGGCGCCCAAAACAATCCACGCCAGCGCCGGCAGCCAGCCGAACCAGAGCCCGCCGAGAACCGGCCCCACGATCGGGCCTGCCGCGGCAATGGCGGAGAAATGCTGGCCGAGCAGAAGCGGCGCTTTGGCGGGCACGTAATCCACGCCGTCGTTGATCTCGCACGCGGGCGTGGTGCGTTTGGGGTCAAGCGCGAACAGGCGCGAGAGAATGCGGCCGTAAATCAAGTACGCGGCAAAGAAGATAACGCATACCGCGATGGCCACGGCCGCGAGCGACATGCCTTAAGCGGCCTTTGCGCTCAGGCGCTGCGACCAAGCATAGAGCGGCAGGCCCAGCGCCAGCAAGCCAAAGCCGAAAAGCGCTTCTTTCGGCTGGCTCCACGTCACGTTCACCGTGAACGCAATCATGGTCAGGCAGAACACGATCGGCGTGACCGGGTAGCCCCACGCGCGGTACGGCCGCTTGGCGTAGGGCGCTTGGTTGCGAAGCCGGATGACCGCGAACGTGGCCAAAATAAAGAAGATCGAGATGACCAGCGTCGAATACGTCGCGATCTGATCGAACGTTTTGGTGTAGACGAGCAGGATCGCGATCGCGCCGGTCACGGCGAGCGCGAAAGCGGGCGTGCGGAAGCGCGGGTGCACCGCGCCCAAGCGCGCGAACAAGCCGTGGTCTTTGCCCATGGCGTACAACACGCGCGAGCTGCTTAGGATGAAGCCGTTGAGCGCGCCGAATGCTGAACACGCGATCATGGCCGCGATAAAGATCGCTCCGGCCGGGCCGTGCGCGCGCTCCATGAGCGAAGCCGCGACCTGCGGCGTTTGCGCGATGTCCGCTACCGGCACGGCGGTAAGGTAGCTGATGTTCACGAGCGCGTACAGCACCGTGGTCAACAGGAGACCGCCCAGGATGGCTCGCGGTACGGTGCGCTGCGGCTCTTTCACTTCATCGGCAACGTAGGCCGCTTCGGTCCAGCCGCTGTAGGTCCACAGCACAAACACCATCGCCACGCCCAGGCTGCGGAATGTCCCAACCGAAAGCGGCGGGATGCTCCAGTCTTGCGCCACGGCCCGGCCCGCTCCGATAGTGGACAGCCCAGTCACGATAATCGCGGCCAGCGCCGCGATTTTCAAAAACGTGAACAGGTTTTGCACGTACTTGCCCCAGCGCACGCCGACGATATTGACGACGGTGAGCAGCACAATGGCCGCGGCCGCGATCGCCGTTGCCGCGGACTCCGGATAAGGAAGCGCGCGGCGGAGGTAGTCGGCGAACACTTTGCCGAGGATCGCGATCGTGCCCGTGCGCTCGATGAAGAGTTTGGTCCAGCCGAACAAAAATCCCGAGATCCGGCCGTATGACGCGCTGATGTAGACATAGTCGCCGCCGCTCTGGGGAAAGAGCGCCGCGAGCTCGGCGTAGCACAGCGCTCCGCACAGCGACAAGAGGCCGCCGAAAATCCACAGCGCGATCGTCAGGCTTGGCGACGTGACATGAGCCGCGATTGAGCTCGCCGAGCGGAAAATGCCCGAGCCCACGATGCAGCCCACGACGAGCATGGACGCGTCCAGCAGCCCGAGCGACCGCACGAGCGATGGAGCGGAAGGAGAGGAAGACAAAGGCTCGGCCGAGGCGCGTTTCGGACGGGCTTTAACGGTCTGGCTAGGCATCCGGCGCTTGGTAGTGCCAATGCCACGGCTCGAATGCGGAATTCATCGGATTGTTCCGCGGGTAAGAAAGGGTAAAGCCGAATTTGCCGGCGTTGGCCTGAAGCCAGGCATATTCCGGAAGCGCTTCGAACGCGGGCGGATCATATTCGCCGTTGATGCCGTCTTGGTTGATGAAGTCGATCGCTTGCTGCGACGGGTTGCCGTGCTCGCTGTAGCCGGGCAGCGCCACGTGGCGGTTGGTTTCCGTGATCGAGTAGTCGTGGTTGCTCATGTAAAAGACGAACAGATAAAGCTGG
>JAHFGY010000054.1:0-10087 GCA_023247195.1 Candidatus Omnitrophota bacterium | reverse complement strand
GCAGCCATCATGCGTTCGTAAGCCGCCAACGCCGGCTTGGGCAGGTACTGCTTATCGATGGGTGTTTCTTGGCCGTCCTTGGCAAATCGCTGCTCCGGGACCGCGACGATTTGAGCCGCGCCGGTGTTCTCGCCGGAGTAATGCGACGTGGCTCCGAGGTCTTTGGCTCGCAACGCGCGGAACGCGTCCAGGAAGGCGCGGCCGCCGGTGTCCAGCGGCGCGTAAAGCTCATCCCACGTCAGCATCGCGGCATTGCCGTCTTTGCGCCGTTGTTCGATAGCCGGGTCGAGCACCGCGAGCACCGCCTTTAATTGATCGAGCTCGGCCGGCTCCAGCCGCTGCACGTTCAACGCGGATGCAACCGGAGAACCGGCGAGGAAACAAAATAATCCGGCAGCGATGGATTTTCGAATCACCCTTCGCTGCGGGCGCATGCGCTCAGAGGTTTTGGTCGGTGTCCGCGTCGTCGAATACGAACTCCGGCTGGATCACGGGCGCGTAGTCGGGCGGGGCGGGAAAAGGAAAGGTCACGAGCTCATAAACGCCGGCCGCGGTGCGTACAAAACCATAACCGACGCCGCGGATGAGGCCATACGTTAGACCCGCGCCCGCGCCGGACGCTTTCCATGTTTCATGCATGCGTTTGGGGATTTCAACCCAGCCGGTCACGGTGTTCACCGCGCCGCGCGTGAGCTTTGCCAATGGGCCGGCAAGCTCCGCGTGGGCTTTTTGGGGCGCCGCGAGCGAAACCAGCAAACCCGCTGCCAAGGCCAATCCAAGGGGAAGAGAACGTCGCATGATGCCTCCTAAAGGTTAACCGTTAAGAACGTCCTACGATAGCGCATCGGAAGCTCCAAATCCAGGCGGAATCCGTGGTAGAATGCCGCCCCATGGACACCCATGAACAGCGCGTTGTCGCGTTTCTTTCGCGGCCGAAGAGTTACCCGCACCCCGCGGGAAAAATCCAGACCCGTCAAACGCACGTGTCGCACGTGTTCCTCGCCGGCGATTTCGCGTACAAGCTCAAGAAGCCGGTGAAGTTTCCGTTCCTCGACGCTTCCACCGTGGAGCTGCGAAAGCGCTACTGCGAGCTTGAGCTGACGCTGAACCGCCGGCTCGCGCCGGACATCTACCTCGACATGGAACCGATCATCGATGATCACGGCACGTTGCGGCTCGGCGGGGACGGCAACGCGATCGATTGGGTCGTCAAAATGCGGCGGCTTCCGGAAGAGCGATTGATGGACAAGCTCGTGGCGCGGCGCCGTGTGACTCAGGCCGATATGCGCCGCTTGTCTGACCGGCTGATGCCGTTCTTCCGCAAGGCTGAGCGCGGGAGCGAGATCAACCACTACGGCGAGCCGGCGCAAGTGCGCGCGCTGGTATTGGGCAACCTCGACGAGTGCCGGCCATTTATCGGGTCGCTGTTGACCGAGAAAGACCGCATCGCGATCGACGCAGCGTACCGGATGTATTTGGCGCTGCATGAGCCGGCGCTGGCCGAACGCGTGCGCAAGGGCCGCATCATCGACGGCCATGGCGACCTGCGCTGCGAAAATATCTGCCTCACAAACCCGGTCAACGTGTTCGACTGCGTGGAATTCCAGCCCGCGTTCCGCTGCGGGGACATCGTGAACGATCTCGCGTTTCTGATTATGGACTTGGAATTTCGCGGCCGAGCCGACCTGGCACGCGTGCTGGTGCAGCGCTACCGCGCCGGCATGCGCGACTCCAGCTTTGACGTGGTGCTTCCGCTGTACAAGTGCCATCGCACGCTGGTGCGCGGCAAAGTGCGCGCGTTCGCGTGGCAGCAGCACCCGGACTCGGCCGACGGCCGGCGCGCCCGGTCGCTTTCGCGCAAGCATTTCAAACTGGCTCGCCGGTACGCGCAAGCGCTTGGCCGGCCGAAGCTGATCGTGGTCGGCGGCCTGATCGGATCCGGCAAGAGCACGCTGGCGCGTGGGCTGGCCGAAACTTTCGGCGCCGAGTGGCTCCGGAGCGATGAAATTCGACTGACGGAATTCGCTCACTACCGCGGGCAGGGCAACGGTTTTGCCAACGGCATTTATTCGCCCAAAGTATCAAACCAAGTTTACCGGCGTCTGATCCGCCGCGCGCAAGAGGCGTTGCGTGCCGGCAAATCCGTGGTGTGCGACGGGACCTTTTCCAAGCACGAGGGCCGGTCCGCGCTGCGGCAGATCGCCCGCAAATTGAAAGCGGATTTTCACTTCTTCGAATGCTCGGTGCCGCGCGCTGTTGCGCTGAAGCGGGTTGCCGCGCGCGCCGAAGCCAAGTCGGATATTTCCGAAGCCAGGCCCGAGCATTATGATCGCCTGAAAGCCGGTTTTGAGCCTGTACGCGCGTGGAGCAAGGGCGACTGGACGCGGATTTCCGACGACCGGGCGCCCGAGGCTACCCTTCAGGCGGCCTTAAGCGTGCTGCGGCGGTGCTGGTTAGCGCGCTAGTGCTATAATGCGCGTATTGCATACAACAGGAGGCTCACATGGCAGTCTACACAGCTAAAACATTTGATCACCTGATCGGCACCGCCGGCTTTAGCGACACGCTTCTCAAGAACCACTTCACGCTTTACCAGGGATATGTCACCAACACCAACAAGCTTCTGGACGAGTTCGACGCTCTCCGCAAGGAAAACAAGCTCTCTACGCCCGGCTGCGCGGAAATGAAGCGCCGCTTCGGCTGGGAGTTCGACGGCATGCGGCTGCACGAGTATTACTTCGGCAACATGACCAAGACAGCCAAGCCCGTGGACCAGGCTTCGCCGCTCGGGCAGCAATTTAAGAACAGCTTCGGCTCGTTCGACGACTGGATGAAAGACTTCAAGGCCACGGGCGCGATGCGCGGCATCGGCTGGGCTGCGACGGTCTGGGATCCGACCGCGCAGCGTCTGTACAACATCTGGGTCAACGAGCACGACACCGGCCACCTGGCCACGTGTCCGATCGTTCTGATCATGGATGTGTTCGAGCACGCGTTCATGCTGGACTATGGCGTGAAGCGCGCGGATTACATCGAAGCTTTCTACAACGCGATCGACTGGAACGTGGTGCAGGGCCGTTTGGACCACGCGGTCAAATCCTGCAAATAATCGCTCAGCGAAATTCGCGAAATTCAATGAAATGAAGAAATTCCTGATCGTCCTCCTGATTCTCGTGGTGCTCGCGGTCGCGGCGCTGGGGATATTCCTGGCCACATTCGACGCCGACCGTTACCGGCCGCTGGTCGTGGAACAGCTCCAGAAGGCGCTGGGCACGCCCGTGTCATTGGAGCACCTCTCGCTCGAATGGCACCATGGGGTGGCGTTGCAAGCCGAGGGGCTGCGTATCCAAGATCCCGCATCTCCATCCGGCCAACCCTTGGCAGAGGTCGAGGACGCTCAGGCGCTTGTTAAGATCGGGCCTCTTCTCCAGAAGAAAATCGAGATCGCTTCGGTTCTGTTGGACCGGCCGCGCATCCGCGTGACGCGCGACGCGCAAGGCAAGATCAACGCAACCGGCCTTGCACCCGCTGCGGCCCCGGCCGCGGCAGCTCAACAGCCTGCGGCCCAACAACCGGCAGCGGGCGGTCAGGCTCCGGAGCCGATCGCGTTCTCAATCGCCCGGTTTGAAATCCGCAACGGCGAGTTGACGTGGCAAGATGCGGCCGTGACTCCGCCCATGGAAGTTCGCGTAAAGGCCATTCGCGTGGTGATCACCGATATCGCGCCCGGGCAGCCCCTGACGATCCAAGCCGACGCCGCTGTCGGAGCGGACTTGCCGAACGCGCATGTGCACGGCCGTGTGACCCTGCCGGACCAGCGGCAAGCGGGCCGCATCGACGGGCTTTCGGTGGAGATCACGGACTTGCCGATTCAGGAGGTCGCTCCACGGCCGAAGCCCGGCGAGCCCACGGTGCGCGGCCGGCTCTCGCTCTCGTTTGACGGCGATTTGCCGGATCTTACGCCCGAGCGCGCGATCCAGACCGTCAGCGGCAGCGCGAAGCTGAACCTGCAAGAGGGTGTGCTCTTAAACGTGAATATCTTCCGGTCTGTGCTGGAGCAGCTGTCCATCATTCCCGGGCTGGTTGAGAAGCTGCAGAGCGAATTGCCGCCCGAGTATCTCGCTAAGCTCGACGAGCGCGACACCAAGCTCCTTCCAATCGACGTGGCGGCGCAATTGAAGGACGGCGGGTTGGAATTCAACGATCTGGCCGCCGGCACGGATGTGCTGGAGCTTTCCGGTTCGGGCCGGGTCAACCTGCTGCAACGCACAGTCCAGTCTCGGCCGACGCTGCGATTCGCTCAGCCGATCTCCGCGATCATGGTCCGCAGCGTGAAGGAGCTAAACGGGCTTTCGGATGACAAAGGCAGGATAGCGTTTCCGGTGATCATCGATACCTCGGCGCAGCCGCCTGTCCTGCCGGATCTTAATTACATCCAGAAGCGGCTCATCACGACCGTAACCACCGATTTGCTGGGTGATCTCCTCAAGCGTGCGCTCGGCCCCGAAGAGGAGGCCTCCCCGGGCCCGGGGCAGCCCGCAGGTGCGCAGCCGGAGCAGGCTACTCCTGGCTCACAACAGAACCCTTCTTCATCCTCGAGCCAATCTGCGCCGCAACCCGCGACAACGGAAGACGCTCTGGGATTGTTACTCCGGCGTGCGTTAAAGGAAGTCGCCCCCGCCGAGAAACCCGTGCAAACCCGTTAAGGTTTGGCTTAAAAAAAGACCAAATGGAGGTCTTGACAGGGTTGTCAGGGTCAAGTAAGCTTTAACTATCTTCCGACGACGGAAGATTGTAGGAACAACGGCGTTCGCATGGCGGACGCCGTTTTTTGTTTTCCGCTCTCCGTGTAATGCGATTTCGGCGCCTGCTTTGCGGGCGCCTTATTTTTTTAGAATCGCTTAAACAAACGCGGAGCACACATGCGGAAAATTTGGCTAGCGGCGAGCTTACTGCCGGCGGCTTTCGCGCCCTTCCCGGCCGGCGCGGAGACAACGTTTACTATCCCACCTGAATCCGGCCACTTGCTTCAGGTTGTCCAAGCCGACCCCGCGGCGGATACCGGCCGAACCATCATCATCCTTCAGGACGCGCATGTGAACGAGCAGGCGCAGCGGTCGATTGCCTCCATCCTGGATGACCTTTCCCGGAGGCAGGGCATCCATTTGATCCTCCTGGAAGGCGCGGACGGCAATGCCGGCTTAAGCAGCTTGCGCCGGATGGGGACGCCTTCTGGACGTCGGGAGCTCGCGGAAAAATACCTCAAGGATGGGTGGTTCTCCGGCGCCGAATACCTGGACGTAATCAGCGATCAGCCGTTGAAGCTTTGGGGCGTTGAAGAGCAGGAAAGCTACGACCGGAATTTTGAAGCCTTCTTTGCGGTGCAGCGAGCGCGCGCCGCCACGCTGGCGCACCTCGGCGAGTTGAAGCGGCCCGTGCAAGCGCTTGCCGAGAAAGTGTGGACGCCGCCTATGCGAGCGCTTTTAGCGGGCCGGACTGAGCTCGAATCCGAAGCGCGGTCGATGGGCGAATATGTAAAGCTTCTCACCGATACGATGCGGGAAGCGGGAGTCGCGGCTGCCGGTTTTCCGAACTTGTTGCGGTACGCGCAAGCGCTCCAGCTCGATCGCGAAATGGATCCTGCGCGGATCGCCCAAGAGCAGGCTGACGCCGTGGCCGTTCTGCGCGGCCGGAACCCCGAGGCGGCATCGTCGCTGGCATCGCTGGCGCTGGAAGTCCGGGACGGCAAAGCGAAACATGCCGTCTTTTATCGGGCGCTGGCCGCCGCGCTGGAGCGCGAGGGAATTACTCTATCCGCGTATCCGGCCATGGACAGCTACGTGCGCGCAATCGGTCTTCGGGCGGATGTGGACGCCAAAGAGTTTTGGCAGGAGCTAGAGAAGGGTTACGAACTTGCGATGGCCAATCTGGCCGTGACCGAAGATGCGGCTCTATTGCTCCGTCTGGGAAATACACTGGCCTTGTGCGAGCGTTTGATGACGCTCCACTGGACGCCGGATGATTATGCCCGCTACCAAGCGGACGCGAGCCTGTTGGCCGCGAGCGAATGGGCGCCGAAACTCGAAGAGCTTTGCCTGCGCTGGGAAGTTCCGGTCGCTGAGCCGCAGTCGGTTGAGGAACTGGAACGCACCCTCCATCAGGCGGAGAAGTTTTATGATCTGGCCCGCGCCCGCGACGCGCAGATCGTCGGACGCTCGCTTGAGCGGATGCAGGCGCAAGGGGAGACGACGGCGGTCCTTATCCTCGGCGGGTTTCACACGGACCGGGTGGCAGCATTGTTCGCCAAGCAAGGCGCTTCGGTCGCCATAGTCACGCCTAATGCCGGCAAAGACACGGACGACGCGCGTTATGCGCAGGTCCTCCTCCTCAAGCGTGAGTCGCTGCGGAGCCGGCCCGCTGTGCTGAGCGCCCTCGCCTCGGCCGGGGAATCGCCATGAGGTGGATGCTTTTTTTTCAGAGCCGAGTGCTGAACGGCTCGCTGGCGTTCTTGCTCTTGCTCCCCTTGGGAGCACCGGAGGCGGCTGCTCTCGCGCCGGCAGAGGCGGCGGGCGGCATCGCGCGACAGTTCGGCGTATCGCTGACCGGAGGCGACACGCTAGCCCGGCTGTCGACGCTGTTTCCGCGGCTCGAGCTGCTGAACGATCCCGGGGCCCTGCATGCGTACTTTGCGCGGCATGGGCAGGTGCGCGCCACGATCGACATCGGCGTGTTTGAAGAGAACTTCGACCTGCTTGTCCTGTTGTTGGCGCGCGTGCGCGAGCACCACTCCACTTTGCCGGATCCGGCCGATGACACCGTCCCCCTTCAGTTCATTCTCCGTTTTCCCGATGAGACTTCGTTCGAGCAGGTAGCCGCCCGTTTCGACCGCCTCCAGCGCAGGATTCTGGATAGCACGGGTTATGAAATCGACCGATCGTGGTTCTTGGGCATTGTTGTCGGTTCGCGGGGGGGAGACGTTGCTGCCGCTTATGGCGATCGCACGCCTCCTGCACCGGATGAAGAGGATTTGACATGGCCCGAGGATTTGACATGGCTCGACGATGAACCGGTGACAGAGCCGGGCATTGAGATCGCTCCTTACGTTGCGACAGACCGCGGCGCCCCATCCGCCGAGTCCGCTGCGGCCGCGCTTCCTCCCCGGCGGCTCGGGCTGCCCGAAGCGGCGCTTCTTCTCACGGGCGCAATCGCCATTTTCATGTTTGCGCTTCAAGCCGGAGGTGCGCTGGCCGTTGTCCAGGCGAGCGCGGGCGTTGCGATGTACGGTATAGGCATTATTTTCGGAAAAAGGATCAATGAGATCGGCCATTGGGTGGTTGCCCGCCACTTGCTGCGCTACCGCGATGTCCGCATTATCGATGATAATCCGAATGTTTTCGTCGGGCTCATCAACCCCTACGTGGTCGTTCCCCAGCTTACGGAAGCATCGCGGCGCGTTGACGAGATGCAGGTAAGTGGACAGCCGATCGATCCAGAAACGCGCGAGATTTTTCAGCAGATCTTGGGGCGAGACCCGGGCGAGCGTTTGTCCGCGCCGGACCGGCAGGCCATTCGCGACCGCATTCGCCGCCACGACGCGCTGATTCGACGCGGCGGCTGGGCGCTCGCCACGCTGATGACCTTCATAGTAGGCGGGGTCTTGGCCGCGGCGGCGCCGGGGATTGTGCTTGTCCTGCCGGCCGGCATCGCGCTTGCCTGGCTCATTTCCGTGGCCTCCGACTGGCTGGGCAATCCGCAGGTCGGCGTGTACAACTGCGGTGTTCTCATGTTTTATGCGAACGGAACGGACGCGCAGTTCGTGAAGGACGCCAGCAGCCGGGCGGGCAAAGTCCAGGAAGCGCGGGGCAGGCATGCTTACGGCCGTGCAACCGTCGGCACGGACGCGAACGGCAACAACGTTATCGACCGGAAGCGATTTATCGGCGTCCGCCGGGAATCACTGAGCGCCAAGGCCTCCGACAGTTTCTACGACTTGCCGCTGAACCTTATGATCGATGCGCGCGGCGAGATCCGCTCGCTTGAGCACGTGCGCGTTAGCACGTTCACGCCGGGCGATTGGGAAGAAGGCGCGCACCCGCACCAGTATGAAAAACGCGAGGGGCATTTGTGGAAGCTGGACAGAGGGCGGTTATTGCGGCGATCCGAGCCTCAACAAATCACGGTGCTGATCGGGCATAACGGAGACAAGGATGCGCTGAGCATTTTCCGCCATTTCCAGGCCTTCGGGTCAAACTTGGATGTGAGGGACGTGCATGCCTGGCTCAACCGCGTCCTCGGCGTCGATCTGGAGTGGAGCGGCGATTCGCAGAATATCGCCGGCGTCATGAGCTTGCTGCGGACGCAGGGAGATCCCTATGGCTCCGTGCGGCTGGCCCATGTGCTGGCCCTGGAAGAGGCGCTCGGACCCAATCCCGATCGAGAAAATGTGCAGCGCGCGTTGAACGAGACGCCGCCCACGCCCCAAGAGTTGCAGCGGTGGGCCGTCCTCTTTGAGAAAACGCTTCAAGCGTCCACCGATAAGCTGGGAATCGAGGATCTTGCCGATGTCACGGATGCGTGGCTCGATGCCAGCCCGGCTGTCCAAAGCCTGATCGAGTCGTTCGAGCGCCTCATGGCTGCCGACGGCGTCGCTCCGCCGGCCTGGATTGGACCCAGCCCCGGCTACGCGCGGCAGTTCGCTCGGCACGCCGTGCGCTCTTTTTTCCGCAACGACGCTTTGCGCGCGCTGCAGGACTTCGCGCCGCGCGCCGAGGGGGTTTTCGGCCTCGGTATCCTGACGCCAATGGATGAGGGGGTTGTTTTTTACTCGTACGGCCAGCCGCTTTCGATCGGCCAGAGTCTGATTGAGGAACACGGGGAAGCCCCCCGGACCCGGTTCGCGGTTGCCTCGGAGGGCACCCTTTTGAAGGTGCCCGTCCAAAACGGCGCTATGCACCCGGCATTTCAGCGCCGGCTGGTTATGAACCGCCGCGACGGCGAGATCGGACGCATCGCTCCCGCAGCGTCGGGGCGGCCGGAATTGCGGCTTTGGGACCGCGCGGGCAATTTGATTCCGCCGCAGGCGGTGGAAGAGCGCTGGCACTCCATCGGCCCTGAAAACCCCAAGATCTCGCCGATGCCGGTGGACCTGAAGCCCGCCGACATCGTCGGGGAAGAGCTGCGATCCATTCCCGCGCTGCTGGATTCCATTCAAAAAGAATGGGAGAGCCCCGATTCTTTCAACCGGCAGACCCTGGAGGCCCTTTCTTCTTTCTTGTTGGACCGCATCCGCGACCGTAGGTCCGGACTCCACCGCGAGGCGGACGACATTATCTTTGTCGCCGAGGAAATGAGCTTGTGGTACGCGCGCTCGTTCGCCGAGCGCCTCGAGAAGCTCTTCGGCCTGAAAATCACCGTGGTCTCGGAAAACGACCAGAACGTGGGGGCAAATGACCTTCTCCTGCATCCGGACGAATACCGGAAGAAGATTGACGATCGCACCGGCGTGTTCGCGATCAGCCAGTCCGGGCAGACGTTCTCGACGCTCGCGGCCACCTCGTGGCTGGCCTTGGTGGCGCCCGAACGCGTGTGGGCCCTGACCGGGGAGTACGACACGCTAATGGGCGAGGCGATCGGGCAGGGCTACCGGGAGAAAGATCCGTGGCTCGGCCGGATATTTTCGAATGGCAGCGGCTGGTCGCTGGCGGAAGCCAAGACGCGGACAAGCATGGCCACGAACTACACGCTGACCGAAATTTTTCTCCGGCTCGGCGAGATCGTGGGAGAAGAGTATCCGGAAGGAATGGCCCTGCCTTTGGCGGATTTCCGGGCGTATGTCGCGCCGGTCGTGCGCAGCGAATTGATCGCCTCGGCCGAGCAGATTACAGGGACCACGGCGCTGAACGAAAAGCTCGTGGGCGAAGGGAAAAAGAACTGGGGCGGGCGCGTCACCGAAGAGCTGATGGTCCGCAACTGGACCTGGGCGCTCACCGGGCTTGTCGTCGCTCTCGCGACGAGCGTCATTTCACATTATGCTCTTCCCGCATCGATCGGCATCACCCTCTTTGGGGTCGTGATTCTTTTTAAGAAC
>JAHFGY010000053.1 GCA_023247195.1 Candidatus Omnitrophota bacterium | reverse complement strand
GAAAAGCATGATCAGCGCTCCGAGCAGGATCGCTCCTGGCTCTCCTTTTGCTTTGCGCGCGGAACGTCTTACCATTCGGATGGCTTCTGCCCTTTGTAGCTGCCCCATTTGTCTGCGAGCGGGTCGGTGACGTCGATGACGATCTTGGCCTTGTCCGTGATGTACGTCCATCCGCCGTCGCCGGTGAGGCCTTCGGCATTTTTGCGGTCTTCGATCTGAGAGGCGTTCTTTTTATCCGGGCCGACCATTTCCGTCGGAAGCTGCTCGAGGTACGGCCGCTCCACGCCGAGGTCGTCATACGTGGCGGTCGTCAGCTCTTCGAGCGTTTCCGGGTAACGGCCTTCCTTGGCGCGGAAGAGCGTAACGCGGGTGCGAAGCGTATTCAGGTTGGTTTGAGTGGTAGCTACTTTGGCTTCGGCATCAAACCCGACGAAGTTCGGGATAATCGCCGCGGCCAGGATCGCGATGATCGAGATCACGATGAGCAGTTCCAACAGCGTAAAACCGGCTTTTGATCGGACAACCATAACTAGCCTCCTGTCATTTCTTGAAGACATGGATGAGTTGGAAAATCGGCAGCAGCACGGAGAGAGCGATGAACCCGACGACAAGACCCATTCCCATGAGCAGGATCGGTTCGAGCAGCGTCGTGAGGTTTCGGATGCTCAGCTCGATTTCCGGCTCGTAGAACGCCGAGACTTCGCCGAGCATGGTATCCAGCTGGCCCGAGCGCTCGCCGACTGAAACCAATTGCAATACCAGGTGCGGGAAAAGGCCGCTTGCCGTCAGCGGCTCGGACAGGCTTTTGCCTTCCGCAACCGCCGTGCGCGTGCGCTGCAAGGCGCGCTGGTACACAACGTTCGAAACCGTTTTCTCCGTGACGCCGAGCGCTTCCAAAAGCGGAACACCCGTGCGGAGCATGCTTCCTAGTGTACGGGCGATCTGCGCAACCATGACCTTGCGGTAAAGCGGCCCAACGATCGGTATGTACAGCGTCCATTGATCGAGCTGCCAGCGTCCGCTCGGCGTGGCGTAGTAAGCGCGGAAAAGCCAGCCGAACACGAAAAACGAAATGAGAAGCAGCCACCAATAGTGTGTCATCAGTCCGCTAAGAAAAAGCAGCAGGCGCGTGGGCCACGGCAGCTTCACCTGGGACGCTTCAAAGATGCCGACGAATTTAGGCAACACGCCGACGAGCAGGCCGCTCACGACGAGAAAAGCGAAGCTCACCAGGGTAAGCGGATAAATCAAGGCCGAGCGCACGCGGGAGCGCGTTTCCAATTCCTGGGTGCCGAGCTGAGCGAGCCGCTCCAACACCTGATCCAAGATGCCCGCGGTTTCACCGACGCGGATCATGCTGATGAAGAGCTCCGGAAAATCTTGAGGGTGGCTCGAAACCGCGTCGGAAAAGCTCGCCCCGCTGTTCACGCGGCGGGTGATGTCCGTAAGCGCTTTGCGCAGCGCGGGCGAACGATTCTGCCCGGCGGCGCTTTCAAGGCTGGTTGTAAGAGGAATACCGGCGCGCAGCAGCGATGTCAGCTCGCGCAACAGCAGAAGCAGCTCTTGCCGGTCGACGCGTTTGGTGCCGAAGTTTGCCAGCCCGGGCAGTTGATCGAACGAGCTTTGCGGCCGGATGCGGACCGGGTGAAAGCCTTGCTGCGTGAGCGATGTCGCGACGGCGCGCTCATCGTCGGCCTCGAGCATGCCGACGACCATCTGCCCGCTGCTGTCTCTGGCCCAATATCGGAAGCGCGCCATGGCGGGTGCCGCTGCGGCTAGGGCGCGGCGGCGGGCGTTGCCGCGTCCGGCTCGATTGCTTTGGAGAGGGTGTCTTGCTCTCTGCTTTGCCGATGCAACTCCATCTCCAGCTCATACGCTTTCAGCATGCTCTTTGCGCTCGGCGCGAGCAAGTGATCGGGATAGCGGCGGATCAGCTCTTCCAAGTCCAATTTGGCGCGGCTGAAATCCCGGAACGACTGGATGCCGATCTTGGCCGCGCGGAAAAGACAGTCCGGCGCTTTGGGGTGCGCCGGAAAATCGAGCGCGATGTTCTCGTACAGCGACATGGCCTGCTTCATGCGGAACCATTCGGGTTTGCGCACGCTTTCCGCGCCGCGGCCCGCTTCCAAGTGCTCGGCTGTCTCAAACAGGGCAAGGCCGAGCCCCAGCTCGCCGGCGGCGCGCGTGCTGATCTTGGCCTCGCCGATCCGGTTGGTGTTGGGCGGCAGCGCGGCCAGCTCCGCCTGCGAATACAAAATACTCGGGGTAATGAACACCGCAAGCTCGGTCCGCGTCTTGTCTTTGCTCTGGCTGCCGAAGAGATACTTCAGCACAGGCAATCGGCCCAGGCCGGGCACTTCGGACTTGGTGCGGTTGTCCTCCTGCTTGATAAGGCCGGCGATGATGATGGTCTCGCCTTCCTTAATACGCACGGTAGTGTCCGCTTCGCGCGTCGTGATGCGGGGGCCGGCGTCGAGCAGAGCGGAGACGGAGCTGACCTCAGGATGAATGCGCATCGTGATGTACCCGTCGCTGTTGATCGACGGCGTCACGCGAAGCGTGGTACCGACATCGATGAAGCGCGTTGTTTCCGTGGTGCCGGTGGTCGTCTGGGTGCGCTCCTTGAACGGGACTTTCTCACCGATCACGATGCGCGCTTCCTGGTTGTTCAGCACCGCGATCGACGGGCTCGCGAGCAAGTTGGCCTTGCGGTCTTGAATGAGCGCATCCAGCGACGCGGTGACGGTCAAGCCCTTGAGGGTCAGCGTGTCCAAGGTGAACTGGCTGCCGCTCAGCGCGCTGGACGTGCCGGGAAGGGTCACCGTCGACGTCAGTTGTTCCTGGAAGGCGGTGTTGCGCTTGAATAGACCTTTCTGCTCTCCGGCGGGCGTAAAATCCGTGCTCCATGTCACGCCGATGTTGTGCAGGTCGGTGGATGTGATATCGACGATCTTAGCTTCAACAATGACCTGCTGCGGCGCCTGGTCCACCTGGATAAGCAATTGCCTGACTTGTTCAATGGCTTTCGGCGTATCCGCCACCACCAGCATGTTGGAAACTTCGTCGACGCGGATGTCGCCTTTGGCGGTGAGCGCTTTGCGCACCAGGTTTTGCGCGTCGGCGGCTTTCAGGTAGTTGAGCTTGATCGCTTCGTTAACGATCGGCTCTTCCGTTTCTTCGCTGGCGGGATTGATGTAAACCACATTCCCGCTGCGCGTGAACGTGAGGTCGTTGGCTTTGAGCAAGGCTTCCAAGGCCTCATCGATGGTGACGTTCTTGAGGCTCACCGTGACCTTGCCTTTGACGTCGGTCGATGTCACGAGGTTCAGGCCGTACGAATACGAGAACGACCGCAGCACGCTGGCTAAATCAGCATCGCGGTAATCAAGCGTGACGAGCTCCGGTGACTTATTGACGGAGAGGGGCGCATCAGTCACCTTGGCCGGCTCGCTGCTGTCTGTCTCGACCGAATAGGCGCAGGGGATGGAAAAAAGATATACCCCTACCACCCCGGCTGCGATTCTCATCGCGCTCAGCCGGCGAAGCACAGCATTATGGGAGGTTAGCATTATTTATTCAGTGGAATCGCGTGAGACTCCGATCCGTCTGAAACGATTACCTGGTCTGGAAGAATCTTCGTGATTTGAAGCTCTTTAACCTTGTCTCCTACCCGCACGACTTCATCATTGATGATGGCTGTGCTTGCCTCGCCTCGGAAGGTAATGCCTGTCAGCTGAAGGGACTCCACGTCCACAAGGGGAACGTGCTTCGCCACTTCGTGGAAGGGGCTTCGCGCGATCACGATCGGTTCAGGCGTCGGAGGGTTCTTTGCCAATGTGCTGGCGCCGCTGCCCGCGGGCCGCAGCGGTGTGCGCAAGCTGGCTTTTACTTCCTGCGCGTCGCTCGGGCCTTCGGCCGGCTCACTGACTTCAAAGTCAGTAATGGTCAGGTAAGGGGACAGCTCTTCGATCCTGCGAAAGTAGCTCGCCAGTGCGGCATAGGGCGACGCAAACACGAGGTCAATCTTGACCTCCGGCCGCTCGCCGCTCTCGTCCACCTCTTGAGCCATGGACTCAAAGGTGATGCCTAGCCCCTGTCCTTGCTTGGCCAAATGCCCGAGAAGCTGTCCCAGCTCGTCCGATGCAAGGATCTGACGCTCCAAGTTGTCGACTTCGTCTTTGAGCTTGGCCGCTTCTTCTCGCTGCTGCTGCACGTCTTGGCGCTCCTGTTCCATAGCGATCAGGGAATCCTGCAGCTTGGTCACCTGCTGCTGCAGGGTCTTCCGCTCGGCCGATGTCTTGCCCGTTCGGAGCGACCACGGTTTTAAAAGGAACCGGTAACCCACAAATCCCAGTGCAACAACAATAAACGCAACAAGCCCTACCCGTTCGCGCGGGGCTAACCGTGACCATCGAGTCTTAGCCCACCCGGTCATAGGGAGGGGTCCTTAACTGATGATCCTAATACGGGAAGCGTAGAAATTTCAAATACAAAAGCATGAGATTTATTAGCGGATGATCCTTTTTCATGCGAGGCGCGCTTGGCGTAGCCAAAAGTTGTCTGCCAAAACTGGCCGGATGCTTCGAGTTTATCCATCAACAGCGTCGCTGCGCCGGCGTCGTCTGAGGATCCGGTGATCGTCAGCGTTTTTGCGGTGTAAGTTAATTTCGTGAGAAACACGCTCTCGGGTACAACCGCCGCCAACGAAGAAAGTACCTTGGATAAGGACACCGAGGGCCTTTGCGCTTTGCTGAGCCCCTTTCGCTTAAGCTCAACCTCGGCTTGCTGCAGCTTGAGCGCGCTCTTGTCCGAGGCAAGGTGCTCTTCCGCGGCCTGCGATTGGGCCTGCAGTTCGGCTTTCAAGCGCCGCAGCTCCGTCGGATCCTCAGAGCTGACCCGGGTAGTCCGGATTTTGCGCATGACCCGAGGAATCGCGAATGCCACGGCTCCGGCCACGACCAGGGCGATCAGCAGCGATGGCTTAACCGAGAACGCGCTTGCCGAAGATCCCGCCGCGCGGCTTGCGCGCGCATCCTGAGGAATAAAGTTTAGGCGTTTCGTCATGGCTTGCTGTCTGCGAGATCCCGCGCAGCCAGCCCGACGGCAACCGACAGCGGCGAGGCTATTTCGGTCCACGCGCCGCCTTGGCTAACCGTCGGATCCAGTTCAAATCCTGCGAGCGGGTTGATGATTTCCACCGGGGCACCCATGCGCAGCTGGAGCCAGGGCAACAAACCCGGAAGAGAAGCGCCGCCGCCGTCGAGAAAGACCCGGTCGAATCGTTGAATTTGAGATTGGGTCATCTGGTGCGAAAATCCTTTGAACGCGGTCAGAAGATCGACCATGAGGTTCTCCATCGGCGAGGCAAGGCTCTGCGACACCGCGGCCGCGCGTCCGGTGGGGTCTTCCACGGGCGGAGTCGATGCCGGCACCCCGGGCGCCCGAAGCAGGCCGTATGTCCGCTTGAGCGTTTCCGCTTCCGCAGGGGCAACGCGCACCTGCTCGCTGATTGTTTGCGTCAAGCTGTTACCGGTCGTGAGGATCGGCCGGCTAAAGGCCAAGTATCCACCGACGAAGATCGAGAACGAGGCGTTCGCCGCGCCCAGGTGCAGGAGCAGCGTTGTTTCTTGGGGAGATACGCGGCCTTGCGCCGATAGACAGCTTTGGATCGCGGCCGGGTCCACTTCCACGGCGACGGGGCTGAGCCCTGTGCCTCGCACGCAATCCAAAATGCCCGCGACTTTCGCGCGCGACACGGTGACAATCAGCACCCGCGGCTCGGGTGACGCGGCGCCCAGTCCCGGAAGCGCGACATAATCAGCGATAACGTCCTGATACGTGGTTCCGGCGGGAAGGCCTTGCTCCACCTGCCAGCGCAGCGCGTCTTTCATTTCGTCCGGCGGCAGCACCGGCATCTTAACGAGCCGGAAGCGCGCTTCGTCGACCGGCAGCGACAGGGCGACCGGACCGCTTAAACCTTGGGCGGCCACCACGCGCTTGAGTTGCTCTTTCATTTCACCCAAGCGAAGCGCCTCAGGCACCGTTGGCGCGATCGTGATCGGCTCCAGCCCCAGCCGAACAAGCCGCGCTTTGCCGTCGCGCTGCGCGAACTGCGCCCACTTGATCGAGGTCGTGCCGATGTCCATTCCGATCGGCAGCGTTTTCCCCGATGGGCGCGGCGGTCGCTTTGCGCTCAGCTGTACTTTAGGCGTGCTGTCGCGTTTAGGAACGCTGAACTTCGGCAGCCGCAGGCTCGGCAGTTTCGGAGCGCTCAGCTTTGCTTTGGCGATGAGCGCGCGCGTTTGAACCTGCAAGCGGATTGTCCCCGCGCGAAGACGAATTTTGCCGGATTGCATGGCTTTGCGCGCTTCTTCAGGCCATCCCGGATAATTTTTTAACTCCGCTTCGATTTCTTGGCGGAGTTCGGCAACCAGCTTGTTCGCGGCCCGCGATTTTTTGGCGGGGACCTCCGCCGGAGAGGGAAGTTCTTTCACCGGCGGGGCGGCCGGAGGCGCCTGGGCCACAGGCCTGACCTGTTTGACGGGTGCCGGTTTCACCTCGACCGGCGCCTTTACCTGCGGCGGGGCCGGGGGCGGAACAGGCGGCGCTTTCAACTGCGGCGGCGTCTGCTCGGCCTCTATTTTTTGGCTATGGCCCAGAGCAGCGCCCTGCGTTCGGAAAGATTCCAAGCGGTCCCGCCATTCCGATGAAATAGGGGGCTGCGATGGGGCTGCGAAGGGACGGCGGAACAGCGAGCGCAGTTTTATAAGGGGAGAGTATTGGAATTTCCCGCGCGCGCTTGAGGACGTCGGGTCCTTCGAAGTTTGAGTTGAAACAGTCGGCGTCGACTTCACTGAGTGCGCGCTTTAAAGTTACTTAAACGTATGCTAACTGCAACGCGCACAGCAAGCAAGCACTTTCAGCGCCGCAGCGAGGCCGGAACAAGGTTTCAGCGGGCTTCATTGACGCTTCCGGGTGCGTTTGCTAAACTGGCCGAACACTTAACAAGAATAATTTAGGATACCCCGCCATGAGCATGCCGAAAGTTTCTGTGATAGGCGCCGGTAATGTCGGCGCAACGACCGCTCACCTGATCGCTCTCAAAGGTCTTGCGGATGTAATGTTGATCGATGTGGTTGAAGGACTTCCCCAAGGCAAAGCCCTCGATATGTCCCAATCTTCTCCGGTCGAGGGTTTTTCCGTTCACGTGCAAGGCGGCAACGACTTGGCCGCTTTGGAAGGCAGCCGCATTGTGGTCATCACCGCGGGCATGGCGCGCAAGCCCGGGATGTCGCGCGATGACCTGCTTGCCGCGAATGTCGGTATCGTTGGGCCCATCGCCGATAAAATCAAGCAGGTTGCCGCGCAGGCGATCGTCATCGTTGTCACGAATCCCTTGGATGTCATGACCGCGCTCGTTCTTGAGCGCACGGGTTTCCCGCGCACGCGCGTCATGGGCATGGCCGGCGTTCTGGACACGGCCCGGCTGCGAGCGTTCATCGGCATGCGGCTTGGCGTGCCGCCGTCGGACGTGCAAGCCATGGTGCTTGGATCGCATGGCGATCTCATGGTGCCGATCCGCACCTCGATCACCGTGCAGGGCACGCCCGTTACATCGCTGATTCCGGCCGCCGAGCTTGAGCAGATTTTGCAGCGCACAAAGGACGGAGGAGCCGAGATCGTGAAGCTGCTGAAGCAGGGCAGCGCGTACTACGCCCCGGCCAGCAGCGCCGTGGAAATGGTCACTGCGATTCTCAGGGATTCTCACCGGATTTTGCCCGCGTGCGTCAAGCTGACCGGCGAGTACAAGTTGCGCGACGTGTGCATGGGCGTGCCGGTCCAGCTCGGCGCTGCCGGGGTTGAGCGCGTCGTCGAACTGAAACTCGATGCGGCCGACGAAAAAGCGTTGCAAGCCTGCGCCGAGCAGGTGCGCGCCATGATCGGCGGTTTGGCCCAGATTACGGTGAAATCATGAGCACCGCTCCGTCCCCATCGCCTGAGTCCGTCGACGTTCGCAAGGGCCTTGAAGGCATCATCGCCGGGGAAACCGCGGTTTCCCAAGTGGACGGCCAAGGGTGCCAGCTTATTTACCGCGGGTACAATATCGACGAGCTCGTCGGCCGCAGCAATTACGAGGAAGTTTCTTACCTTCTCCTTCAGGGATCGCTTCCAACGCCGGCACAGCTCAAAGAATGGATGCACCAATTGGAATCGCAGCGCGCGTTGGATCCGCAAACGCTGGCGCTTCTCAACCACTTGCCCGCCGACGGCGAGCCCATGACGGTGCTCCGCACCGTGGTCTCGGCCATGGGGCTGTATGACCACGAGGCCGAGGACGACTCCATTGATTCCGTCCGGCGCAAAGCCGTGAGAACCATTGCCCGGCTCTCGACCGCGGTTGCCGCGATCGGCCGCCGCGCCAAAGGCCAAGCGCTTCTTGTGCCCAAGCCCGGACTCGGCCTTGCCGCCAACTTCCTCTATATGCTCAACGGGACCGTGCCTTCCCCGGAGCAGGCTTCCGCGCTGGATCTCTATTACGTTCTCCTTGCCGAGCACGGCTTCAACGCGTCTACGTTCGCGGCGCGCGTGACCACGGGCACCAAGTCCGATTATTACTCGGCGATTGTTTCCGCGATCGGCACGCTGAAGGGGTCGCTCCACGGCGCTGCGGGCCAGCGCGCCATGGAAACGCTGCTTGAGATCGGCCAGCCCGACGAGGTGCCGGCATTCGTGCAGCGCACACTTTCGAACCACCAGCGATTCATGGGCTTCGGCCACCGCATCTACAAGGGCGAAGACCCGCGCGGCAAGCACCTGAAGCGCGCGGCGCAGCAGCTCAGCCTGAAGGCGCCCGATGGATTCTTGTTTAACATTTCCGAACGCATGCAATCGGCTGTGACATCGGCCAAAGGTCTTTACATCAACGTGGACTTCTATGCCGCGCCGCTGTTGCACTACCTGGGCATCGCGACTGAACTTTTCACGACCATGTTCGCCGCCTCCCGCATCGCGGGCTGGTCGGCGCACATCATTGAGCAGAGCGTGGACAACCGGCTGATCCGGCCCTTGGCGCGGTACGTGGGGCCCATTGATCTCACGTACGTGCCGCCGGAAAAGCGCAGCGTCCCATCCTCGCCAACCGCTTAAGGGAAAACACCCACTAAGGATCTCAGACTATGAAGCTGCATGAGTACCAAGCCAAACAGTTGTTCGCCTCAGCCGGCATCCCGATCCAGCGCGGCATTGTTGCTGAGACTTCGGATGAAGCCCGCGCCGCGTACAAGCAACTCGCGGGCGGAAAAGACGGCGCAAAATTGAACGTGAAAGCGCAAATCCACGCTGGCGGCCGCGGTAAAGCGGGTGGCGTTAAGGCGGTCACCAGCGCCGACGAAGCCGCGTCCGTCGCGGCGGAATTATTGGGTAAACCGCTGGTCACCAAGCAAACAGGCCCGGAAGGATTGCCGGTCAGGGCCGTGTGGGTCGACGAGCGCGTTGAAGGCGGCCGGGAGTTGTACTTGGCCGTTACCCTGGATCGGTTCAAGAGCCAGCCGGTGGTTTTGGCGAGCGCCATGGGCGGCATGGATATTGAAGAAGTCGCAGAGAAGAATCCGGAAGCGATCGTGCGCGAATCCTATGATCTGCTGGAGGGCATCACCACGCCGCAGGTTGAGCGCATCGTCAAAACGTTCGGCTTGAGCGGCGCGCAGGCGGCGGCTTGCGGCGAGATCGTTCGCTCTCTCTGCAGACTCTATGAAATCAGCGACGCTGTTTTGATCGAAATCAACCCGCTGGTCATCATGGCCAAGGGCGACATTATCGCGCTCGACGCGAAGTTTATCGTCGACGATAATTCGCTGTTTCGCCACCTTGAGCTGGCGGCGATGCGCGACCCGTCGCAGGAAGACCCGAACGAGTACAAAGCCAGCCAGATCGGCATTTCTTACGTCGGGTTGTCGGGCAACATCGGGTGCCTCGTGAACGGCGCGGGTCTGGCCATGGCCACGAACGATATCATCAAGCTCTCGGGCGGCGAACCGGCGAATTTCCTCGACGTGGGCGGCGGTGCGAACGTCGAGCAGGTCACGAACGCGTTCTCGATCATTCTCAGCGACAAAAAGGTCAAAGCGATCCTCGTGAACATTTTCGGCGGCATCATGCGCTGCGATTGGATCGCGACCGGCCTGCTAAAGGCGAGTGAAAACCTGAAGGTGAAAGTTCCGATCGTCGTCCGCTTGCAAGGAACCAATGTGGACGAAGGCCGGAAGATTCTCAAAGATGCCAAACACCTGAATCTCATCAGCGTGGACGAGCTGGCCGATGCCGCGCGAAAAGTCGTGGAGGTCGCAGGCAAGTCATGAGCATTATCGTCAACGCGCAAACGAAAGTCTTAGTGCAGGGAATCACCGGCCAGGCCGGAGCCTTTCACACCGAGAAAATGGTGGAATACAAGACGCAGGTCGTCGGCGGCGTGACGCCGGGCAAAGGCGGCACGCAGATTCACGGCGTTCCGGTTTTCAATTCGGTGAAGGAAGCCAAAGAAAAGACAGGCGCGAACGCGACCATTATTTTCGTTCCCGCGAAGTTCGCGTACAACGCGGTCATGGAAGCCATGGATGCCGCGGTTCCGTTAATCGTCGTCATCACCGAAGGCATTCCCGTGCTGGACATGGTGCGCATCAAGCGGCGGCTCGCCGGCAGCACAATCCGGCTCATCGGCCCCAACTGCCCGGGCTTAATCACGTCGGGCGAGTGCAAGATCGGCATTATGCCCGGGTATATCCACCGACCGGGCGGCGTGGCCGTGGTCTCGCGCAGCGGAACGTTGACGTACGACGCCGTTTATCAGCTCACCGAAGCCGGGCTCGGGCAATCCACGTGCGTGGGAATCGGCGGGGATCCGGTCGTGGGCACGAGCTTCGTGGACCTGCTGCCGATGTACGAGCAAGACCCGCAGACCGAAGCCATTGTGCTGATCGGCGAGATCGGCGGCACGGAAGAAGAGGAAGCCGCGGCGTTCATCAAGAAGTCTAAGATGCGCAAGCCGGTGTTCGCGTTCGTCGCGGGCCGCATGGCGCCCAAAGAAAAGCGCATGGGGCACGCGGGCGCGATCATTGCGGGCGGCAAGGGAACCGCGGTCGAGAAGTACCGCGCGCTGCAGGAAGCGGGGGTTATCACCGTGGACAGCCCGGCCGATATCGGCAAGACCGTGAAAGCGCACCTGGCCAAGCGCCTGAACCGAGCAGCCGTCTGATTTTCGTGGTATGATTAAAGCCTCACCATCGTGGAAGCTAATCCGAGGGTAATTCAATGAAAGACCGAGTCGAGCAAGTCATCAACCGCATCCGCCCTGCGGTGCAGCAAGACGGCGGCGACATTGAGCTCGTGGACGTGACCGACGGCCTGGTAAAGCTTCGCCTGGTAGGAAGCTGCTCCGGCTGCCCGTCGTCGACGTACACGCTCAAGATGGGCATCGAGCGCGCGATCCGCGCGGAAGTGCCGGAAATTATCGGCGTCGAAGCTATCCCTGGTTAACCTTCAAATCCTCGCTTGACAATCCAGACTAAAGAGTCATAATTAAACTATCTTCGCACATGAGACTGAGTCTCAATAAAGACTGAGTCCCAGTAACCCGGTAGGTAGCGAGTGACAGGCATCAATCGCTTTGCTGAAGTTGAACGGCTGTTGCGCGAAAAGGGCGTCCGATTTACGGGGCAGCGCGTGGTCATTGTTAAGCGCGCGGTTGCGTACCTTCATTTCACGGCCGAAGAGCTTGTGAAGGATGTGCGCAATGCGGATTCGACCATCGCGCGCGGCACGGTTTATCGTACGCTGGCATTGCTCCTCGAAGCCGGCGTGGTCGAGAAACACGACTTCCGCTACGGCCCGCCGAACTACGAAGTAACCTTCGGCAAATCCCACCACGACCACCTGATGTGCATCCAGTGCGGAGAGATTATCGAATTTCAAGAGCCGCGCGTGGAAGAGCTGCAGGACGAAGTCGTGAAACGGTTCGGCTACCAGCTCTTGTCGCACACCCACAAGCTTTACGGCCTTTGCCGCGTGTGCCAGAAGAAAAGTCCCCAGAAGATGGCGGCTCAATCGCGCGCCAAGCGGCCGCATCTCCATGTCGAAGAGATCGTGGTATGAAGGCGAATTCACTGAGATGGTTCATGGCAGCCGTTCTGCTCATCTCGGGATGCGCCGGAATCGCCGAACACCGGAAAGTGGCTTGGGAACAAGAGGGCATGTGCAAGCACTGCAATTGCCTTATGCCCGCGGGAATCGATCCGGAAGCCAAGTGTCCGGTGTGCAAGTGCGGCTACCCCGCGCATCAGTGTAGAAGGTAAGAAAAACAAGAAGGAAAGACAATGATCGGAAAGAAGCCCGCAATCGTGATCGGCATTTTGATCGCAAGCCAGCTCTTTGGTCCCGCGGCGCACGCGCACCAGCGGGATTATCTTGTTAACCAGCCCTATTACACGACCAAGCAAGGCGAATTTGAAGTGGCATTCTACAACGACATGAACCTGCCGGAGATGGACAACGACGATACCTATAACTCGAAGCACCAGATCGAAGTGGAGTATGGCATTACCGACCACCTGCAGGCGGCTTTCTATGAGGTCTACACCTGGGACCGCGCCGAGGACTGGAGCCGCGACGAGTTCAAGATCGAGGCAAAGTACCGATTTGCCGAGCCCGGACAGCTGCCGCTGGACATCGCGCTCTACGGCGAGTACGCGAATCCGAACGGCTCGCGAGAGACGCACAGCGATGATGTCGAAACCAAGTTGATCCTGAGCAAAGACATCGGCGTCTGGAATTTCACCGCGAACCTGATCGCCGAGCGAGCCATCAACGAGAACGCTGATTGGGATCTTGAGTACACCGCCGGCGTGAACTATGCGGTTACTCCGCGCACGCGGTTAGGCCTGGAATTGCAGCAGAAGTTGGGCAACAGCGACTCGTTCCATGCCGACAGCACGCAGCCCGCTTACATCATTCCTGGGATTTATACGAACATTCTTCCCAACGTCCGCATCCTGGTCGGCCCGGCATTCGGGCTGACGCGCGCAAGCAATGACGTGCAATTCAAGAGCCT
>JAHFGY010000052.1:6700-13112 GCA_023247195.1 Candidatus Omnitrophota bacterium | reverse complement strand
GAGCACCATCAGCAAGCGCAAGAGGAAGAGATCAAGTCGGACAAGATGCGCTTCGAAGCCAAGGTCCGCCAGGATATCGAGGAGCTCGAAGCAAAGACTCGCCAGCAGAAGTCGGATATCGACGCAAAAGCGAAAGAAGAGCTGGCCGCGATCGACGCGCAGAAGCAGCAGGAAAAAGCCGCTGCGATGACCGATGAGGAAAAGAAGAATCTAGACACGCAATTCGATGCGAAGCACGAGGAAGTCGAAGCCAAGGCTCGTGAACAGAAGGAATTCGTCGAGCAGGAGCACCGCCAGAAGAAAGCTGATCTGGAGCTGAAGCTGGATCAAGGCCGCGATGCCATCGGCGATCGATTGGACGATGTAAAGCGCAAGAACGACGACGTATCGCTTCCCGGGGTTTAAATTCCCCAGCACCCGCAACCCTACGCCTGAGGAGTACAACTGAATGAGAACTGACGTGAGCTCGTTGATGACGCCGCTTGGAATCGTCAGCGGAGAAGTGCTCTTGTTCATAGAGAAGAACGGCACAACAACGCTGCGCAACTTGATTCACGAGCTGCCGTGGCCCGCAACGCTGATCGTCATGGGTGTGGGGGTATTGATCCGCAACGGGTTGGTGCAGGGCGTCCAGCATGACCTGGAAGTGACTCTTGAGCTGACTTCGCAGCCCAGCGAAGCGGTGCTGGCGGGCCTGACATGAACGCAACCCCCGGGCCAAGAATCGTACTGACTCGGATCGTTCTTGCCGGCCTTATGGTCACGGCCGCGGGCAGCGGATGTGCGCGCAGGACAACCGTGCCGCAGACGTACACGCACGAATCATCTACGACCACGCCCGGAAGTGTTTCTCAATCGACGGAAACCCGAACAACCGTTACGGAGACTCACGTGGATGAAGACGCGCCGCGAGGCATCTTGAGCACAACGGTCCACTTCATCGGCGAGATATTGTCCCTGCCTTTCCGGCTCGTAGGCGGCCTTCTGCGTGCCATTTTTTAGGAATGACCAGATTGTCATGCGCTTTTCATGCTTGTGTCAGCCCACGGACGGTAGAGTTGAACCATTGACGCGATTTGAAAGGAGCGGGAACGAAAATCATGGCCATTCACGAGCGTTGGACACACCCGGTTGAACTTGAACAGCCAGAGCCCGAGGAAGCGGAAAAACCCCCAGAAACCGAACGGGGAGAGCCGGGCGCCAACTCGGATCTCCTGAAGATTTATTTGCGCCAGATGGGCAAAATTCCGCTTCTTAAACGGGAAAAAGAGTTGGAGCTTGCCCGCGAGATTGAGCGGACCGAAACCGAGTGGCGGCACAGTTTGTCCACATTCGAGCCGGGGCGGGAAGGTTTTTTGTCGCTGCTCGATCATATTTTTGAAGGAAACGCCAACCCCGAGGAGTTCTTCAAACTAGAGGCCGAAGGAGCGGGCCGCAAGCAAGTCAATCTTCGGCGGCTGAGAACGCTCAACCGCAAACTGAGCGCCTGCCGATTGCCGGAGAGCACCAAACGGATTGTCGATTCTTACCGGCCTCTGATCGCGGCCTTGGAGTGGGTGACTGAATGGCTGGAGAAGCGCCCCCGATCGAGCGCTCAGATGCAGCGCGGTCTTGCGCACATCCGCGAAAGCCAGACCGCTTACTTGCAGTCGAAAAAAGCCATGGTAGTCGCGAACCTGCGGTTGGTTGTAAGTATCGCGAAGCGGCATGCGCACTCCGGTTTGTCTCTGTTGGACCTGATCCAGGAAGGCAACATCGGCCTGATGAAAGCGGTCGAGCGCTTCGACTACCACATGGGCAACAAGTTTTCGACTTACGCGACCTGGTGGGTCCGCCAAGCGGTCATCCGCGCGATCGCAAACCAAGGGCGCGTGATACGCGTACCCGTCCATGTTTCGCAGGCTCTGAATAAAGTCATGCGTATTTCCCGAAGCATCACGCAAGAATGCGGCAGAGAGCCCGGAGAAGCGGAAGTGGCAAAGGCCTCGGGGCTTTCCACCGAGCGCGTGCAAAAAACGCTGCGCGTCACGCCGCCGACGATTTCGCTGGAAACGCCCATCGGCGACAACGGAGAAACCAGCTTCAGCGATCTGATCGAAGATCCGCGTGCGGAGTCGCCGACGCGAAGCACGCTCCACCTGCTGCTCAAACAAGAGCTCGAATCATTGCTTCACCGGCTGCCGCCGCGGGAGAGCCAGGTGCTGCGCCTGCGTTTCGGCCTGCAGGACAGCGACCCGCATAGTCTCGAGGAAATCGGCAACCGCTTCCACCTGAGCCGCGAGCGCATCCGCCAGATTGAAGCTCGCTCGCTTGCCAAGCTTCGTTACAGCCTAACGAACAACCGGTTGCGTTACCTGTTGGAGCGAACGTTCCATTCCTTTGCTCCATCGTCCCAGTCCGCTGCCCAGGAGGTTTAAATGGAGCAGAGCGAGTCTCGTTTGCTTGTTCGCGACGTTATGACCCCGCAGGTTGAGGTCATTGATCCGCGCGAGAAGTTGAGCGAGGCGGCGAGGACGAAGCGAAACGCGAATATGAGAAGGCTCTTGAGCGCACGCTTTCTCCGGCCGTGCACGAGCTGATCCAGCGGCAATACGTGGAAGTGAAAGCGGCGCACGACCATATCCGGGCGTTGGAAATAGCCGCGGTGAACACGAGCTAGCTTTTTTAAAGACAAGAAAACCGGCGCACACTAGGCGTGCGCCGGTTTTTTGTTTTCTCAATTACACGTTTTCGACGCCTTGCCGATTATCATTCCGATTCTCGTTCTTGAAGGCCGTGATCTTGCGTTGTGCGTCGTGGGCCACTTCCTTACCTTTGTCCACCGCATTGTCCACCGCATCGGTTACGGTTTCGCGGCCCTCATCAGCCCACTTCTGGATCTTTTCGCGCCCTTGCTGGGCCTGTTTGCGGAGCTCATCCCTGAATTCCCGTCCCGTGCGAGGCGCGAATAGAAGCGCCAAAAAAGCCCCGGCACAGGCGCCTTGCAAAAAAGCGGTTCCCACACGCATCGAATCATCTCTCTCTTCACTTGCCATTCGGGCTTCCTCCGTGGTTGTGCTGCAGCTTGCGGCCGACGATCATCGCCACCGCGGATAAGCTGGAAAGCACGTTTCTGCCACCCATAGACCAAGCTTCGCTTGCTCGCCGAACCAGGTTCTGCGCCTGGCTGAACTGCTCGCCCACCTCCTGGATCGAGTCGACGAAAATGCCGATTTTCGTCCCGGCGCGCCGCGCGTCAACCGTGATGCTCTGGAATTCATTGACGGCTACGCGCACGTCGTGAATCAGGGGCATGCTCTCGCGCCGCAGCAGAGCGAGTACTTCCTGCGTTTCAACCAACGTCTTTCGCAACTGGATCATCGCCTGGCTGATATACACAGCCAAGAGCCCGAAAATAACCACCGCCACGATCGCTGTGACTTCAAATGCCATGACTCCGCTCCTCCACTTGATGATGTTGATGCAATCTCTGCTCTAACTAGGGTCATGGTAGGGCTTGGCGAATGAATTCAGCCTGAATTTCGCATGACAAAATCGTTAGAAATCATGAACGCTCTGTCATTTAATCGTCATCGGGGCGTCAGGTGCCGGGCGGTACCCTAGAAGGCAGCAAAGGAGGAAGCTATGGGAAACCTATTTGTGGGCGTATTGGGCATAATTGTAGGCTTTTCGATCCTGGCTTTCCGCCGGGCCTATGAGGTTTGCGCTTTTTTGATTTCCTATATGATTCGCTGATCGCACGCGGGGGTAGGCATGAACATCTTGATGATGACGAATACCTATACCCCGCTGGTGGGGGGGCTCGAGCGCTCTATCCAGCACTTCACGCTTGAGTACCGAAAGCGCGGCCACCGGGTGGTGATTGTGGCTCCGGAGTATGAAGGAAGCCCGGAGCACGAGGAGGATGTTATCCGCGTTCCCTCGATTTCTCATATCAATGGCTCCGATTTTTCGCTCCAGCTGCCTGTGCCGGGGATCCTGACCGAGGCGTTGAAGGGTTTTGAGCCGGATATCATTCACGCCCACCATCCTTTCCTGATTGGAAACACAGCGGTACGGCTCGCTTATTCGCATCACGTACCTTTGGTATTCACCCATCACACCTTATTTGAGGAGTACACCCACCTTCTTCCTATCGACACGCCGGCGATGAAGCGATTTGTCATCGAGCTGGCCACAGGCTATGCGAACCTGTGCGACCAAGTTTTTGCGCCGAGCGAAAGCATCGCTCTGCTGCTGCGCAAAAGAGGCGTTAAGACGCCGATTTCCATCGTTCCCACGGGAATCGAAATTCCCAAGCACATAAAAATCAATAAAGCTTCGCTTCGGCAGAAGTTTGGTTTGCCGCTCGACGCATTGGTGCTCGGGCATGTCGGTAGGCTCAGCCCTGAGAAAAACCTGAAGTTTCTATCCAAGGTGCTGGCGCGATTCGCCCGAAAGAACGCCAACGTGCACGTGCTGCTTGTCGGCGACGGCCCGTCAAAGGCGGAGTTCGAGGAGCTGTTCCTGCGAAACAACCTGAGCGCGCGGCTGCACTGCCCGGGCGTCTTAAAGGACCAGGATCTGATCGATGCCTATCAATCCATGGACGCTTTCGTGTTCAGCTCCAAAAGCGAAACGCAGGGACTCGTTGTCGCGGAAGCCATGGCCAATAGCTTGCCGGTGATCGCGCTCGACGCTCCCGGCGTGCGGGAAGTGGTGCAGGACGGGGTTAATGGCCGGCTCCTTTTCTCGGAAACGATCGGCGCGTTCTTGAAGGCGCTGACCGAATTCTCTCAAATGAGCCGGTCCGACCGCGAGCAGATGGCGCGTGCCGCGCGGAAAACCGCGATGGGCTTCTCAATGGAGAAATGCGCGTACCGCGCGCTGAGCCTTTACACGCGCCTTCTAAAGAAGCAGGTAAACCGGCCGGATCTGGAGCAGAGCCGCTGGGCCACCGTCTTGGGATGGATCCAAGGGGAGTGGGGAGCGGTCAAAACATTGGCGGTCGCGACCGGAAAAGCGGTGGCAGCCGCGGCGACGCCGAACAACGGCTTCGAAGAACCTGAAATGACTAAGCTGTCATCGTAAATTCACTTTTTCGTTACCCCGTCAACGCTACAGTGCATCCATGGATCGTAGTTAAAAATGAATGGAATGGACCAAGGAGGCAAGAAGCAATGATCGCACGCGTTCCAAAGGGCCGGAAGACGTTTTGGGCATGTGGGCTGGTGATGGGCTCGTTATTGATGATGGCGTCGCCGGCTTCGGCGGACGCCATTGACCACAACAGCGCGGGAGACAAGCTCGTGCGCGGCTTGTCCAATGTGTTTTTGGGGTTTCTGGAAGTTCCGCGCAATATCCACAATGTCTCGGAATCCAGGGACAGCCTTTTGCAAGGCTGGACCATCGGATTGGGCGCGGGCCTGGGTTATACGGTGCTGCGCATGGGCGCGGGCGTTTACGAGGTGGTCACATTCCCATTCCCGCTTCCGCAAGGCTATCGGCCGATCGTGAAGCCTCCTTTCGTCTGGGATGCTGAAGGCCCGGACGTCACCCGATAGGAGCCCGACAATTAGGACTTCATAACCTTGTGACCTGGAGATGACAAATCAAATGGCGATTCAGACAGGAACGAAGCAGGCCGTGGGAGCGGTGGAGTTATTGAAGCAGGACCACCGCAAAGTGAAAGAGCTCTTTAAGGAATTCGAGCAGGCAGAAGAATCATCCACCAAGGGAGAGATCGCGGAGAAGGCGATCAAAGAGCTCCAAGTGCATTCCCAGGTAGAAGAGGAGATTTTCTATCCGGAAGTACGCGCGGCCATCGACGATCCTGAGCTCATGAACGAAGCCAAAGAAGAGCATCACGTGGTTGACCTGTTGATCGAAGAGATCCAGGCGCTGTCTCCGGACGATGATGCGTTCACCGCCAAGTTCACCGTCCTGGCGGAGAATGTGAAGCACCATATCGAGGAAGAAGAGAACGAGATGTTTCCGGAAGCGCAGAAAGCGCGCCTAGATATGCAGGATCTGGGGCAGAGGATGGCGGAACGCAAGCAAGAGCTTTTAGCCGAGATCACGCACGGGAGGAACAGCCGAAATGGCAGCAAAGCGCGCAGGGGGAATGGAAATGCCCGCCGGCATTCTGTCCGTTCAAAGCGCTGAGTCTTTTACCACCGATGACCAGGGCGTAGTTCGCGTCGGCTGGCCGGTCTCCTGGAGCGCGTTTATCGTCGGTGCTCTGGCGGCCGGAGAGCCGATGTCGCTGACTTACCGGCGGCCGGTGCATGTGTCCCGATGACTCTGAACCTGTGGGCTTTCTGGAACCTGCAAAAGGAGACAAAAAATGGCACTGATCTTGGCATGGTTACTCGGAGTACCTCTGAGCGTCATCGTGCTGTTATGGCTCCTCGGAGTCGGCGCGTAACGCGAG
>JAHFGY010000052.1:0-6600 GCA_023247195.1 Candidatus Omnitrophota bacterium | reverse complement strand
ACGGCGTGTTTTGTTGCCAGGGATGCGCGGAGATCTCGAGCTGCACGTGCGAGATGGACGAACAGTTGGAAGCGCAAGCAATCGATGCTGATGCCGAAGGAGAACAAAATGGTTAACCGAGATCAATTGGAAGGTAAATGGAAGCAAGTGCGGGGTAAGGTGAAAGAACAGTGGGGCAAGCTGACCGACGACGATTTGGATCAGATCGCCGGTAAAGGGGAACAGCTCGCCGGTAAAATCCAGGAAAAGTACGGCGTCGCGCGCAGCGCGGCGGACGAGCAAGTGGATCGCTTTCTGAATGGGTGTGATTGTTAACGGGCAGCGATACTAAAACTAAAAAGTAACGGAGGAGTCACACGATGAAACGAAGAGTGAGCACTTTAGTGGGGGCATCGATCTTCCTGGCCTCGGGGTTGGCCTACGCGGCGGTTGATTCCGAGACGAGCCCAAGCTCGGATTCCAGTCCATCCACGCGCAGCACGCAGTCGCGCATGGATATATCGGATCCGAATACGACCGGCGCGGTGTCGGGATCGAATCCCTCAACAGCCGGAACCTCGGCGGCGGCGAAGCCAATAGACTCAATGGCCTCGCGGTCGCTGCAGGATACGCCGCATGACTTCACGATGAAGGCGCAGGCGCGTCTGGACGAGATCGACAGCTGGCTCAGCCAATCGCGATCGACCGCGAGCGGCAGTCCAGAATCGGTCAAGAGGATTGAGGACCGTTCAAAAAATCTGCGCGCTGAACTCGACAAGCTGCGCACGGCCAAGGCAGAGGACTGGCGCCGCAGCCAGACTCGCTTCGAGACGGCCATGCAGGACTTGGAAAGGGACTTTAACCAAGCCCAAACGCGCGTAGATTAACCTTTTCTATGCGCCGGGTCCGCGCCGTTCTTGGACCCAAACGGATCGCGCAGCGGCGGGAAGCCGCTGCGCGACCTTTTATATACTAGGAATCTATATACTAAGGGTCCGGCCACATGGGACTTAGCTGGTTTTTCTGGAAATGGGTTGTGCGCTGGTTGGCGCGGTCTCAGGGTTTCCTAGACCCCGGCACCGTCATGGCGCAGCTATCACGCTTCGGCAAACCGTCGGAAGTTCTCGCGCCGACGGAGCTGCTTCGCGCGGGCGCGGTCCTGCATGCGCGAGGGCTTATCAACAGCCAAGCGATTCAGCACAACCTCGACTGGGTGTGGCCCTATTGGGTCGTGCGCCAATTCGATCCCCGTGACCCCGCTTTTGTGCCGCGCGCGTTTTCATTGACCCATATCAACCTCACCCACCGGAATTGGACCGCGGTTGGCTTGCCGAACGTGCCCGAACTTCCGATCATCGACCCGAGGGGGCTTTTAACGCCTCATTTCGATGGCTGGTCGCTGGACGCATGGATCGTGCGGGCGGATAAGCAAGCCCTTCTTCCGTCGAAGCTGCCTGCAATGGACCAGCGCGTGGACATGCGCGAGGGTTTTGCCGTGGTTTCCCATGCTTCTTTGGATGACCTTTCGTTGGAATCAAGAATCGACATGATCCTTGAGAACGGCCAGCCCGTGTGCCGGCTGCAAATTACCGGTCGGGCGTCGCAGCCCGCGTGGCTCGTGGTTGCGCTTCGCCCGTATAACCCCGAGGGAATCAGTTTTGTCCATTCCGTTTCCGCGTTGCCGGATCAAAACGGTTGGACCGTGAACCGGAATCAATCCGTGGTGTTCTTGGAGCGGCCGGAAAAGACCGCGTTGTCGACTTATCACCTTGGCGACGTTTATCACCATTTGCTGGACGAAGGCGGGCAGAACGAAGTGAATTGCCCTGTGGGCATGGCCACGGCCGCGGCGCTTTTTCCGCTGGAGCCGCAACAGGCGCGGGAAGTAACGGTCCATGTGCCGTTGAAAGCATCGCTCGCCAAGAAGATCTTCGCGCCCGGACCATTGCCGCAGGATTGGGACCAGGCGTTGAAAGGCAGCGTGGTGTTCGACCTGCCCGATCCGCATTGGATGTTCCTGACGCAAGCGGCCATCCGCTCCATGGTGCTGCATGCGCCCGAGGACGTATACCCGGGCCCGTATACCTACAAACGCTTCTGGTTCCGCGACGCGGCTTTTATTCTGCACGCCATGACTTGCGCCGGGCTTTCCGAGCGCGTTGAGCGCGCACTCGACCGGTTCCCGTCGCGCCAAACGCTTTCCGGGTATTTCATGTCGCAATACGGAGAGTGGGATTCGAACGGCCAGGCCATCTGGATTCTGCAGCGATTCTGCGCCCTTACCGGCCGGCCTCCGAAACGCGAATGGCGGAACAGCATTCTACGCGGAGCGGCTTGGATTCAGAAAAAACGCACGAGTGAAAAGAGCGACGATCTGCATGCGGGCCTGCTGCCCGCCGGGTTCAGCGCTGAGCACCTGGGTCCGAACGACTTCTATTATTGGGACGATTTCTGGGGCGTCGCGGGCTTGCGGGCCGCGGCGGCGCTGGCTCGGTCTTACGGCGAAACCGAGACCGCCGCTCGGTTCCTGCGGGAATCGGACGGATTCATGGACTGTATCGAGCGCAGCTTGGCAAAGGCCGTACGCTATCCGGAGAAGCAGGGCATCCCGACGGCGCCTTACCGCCGTATGGACCCCGGCGCTATCGGATCGATTGTCGTCGATTATCCGCTGCAGCTATGGAAGCCGAATGACCCGCGCACTCTGGCGACGGCCGAGTTTTTGATCGAGTCTTGCTTTCTCGACGGCGGTTTCTTCCAAAATATCAGCCATTCCGGCATCAACCCGTACCTGACGCTTCATGTCGCGCAAGTGCTGCTGCGCGCCGGCGATCGCCGCGGGCTGGATATCCTGCGCGACATCGGGCGCCTGGCAAGCCCCACGGGTCAGTGGCCGGAGGCGGTGCATCCCCGCACGCGCGGCGGGTGCATGGGCGATGGGCAGCACATTTGGGCGTGCGCGGAGTGGTTCCTCTTCATTCGCAATTGTTTCATCCGGGAAGAGGGGGACGAGCGTTTGATCCTCGCGTCGGGCATTCCCGAGGAATGGCACCACCAGCCCAAACCCATCTCATTCGGACCGGCGCCTACCGTGTTCGGCGACGTGATGGTTTCGATCTCGCCCGGCGCGGCCGCCACGACAGTGAAATGGCAAGCGGATTGGCGCTTGCCGCCGGCGGAAATGGAAATACGCCTACCCGGTCATCCCGCGGTCAAGGTGGCGCCTGAAGCCAGCGGCAGTGTGGCTATCCGGCGCTAGCCATGAGCCGTCTGGAGAAGGGCTGGTACTCGTTCGAAAAGAACATCCGCACCGCGCTCGGGTGGATTGATCGCACCGAATGGGCTGTGCGGCTCTTTCGCCTGTCTCGCACCAAAGGCCACGAAACAGTGCGCGGCCTGATCATGATCCAGATCGACGGGCTTTCGCGCGGTGAACTGGAGCGCGCGCTGGCCAAAAACTCCATGCCGTTCATCAGCCGGCTGCTCAAGAACGAGCGCTACACGCTGCATTCTCACTACTCGGGGCTTCCATCCAACACGCCGGCGGTGCAGGGCGAGCTGTTCTACGGGGTCAAGGGCTGCGTTCCGGCGTTCAGTTTTCTGGATCGGCAGACCGGGCGTGTGTTCCGCATGTACGATCGCCCGGCGGCTTCCGAAGTTGAAGCCCGCCTGAAAGAGAAGGGCAAACCTCTCATCGAGGGAGGCAGCTCCTATTCGAATATTTTTACCGGCGGTGCGGCCGAAGCACACTATTGCGCATCCGACCCCGGGTTTGGCGGCCTGCTCTGGGCGATCACTCCCTTTCGATTCCCGCTGCTGATCCTGCTTCATATGGATGTTCTCGTGCGCTTGGGCATTCTGATGGTATTTGAATTTATCTTAGCCGTACGCGACTGCTTGATGGGCGTGCTCCGCGGGAAACGATTGATGGAGGAGCTTCCATTCATCTTTTCGCGGCTCGGGCCGGTGATCCTGCTGCGCGAGCTCGTGGTTCTTGGCGCCCAGATGGATGCTGCGCGCGGCCTTCCTGTCGTTCACTTGAATTTGATCGGCTACGACGACCACGCGCACCGGCGCGGGCCGCGCTCTGCGTTCTCACGGTGGCCGCTCGCCGGAATCGATTCATCGATCGAGCGCGTCTGGCGCGTGGCCAAGCGCTCCACACGCCGCGACTATGAGGTGTGGGTCTACTCCGATCACGGCCAGGCGCTGGTCACCCCCTACGCGGATGTGGCCGGCATGTCGCTTCTCGAAGCCGTGAAAAAAGGATGCGAAGCCGTGATGAGCTCGAGCGCATTCGACGCTTTCGGCGAGTATGAATACCGCTACTGGCCGCAGCGCGGCGCGCTGGGCAAGCGGCCCGCGCGGAACCCGCCGCCTGCGGCGTCGAGCAAGCCGAGCGCCGAGGACGCTCAGGTGCGGGTTGCGGCCATGGGACCGCTTGGGCACGTTTACCTGCAGGCGGTTCCGGACCGTGCTCCGGTCGATAAGCTGGCGCAGTACTTGGTGCAAGAGGCGCATGTTCCGCTCGTGATGGCGCCGAGCGGACCGGGGCAGGCTCGAGCTTGGACAAAGGAAGGCTGTTTTGAGTTGCCCGAGGATGCCGCGCGCATTGTGGGCAAAGACCATCCCTTTTACACGGACATTGTTTACGACTTGATTGCTCTGGCGCACCACCCGGACGCCGGCGCGTTGATCTTATTCGGCTGGTGCGTGGGTAGCCGCGCGTTGAGCTTTCCCGGCGAGCACGGGGCGCACGCGGGGTTCAGCGTTGGTGAAACGCACGGGTTTGCATTGCTGCCCGTGGACGCGCCGCTCTCGCCGGGCGCGCAGCCGTATCTTCGTCCGACGGATATCCGCGAAGCCGCGTTGTTTCTGTTGGGCCGTTCCGATAATAAATTTATCGCCAAAGCAGCCCGTTCGCGGCCGCACGCCAGCATCCGGCTCATGACCTATAACATCCATCGGTGCATCGGCGTCGACGGCAAGATTTCGCCGGAGCGGATCGCGCGCGTCATTGCCCGTCACGCCCCGGACGTTGTCGCGCTTCAAGAAGTCGATGAGTGCAGAGACTTCACTCTCTGCTTAGATCAAACCAAAGCCATCGCCGAAGCTCTGAAAATGACGCATCACTTTCATCCCGTGATCAACTTGGCGAAAGGCAATTACGGAATTTCCATCCTCAGCGCGCATCCGATGCGCGTCGTTAAAGCCGACCGCCTGCCGCAGTTCAGGGATTGGCGCTACTTCGAGCGCCGCGGCGCGGTCTGGGTCGAGGTGCTCGTGCACGGTATTCCCATCCAGGTTATCAACTGCCACCTGAGCGTTTGGGCCTATGAGCGCGTTTTTCAAGTCAGAGCATTGACCGGGCCGGAATGGGCCGGGCGCATTCCCGCGGTCCAGCCCGTGATACTATGCGGAGACTTGAATGCCGTGCCGGGGTCGTGGGCTTACCGGCACCTGCTGCGCAGTTTTCAGGACGTCGAGCGCGTGATCCGCGCCAAGCGCCCGCAGAATACTTGGTACAGCCGCTACCCGGTGAGCCGCCTGGATCATGTGTTTGTGAGCCCCGGCATCCGCGTGACGCGCGTCAACGTGCCGCGTACGCACTTGGATCAAGTGGCTTCGGACCACTTGCCGTTGGTGGTCGACATGGATATCTCGGACGCTCGATTCTTTGCCGGCAGCGATTTTTCATTGCGATAGGCAGGTTCCCGTGTTAAGAATTCCTTATAAGGCCTCATTTTCTCGACGGAAACGCCTTATGGCGGTCTGGCCTAAGCTCGCCGAACAGTTAAAAGGCCGAACCGCGTGGGTTATTCTTTGCGATTTCGATGGGACACTGGCGCCGATCGTTCTCAGACCTGAAAAAGCCCGCATGCCGGCGCGCACCCGGCAGCTTTTACGCCGGTTGCTGGCGCATCGCGGCGTTTTTCTCGGCGTTATCAGCGGCCGTTCGCTCCGCGATGTCCGCGGGCGCGTGGGCATTCCGGGGCTTATCTACGCCGGCAATCACGGCTTTGAGTTGGCCGGCCGCGGGTTACGGTTCACGCATCCCGCGGCGATCCAGCACCGCTCCTACCTGCGGAAGATTTGCCGCAAGCTGGAGAAAGTCGTCGCCGGCACGCATGGATCGCAAGTGGAGTGGAAAGATCTGACGGCGAGCGTTCATTGGCGAGGCGTGAAGGCCAGTGAACGCGGGGCGCTGAAGAGGCGCCTGGCAACGGTGCTGGCTCCGGAAGAAGCGGCCGGCCGGCTGCGCCTCACGCGAGGCTTGTGTGTTTTGGAAATCCGTCCGCCGGTCGATTGGGGCAAGGGAGCGGTGATTGACTGGCTGCTCGATCAAGGCATTTTTCCCAAGGGATCTTTTCTTATCTTTATAGGCGATGACCGGACCGACGAGGAGGCCTATCGCGCGGTCGCCCGAGAGGGCGGCTTGACGGCGCGGGTCGGTCCATGCGCTTGGCGCTCGCGCGCGCAATACCAGTTGCGCGATCCGGAAGAAGTCCAGGCGTGGCTTCAAGCCGTTATGCGCATGCTCGCGCGGTCCGCCAGGCAGCATAAGAAGGAGGAATCCGATGAACTGGTCAGCCGTGGTGATTGAACCGCTGCAGGCTATTC
>JAHFGY010000175.1 GCA_023247195.1 Candidatus Omnitrophota bacterium | reverse complement strand
GCCGATCGTGCTGTCCGGTTTTTACGATTGGGCGGGCGGAGCGTCGGCCACGCCGCGCGCGCTGCTGCCGTTGATCCCGTTCCTGGCGCTGCCGCTTCTGGCGCTGCCGCGCGAATGGGACGGGGCGCTGGCCGTTCTGGCGCTGATCTCGATCGCCCAAATGCTCGCGCTGACCGCTTACGCGCCGTTCAGCGGATCATTTTTAATTCGGCTGCAGGAGGAAGCGCATCCCGGCGGCTGGATTCCGTGGATAAACGGCTCGCCGGTTGTGGAAAGTGTTCGTTGGCTCTTGCGCGGCCACTGGCGGGATACGCTCGGCGGCCGGCTGCTGCCGCTTTCAGGCGCAAAGGCTCTGCTGCTGTGGGCCGCGGCTATGGCTGCCGGCAGTTACTGGATTGGAAGGAGTGAGGAACGATGAACAAAGAGACTCGAGGCGCTTCCGGTTGGCTGGTGCTCGCGGCGATTGCCGGTTTACTCGGCATCGCCGGGGCTTTTGTTCTGACGCCGGAGTTCGCCGGTTTGTTAAAAGGCGGCGACGGCGCGCTGTCGCCCAAACTGCTCGAAAAAATGTGGCTCCTGCGATGGGCGGCGCTCTTCGGCGGCGGGCTGCTGATTGCGCTCGCGGGTTTCGGCTCGCGCAAAGGCATCGCGGCGTTTGCGGCCGTTGCCGTGGCGGTGGCCGCGGCGCTTGTATTCGTGCAGAGTAACTTTCCGAACAATCTGCTGGGCCATCCCAAGCGGCTTTCCCGGGCGATCCTCGGGCAAGACCTGCTATTAAAAGACTACGATCCGATGCCGGCGTTGACTGTGCCCGTCACGGAAGTGAAGCGCGCGAAGTTCCCGACGATCAATATCCACGCGCACTTTGAGCGCACCGCGGACAAGCGCACCGCGGACCAGATGGTTGCGATCATGGACAACACGAATGTGGTCGCCACCGCGAACCTCGACAGCGGCGTGGGGAAGTATTTCCAGAGCCAGATGCAAAAGTTCGCTTCCAAGAATCCGGAGCGCTTTTTGATGTTCGCCTCGATCGGCATGGACAAGCCCATGGAAGACTGGGACTACTTTTACAGCATCGTGGATAACCTTGGCGAAGACCAAAAAGCCGGCGCGCGCGGGCTCAAAATTTGGAAGCAGCTGGGGCTGATGTGGCGCGATGAAAAAGGCGAACTCATTCCCGTCGACGATCCCCGGATCGACCCCATGTGGACGAAAGCGGGGGAGCTCAAGCTACCTGTCCTGATCCACTTGGCGGACCCGCCGGCCGCATGGCAGCCAATCGACCGCAACAACGAGCGCTACGAGCAGTACACGTACTTTTCGCCCGAGTGGTGGTTCGGCCCGCCGGAATACCCGCGGCCGGCAACCATCTTGTCGCAGTTCGAGAAGGTGCTGGAGAAGCACCCGGACACGAAGTTCATCGGCGCGCACTTGATGATGCTCGCGCAGGATCTTCAGCAATGCGCGGGATTTCTCGACCGCCACCCGAACTTGAACGTGGATTTGTCGGCCATGGTCAGCGAGCTCGGACGCCAGCCGTTCACCGCGCGCGATTTCATGATCAAGTACCAAGACCGTATTTTGTTCGGCACCGACGGCAACCCGAACGAAGACATCTATGCCGAGTATTTCCGCGTGATGGAAACCTCGGACCAGTATTTCGAGTATCCCAAGTACCGCCGCTACAACGCGGGCCGCTGGTACATCTACGGTTTGGATCTTCCGGACGATGTTCTTAAAAAGGTCTACCACGACAACGCCGCGAGGGTGTTAGGGATTCAATAAATGAGCGAAGCGGTTGAAAAGAAAAAGAGGGTCCCTTGGACGTCCGGCGGATGGCTGCGCATAGCCGTCACGCTAGCCCTTGTCGGCTGGCTCGCGTATTCCATTGATTGGACGCGCACAGGGGAATTGGTTCAGCGTCTTGAGTGGCGCTGGGCGGTTCTTGCTTGCGGCTGTTACATGCTCAACCGCTGGCTGACCACGCTCAAATGGTGGATTCTGCTGCACGCAAAAGGGCTGCGGTACCCTGTGCGGCAGCTGATGCGCGTCGTTTTTGTCAGCAATTTCCTCGGGCATTTCTTACCGTCGTCCGTCGGCGGGGACAACATCCGCATGATCGCGCTGGCCAAGAAAAACGCGCGCGCGCCTGAAGCCGTGTCCACGGTCGTCATGGAGCGCATCACCGGCGCCTTTACGCTGGCGCTCCTGGCGGTCGGCGGCGCTTTGTGGAGCCACAGCCGCTGGAATGAGTCCACTGTGTTGGCTGCGCTCGTGCTGCCGATCAGCGGACTTCTGGTCGTATTGGCGTTGCTGTTGAGCAAGACCGGTCACCGGATGGTTAACCAGTTGCTGCAGCGCGCGGCGGGCCGGCTGCCCGGCGGTCCGTTCCTGATGAAGCTGCACGCGGCCATCCAGAGCTACCGCGGGCACCGCGCGGCGGTTGCGCTGGCTCTTTTCATTTCAGGACTTATCCAGGTCTCACGCGTGTTGGCTGTGTGGCTGCTGGCGCGGGCGCTTGGCATTACGCTTTTCTTCGGCGAGGCGCTGGTGCTCGTGCCCGCGGCTCTATTCGTGGGTGCGTTGCCCATCTCGATTGCCGGCTGGGGCGTTCGCGAGAGCGCTTTTGTCGTGCTCTTGTCGCTGGTGGGAGTTCCCAAGCACGAAGCGTTCGGGTTGTCCGTGCTGTCGCGTTTGACCGCCATGGTTTCCAATCTGCCGGGCGCGCTGTTCTTGATCACCCATGGCATCCTGGGTTTGGGAGAAGAGCCGGACGCGAAAGAACCGGTTGCGGGCAGGCCGATCCGCGTGCTGCGCGTGATCGATAAGCTTGGTTATGCCGACCGCTTGTACGGGCCCGGCCGCCAGTGGCTCATCAGCCTCAAAGCGTTTGATCCGAACCGCTGCACCGTGATTCCGGTGGTGCTGCGCCTGAACCCGGGCATCGCGGAACACTTTGCGGAGAACGGTATTGATCTGATCGGGCTTGGCTTGAGCCGTTTTGACCCGCGCACGATCTTTGAGCTTTCGCGCTTGATGCGCGAGAACCGCGTGGACGTCGTGCACCTCTCGGGGTATGAATGCACGACGCTTGGCCGCATCGCCGCCGCGGTTATGGGCGTGCCCGCGATCACGCATCACCACGACACCGAAGACGGATTGCCTTGGTATATCGGATGGATGGATCGCTTCCTGGCGCCGCTCACCGCGCGTTGCATTGCCGTTTCGGAGGCGGTGGCCGAAGCCTGCATCAAGCGTCGGCACCTGCGGCGCAGCCGCATTGTGGTTGTGCCGAATGCGGTGGAGCCGTCGACTGAAATCCCGTCCGCGGAAGATATGCAGGAGCTGCGCTCGCAGCTTGGATTGTCGCCGGGCAGGCCGGTCGTGGGCAGCGTCACGCGGTTCCGCGTTGAGAAGGACGTACCTACAACGCTGCGCGCGCTCGCGCGGCTCTGCACGCAGGGGTGGGTCGGCATGCTCTTGCTGCTGGGCGACGGTCCGGATCGGGCCGAGTTGGAACGCAAGATTCACCAGATGGGCTTGCAGAACCGGGTGCAGCTGACCGGGTACGTGGACAACGTGCGACTTTATCTAGAGTTGATGGACGTTGTGGTGTTTTCTTCGCAGACCGAAGGATTTTGCAACGCGCTCCTGGAAGCCATGGCTGCCGGACGGCCGGTGGCGGTGACCGCGGCCGGCGGCATCCGCGAGCTGGTGGTGAACGGCGAGAACGGGCTCATGGTTCCGGTCGGCGACGACGCGGCATTGGCGCAGGCGGTCTGGAAATTGCTGAGCGACAGGCATCTGGCTGCAGAATTGGGACAGCAGGCCGCGCAATCGGTGCAACGTTTCCAAGTGCCGGCCATGGTCGAGCAATTGCAAGCGGTGTACGCGGCGGTCCTGCACCTGGAGAACAGGACGGA
>JAHFGY010000174.1 GCA_023247195.1 Candidatus Omnitrophota bacterium | reverse complement strand
ATGTGCCGCCGAGAATGGTCAGAACCAAAACAAGCATGTAGGTGGTCACAAGCGCTTGGCCTTGCTGTCGCTGATGCGGTCGCTTCATTTTCGGTTCCTTTCCCCTATCGGCCTAATTCCGCAAACGCGATATCGAATTAACGGTTGATGTGAGCGTTCGGTTCTTGACCGTCGTTCGCGCGATGGTGGCGGTCAAACGGACTTCATCGGCCAGCAAAGTGGCGTCGGACGCCTGGTCCTCGAACGCCGCGGCCGTGATGTCCGACGCGATCACCCGATCCGCGCCAACGGGAACGCCCGCTTGCAGCGTGCGGCGCAAAAGCTGGCGCGTGCCGGCATCGTAGAAGTATTGGATCTGCGTGGCCGTGGTCCATTCAATGTTGCCGGTCGCGTCCAGAATGGTGCCGTTGCCGTCGATGTCGCCCGGCAGGTAGAAGCGGTAATCCGTGGCTGAGACGCGCGTGGCGTTCGGCGGGCTGCCGGCCGCGGTGCGCGTGGCGTTGCGCAGCTCGCGGTTCACTTCAGCCGCGGCCTTTTCGATATCCGAGACCAGCCCTTGCTGGATCGAGGTCACTTGCCACGACTCGGAATTCTGGCTCATGAACATGAGGAACAGCACGGCCGAGCTCATGAAGATCGCGGAAGCGATCATCAATTCCGGAAAAGACATTCCCCGGCGGTTTCGGATGCTCATCAGCTGCTTGTCCGGACGGTTGAGATGCTGGCCGTGCGATTGCGGCCCTTTTGCGTCCAAGTCACGGCCACCACGACCTCGCGCCGATCGGCGGTGGCGTTCGGGTGCGTTACGGTGATGGTCTCGTTAGGCAGAGTGTACGTACCCACGATGCGCTCGTACGGCGTCGGCGCGCCGCCGCCGCCATTGGCGGTGCCCGCGGGAAAAATAGCCGGCAGCGCCGTGAACGCGGTTGCCTGCACGCGCTCCATCATGTCGCGAAGGTCTTCATACGCGATGCGTTCCTGGCGGGCTTGCTCGGAAAGGAGGTGGCCGGAGAGATACGCCATCAAAAGTCCGCTGCTCGCGGTGACGAACACGAACAACGCCGCTAAGAGCTCGATCAAGGTACTTCCGCGTCTTGCGGTACCCTCGCGTCTGGCTGCCGATCGCATCGAGCCTCCCTAATGGGAAAAACCACCCGTGGGCGCAGAGAAGAAGGGACGCGCCATCCGAGTGGCTGCGAATCGGTCTACCGGCAACCCCGCTACCCTTCGCAAATTGCCGCGTTAGGGCCGGAGGCTTTGCGTCCTCCCCTCTCGGAGAGTTTGCCCAAATTCTCCCGCCGGCGTCATGCCGGCGAGGTCTTATCGGTTACCTAAAGTATACCTGAGCCCCCGACGGGAAAAGGGGGGCTAGACGGAGAGGATAAGCTTGCCGAAAAAGGCCCGGGAGAGCATCTTTTCCTGGGCAACGCGGGCGTCCTTGAGGGGGTAAACCGTGTCAATGATAGGCGTTAGCTTGCCCTCCCCGACAAGCTTGAGCAGCTCGCTGAATTCCGCCTGGGTGCCCATCATGGAACCGAGGATGGAAAGCTGGCGGGAATAAACATACCTCAGGTCGAGCGCGGCCTGGGGCCCGGTCGTGGCCCCGCAGGTAACCAACCGGCCGCCTTTGGCCAGCGACTTGATGCTTGGCTCCCACGTCTCGGGCCCGATGTGATCCAGCACCACGTTCACGCCCTTGCCGCCGGTCAGCTCGCCGATGCGCTGGTCAATGACTTCGCGCGAATAATCGATCACCCCTTCGGCGCCGAGCTCCTTGGCTTTGGCCGCCTTGGCCGCGGACCCCGTGGTCGTGAACACGCGCGCGCCGACATGGCGGGCGATCTGGATGCCCGCATGCCCCACGCCGCTGCCAGCGCCGTGGACCAGCACCGTCTCGCCGGCCTGCAGCTTGGCGCGGCCGATGAGCATGTGCCACGCGGTCATGAAAACCAGCGGAAATGCCGCGGCCTGTTCGAACGAAATGCTTTTCGGCAGCGGGAACGCGTCTTTGGCTCGCGCCACAGTGAATTCAGCGTAGCCGCCGTCCGTCGCAGCGCCGCGGATGCCGAAATCCGCGCACAACGTGTCTTCGCCCGCGCGGCAACGGTCGCACGCGCCGCAGCAAAGGCGCGGGATGAGCACAACCGGATCGCCGGGCTTGAAACCGGAAACCCCTTGGCCAAGCCGCTCGACGGTGCCGGCCGCGTCGCAGCCGGAAATGTGCGGCAGTTTAATTTTGTAAGCCGGGATGCCTTGGCGGAGCCAGATGTCGAGGTGGTTCAGCGCGCAGGCCCGGACTTTAACGAGAATCTCTCCGGGCGCGGGATCAGGCGTGGGAACTTCGGTATATTCGAGGACTTCCGGACCGCCGTGCTTGAGGAACACAACGGCGCGCATGAGAGCTTCCGGCCTTCCGGAGAGCTAGGCCTTACGAGCGGATTGCTGGCGCTTGAACTTTGTGATCGCGGCGTCGGCTTCGCGTTCGGACGCGAAACGGCCGCTGAAGCACGGCACGTCTTCAACCGAGATCACGAGGTGCCACGGCTCATGGCGCGTTTCGCGGCTCAACCGAGGCAAGAAGCGGCGGCCCTTAACTTGAAACGGGGCCAGCATCTTGGAGCGGGCTTCGGTCTTGCTCGCGGGGGTGCTGTCGGCCGCATCGGGCGTGAGCAAATGCCGGATGAGAGCCGGGGGTTCCGGGAACTCGATGCCCACGTCGTAGACAAACGGAGCCGAGCTGCGAAGGTCGAGCCGCTGCATGACCCAGGCCACGCGGCCCGGGCATTGGACGCCCTTTTCCGTTCGGCTTGCGGGCGTCAGCTGCAAACGCACCTCGGAATGCATTTCAAGCGGGTCGCGCAACCGCAGGCACACGCCGCCGGGACTCAAGTTCACGAACTCCACGGCTCCGGAGCTTATCGGACGCACCAGGCTGACCGTCAGTGCGTGGTGGCTGGACCGCGCGTGGCGGCGGCGTTCTATCGGTGCTGTCTTAATGGGCATGAGCGAATCATAGCGAATGCGCGGGCCTGTGTCCATTGGTAGAATACGCCCATGCCGTCGCCTCTCAAGCAGCGCTTGCCACTAAAGGAACGGCTGCCTCGCATCTTGGAGACGCTGGATCGTACCTACCCCGACGCCAAGTGCAGCCTCACGCATGCCGACCCGCTGCAGCTCTTGGTCGCAACCATCCTCTCTGCGCAGTGCACCGACGTGCTCGTGAACAAGGTCACGCCGGACTTATTCAAACGCTACCCGACCGCGGCCCATTTCGCCGATGCCCCGCTCGCGGAGCTGCAGCAAGCGGTCAACCGGGTCAATTACTACCGCAACAAAGCCAAATTCATCCAGCAAGCGTGCCGGCTGCTGCTCGAGCGCCACGGCGGGAACGTGCCGTCCACCATGCCGGCGCTGTTGGAATTGCCGGGCGTGGCGCGCAAGACCGCGAACGTTGTGCTCGGGGATGCGTTCGGCGTGAGCGAAGGCGTGGTGGTGGATACGCACGTGCTGCGGATAACGCGGCGGCTAGGAATGACTTCAGGGGAAAATCGGAACGCGATCGAACAAAAATTGATGAAGCTGCTGCCGCCGGAGCGGTGGGCGGGCTTCAGCCACCAGATTATCCTTCACGGCCGCGCGATCTGCAAAGCGATCCGGCCGCTTTGCAGCCAATGCCCGATCGGCCAGGCGCTGTGCCCGTCTTATCGGGACGAGCGCGCCAGCGTCAACGCCTCCGGACAAGCTCCTCGGCGAAATCGTCGAAAGCAGCGGGCGTAAGCGCGCCGCGCAGCACCACGTCGTTCAAAACAAACGTAGGCGTGCTGTTCACCTGCGCCTTGATCGCCTCCGCCACGTCCGCTTTAACCGCCTCCATGCCCTCGCCCGAGCTCATGCAGCTCTGAAACTTGGCCATGTCCAGGCCGATGCGGGCCGCG
>JAHFGY010000173.1 GCA_023247195.1 Candidatus Omnitrophota bacterium | reverse complement strand
ACTGCAAGACTTCGGCCGCATCGCGGACAACGCGATCGCCAAATGGCAGACCCAGGCCGCGGTCAAAAAAATAACGTTCTCCCGCCATCCTTGGGAATCGCTGAAGGTGCACGGAGAAGAGCGCCTATTGAGCCGCATTGTCGCAAACTTGGTCGAGAATGCGATCCGGCGTTCGCCCGAAGGCGGGCGCGTTCAAATGAGCTTGGTGAGCAAAGGTGAGAAGATCTGCTTTCTCGTGCAGGATTCCGGAGAGGTTATTCCCGCTGAAGCGCACCAGCGCATTTTTGATAGGTATTTCCGCTCAGCGAACGCGGGCGCGCTCGATGTTTACTCAGGAATGGGCCTGGGAGTTTGCCGGTGGATTGCCGAGGCCCATCACGGCAGCCTCGACGTCTCAAGCAGCGAAACAGAAGGGACTGTCTTTAGTCTGTGCTTGCCGGCTCATACAAGTCGATCTTGACGCTCCGCGCGGCTGGCACAAGATCACGGAAAGTCAGCGTAAAGCACGTCCCGCCTTCCCGGCCAACTTCCATGCGGCCGCCCAACTGCTCGGTGAGCGCGTTGACCACGCAAAGCCCCAGCGACTCCGACCGGCGGATATCAAAACCTTTCGGCAGGCCTACCCCGTTGTCTTTAACAACCAGTGTGTAGAAGCGCCTGCCGGCTTCCCCGGGCTCAGCCGACATGGTCACGATGATCTCGCCCTGGCGATTTCCCGGAAAGGCGTGCTTGAGCGCATTGGACACCAGTTCATTCAAGATGAGCCCGCAGGGAATAGCGATGTCGATGCCGACAATGCCTTCCTCAACGCTCAACGAGAAACAAACCGAATTATGAAGGTCGTAGCTTTCTATAAGCGTGCTGGCGAGCCCTTCAATATACCCCCGCAAATCCACCCGGCCCAGGTCCTGGGACTGATAAAGCTTTTCATGCACGAGCGCCATGGACCGGACCCTGGCCTGGCTGTCTTTGAACTTCTCCAGCGCCAGCGGATCATGGATCTCGTCAGCCTGCAGATTCAGCAAGCTCAGGATAATTTGCAGATTGTTCTTCACGCGGTGGTGGATTTCCTTGAGCAGAACTTCCTTTTCCTTGAGCGAGCCCTGCAGTCGCTCCTCAGCCCGCTTGCGCTCGATCACCTCCATGTGCAGCGCGTCGTTGGACGCGGCCAAAGCGGCCGTGCGCTCGCGTACGCGCTGTTCCAGCTCGCGATGCGCGACGCGCAGCGCCGCTTCCGCGTACTGGCGCTCGCGGATCTCACGCTGAAGGTCTAAGTTCAGCAATTCCAAGGCCCGTTGCTGCTCCTGGATCTTCAAGTTTCTTTCGTACAAGTCGGCGATAACCGCCACCTTGGAGCGCAATACATAGTCGTCGAAAGGTTTCATCAAGTAGTCGATCGCGCCTGAATCGTATCCCCGGAACACATGCACCGGGTCCTTATTCATGGCCGTTATAAAGATGATCGGCACATGCTGCCAGCGCGGGTTCTGCTTGATCCTCCGAGCGGTTTCGTAGCCATCCATCTCCGGCATCTGGACGTCCATCAGGATAAGAGCGAAGTCCGCGGTTTGAAGCTGCTGAAGCGCTTCCGCTCCTGACTTGGCCTTGACGAAGGTATAGCGCGGGCTGCCGAGAACCGCCTGCAAAGTGAGGAGGTTGCTCTCCCGATCGTCGACCAGCAAGACGTGAATGGGCTGGTTCATGCCGATGCCTGCTTTGAGATCTCCTGGCGTTTCATCCAGTCATAGATCAACGCGAGCAAATAATCCGGATCCACGGGTTTGGTCACGTAATCGGACGCGCCCGCCTGGAAACATTTCTCTCGGTCGCCTTTCATGGCTTTTGCCGTCAGCGCGATAATCGGCAGCTGATTCAGGCTCGGAATCTGCCGGATCTCCTGGATCGCTTGGATGCCGTCCATTTCCGGCATCATGATGTCCATGAGCGCTAGGTTGATGTCCGGTGTTTCCCGCAGAATCCGCACGCCGTCGCGCCCATTGTCCGCATGCAGGACTTCGACGCCGCGCGCTTCCAGCACCGCTGCGACGGCAAAGATGTTGCGCTTGTCATCGTCGATAACCAAGACCCGGCTTCCCTCGAAATTCGCATCCGCGGGAAGCTGCGGGATAGGGATGTGCTCAATCGCGATATCGTGCGTCATCTGCGGCTCGATATTCGAGTAGCGCTGGGGCAGATACAAGGTAAACGTGCTGCCCACGCCAGGCTCGCTTTCGACTTCGATCACGCCGCCCAAGAGTCGCGCGATTTCGCGGCTGATGGTGAGGCCAAGGCCGGTTCCGCCGTAGCGCCGGCTCGTCGTGCCATCCGCCTGCTGGAACGCTTCAAAGATGAGCTGCTGCTTTTCATGCGCGATGCCGATGCCGGTATCTGTCACCGAAAAAGCCAGCACGGGTTTGCCGTCATTAAGCGTGTCGATGCCGAACTTGCGGCCACTCACGCCGAACATCTTCATCGAAACTGCACCCTTCTCCGTGAACTTAAAAGCATTGGAGAGAAGGTTCTTGAGGATCTGCTGCAGCCGGCTCATGTCGGCGAACATGAACTCCGGAGTTCCGTCCGCGACATCGACGCTGAATTCCAGGGACCGCGTCTCAGCTACAGGACGGAAGATCTGCATCAAGTGCTCCTGCAGCTCAGTGACGCGGATTTCCGTGGGCTCGATCCGCATCTTGCCCGCTTCAACCTTGGACAGGTCCAAGATCTCGTTGATGAGCGAGAGCAAATCGCAGCCCGAGCTATAGATCGTCTTCACGAACTGCACCTGCTCCGGCGACAAGTTGCCGTCCTTGTTTCCGGCCAGCGTCTTGGAAAGGAGCAGCAAGCTGTTCAGCGGCGTGCGGAGCTCGTGCGACATGTTTGCCAGGAATTCGGATTTGTACTTGGAGATGAGCGAGAGCTGCTCGGCCTTTTCTTCAAGCGAACGGCTGGCAAGCTCAACCTCGCTGTTCTTCAACTCGAGCAGCTTGGCCTTGTCGTTCAATTCCTTGGCCTGCTCTTCCAGCTCGGCGTTGGACTTCTTGAGCTGTTGCAGCAGCTCTTCCGTGCGCACAATGGACGAAATCATATTCAAGATAACGCCGATGTTATCCATCAGCTGGTTCAAGAAGTTCGAGATGTTCTGATTGAACGGCTCAAAGGAAGCGAGCTCGATCACGGCCTTTAAGTCGCCTTCGAACAATACCGGCAGCACAATCACGTTCTTGGGTTTGGCTGTGACCAAGCTCGAGCTGATCGGCGCGCTGTTTTCCGGAACAGCGGTGAGAAGGATCCGCTTCTTTTCAAACGCGCACTGCCCGACCAACCCCTGTTTCAGCCGATACGACGGCGGGCCGCCGCCTTTGTCTTGGTAGGCATAGCTCGCGATCAGCTTCAGAATCGGCAAGTTGTTGGCATCTCCTTCCATCAGGAAGAACGTACCCTGGAACGCGCCCACCAGCGGAGTCAGTTCGGACATGATGAGCTGCGCAACGGCCACCATGCTGCGCTGGCCCTGCATCATTTCCGTGAACTTGGCCAAGTGGGTCTTGAGCCAGTCCTGTTCCTTGTTCTTTTGGGTGGTGTCTTTGAGGTTTCCGATCATCTGGTTGATGTTGTCCTTCAGCGCGGCCACCTCGCCTTGCGCTTGGACCGTGATATGCCGGGTCAAGTCACCTTTGGTGACGGCGGTGGACACCTCGGCGATGGCGCGCACCTGCGTGGTCAAGTTACCGGCCAGCTGGTTCACGTTGTCGGTCAGGTCCTTCCACACGCCCGACACGCCCTTCACATCCGCCTGGCCGCCCAGCTTTCCTTCGGTACCGACTTCCTTGGCCACGCGGGTAACCTCAGCGGCGAAGGACGACAGCTGATCGACCATGGTGTTAATTGTATTTTTGAGTTCGAGAATTTCACCTTTAACATCGACCGTGATTTTC
>JAHFGY010000172.1 GCA_023247195.1 Candidatus Omnitrophota bacterium | reverse complement strand
GACCGCATGGGCATCATCGATATCGTGATGGACGGGTTGGGCTTTCCGCAGAATGCGGCCATGAGCCCTTCCGCCGGTTTTTTTTACAATGCCGACGTGCCGACGTACGACTACGACCCGAAAAAAGCTAAGGCGATCTTGGAAGCCGCGGGCTACATCGACCGGGACGGCGACGGCGTCATTGAAGACGCGAAGGGCATTCCCGTTGCGTTCAGCCTCGTGACCAACGCGCAAAACACGGAGCGGGTGCAGATCGCGAATCTGATCCGCAAGGACCTGGAGCAGATCGGCATGAAAGTAAGCTTCAATCAATTGGAATTCAACACGCTCGTGAGCAAGCTCAACGCCTCGTTTGACTGGGAAGCGGTGCTGCTTGGGTTTACCGGGGGCATTGAGCCGCATTTCGGCCGGAACGTGTGGCATTCAAGCGGCGGGCTGCATATGTGGTCGCCGAGCCAGCCGTCGCCGGAAACGCCGTGGGAAGAAGAGATCGACCGGCTGTTCGAGCAGGGCGTGCAAGAGCTCGACCCCGGGCGCCGCAAGATTTTATACGACCGCTGGCAGGTGATCGTGGCCGAGGAGCTCCCGCTGATTTACACCGTGCTCGCGCCGCAGCTCACCGCGATGCGGAACAAGTTCGGGAACCTTCGGCCCACGCCGTACGGCGGCGTGCTGCATAACATCGAAGAGCTGTACGTTCTCCCCCAATAAGCGGTCTTTCTTCCGGTTGAGACATGTTCGCGACCATTGTGCGACGGGTGATGATCGCCGTTCCGCTTCTTCTGGGAATGTCTTTTGTCACCTTCCTCTTTATTGACCTCGCGCCCGGCGATTATTTCGACACGCTCCGGTTGAACCCTGAAATTTCCCAGTCAACGCTCGCGCAATACGAGAAGCAATTCATGCTCGACCAGCCGGTTCTCATTCAATACGGCGCATGGCTCGGCCGGCTGGCGCGCGGGGACCTGGGCTACTCGTTCGCGTTCCGCGCTCCGGTCGCGCGCGTGATCGGCACGCGCGTGGGCAATACGCTGGTGCTTGCGCTGACCGCGATGGTCATCGCGTGGATCGGCGCTGTTCCGCTGGGCATCTTGTGCGCGACGCGGCGCGGCCGCTGGCCCGACCGCACGTTCGGGTTCTTCGCGGTGCTGGCCATGTCGGTCCCGACGTTTTTCTCCGCCATGCTTCTGCTTTATCTCGCGTCGCAGACCGGCTGGCTGCCCATCGGCGGGGTGCGGTCGTCAAATTTCGCCTCTCTCTCCCCGATGGCACAATGGTGGGACGTTGCGCAGCATTTAGTCATCCCGTCTACGGTGCTCGGGCTTTCCTCCATGGCGGGCTTGATCCGCGTGCTGCGCGGCAACATGCTTGAGGCGCTCGCCTCGCCGTTCATTTTGGCCGCGCGCGGCCGCGGCGTTTCCGAGCAGCGCGTGCTGTGGAGCCATGCGCTGCCGAACGCGCTGAACCCCATGATCACGATCTTCGGCTACGAGCTGTCCGGGTTGCTCAGCGGAGCGGCGCTGACCGAGATCATCTGCAACTGGCCCGGGCTCGGATCGCTCATGCTCACCGCGGTGCGGCAGCAAGACTTGTTCCTGGTCATGGGCGACATGCTCATCGGCGGGGTGCTGCTTCTTTTGGGGAACCTCCTCGCGGACATCGGACTCGCATGGCTGGACCCGCGGATCCGCTTTTGACGCGGCCCGAGCCGAGCCGCTCGTTCGGCCGCAGCCCGCTCGAGCTGGGCCTGGCGCGGCTGAGCCGGAACCGCGTTGCCATGCTCGCGGCTGCGCTGCTGGCGGCGCTCTACCTCAGCGCTCTCTTTGCCGGCTTTCTTTCGCCGTACCACTTTGACGACGAGCGGCGCGATTTGTCCTACCATCCGCCCACGGCCATCGGCGTGAAAGATACGGATGGGCGCTTCTGCGCGCCGTTCGTTTATGCCACCGTGCCGAGTTTTGACGTGTTTCACCGCCGCCACTTTTCCCCGGACACCACGCAGCGCTACCCGCTGCGCTGGCTTGTTCAGGGAAGCCGCTACCGGCTGTTCGGCTTGTTGCCGTGCAACGTGCACCTTTTCAGCGTGGACGCGCCGGCCCGCGTCTACTTGCTCGGCGCCGACTCGCGCGGCCGCGATCTTTTCACCCGCGTGCTCCACGGCGGGCAAATTTCGCTTTCGATCGGCCTCCTGGGCGTCGCGATCAGCTTCACGCTTGGACTTTTGATCGGCGGATTAGCGGGCTACAGCGGCGGGTGGTTCGACGAGCTCGTGATGCGCGTTTGCGAAATGCTGATGATGGCGCCGGGTTTCTACCTGCTGCTGGCGCTTCGCGCGGCGTTCCCGCCGCAGCTGCCGTCGGTCACGGTGTACATCCTGATCGTGGTTATTCTTTCTTTTATCGGCTGGGCCGGGCTGGCGCGCGTCGTGCGCGGTATGGCCATCGCGCTTCGCGACCGGCCGTTCATCCAGGCGGCGCGCGTTGCGGGCCGCACGCCGATCGGGATCGTGTGGGCGCACTTGATCCCGAACATGACCTCGTACGCGATCATCGCGGCCACGCTGTCTGTTCCGGGCTATATGCTGGGCGAGACCGCGCTGAGCCTGCTCGGTCTGGGCATTCAAGACCCGTACGCGAGCTGGGGCAACCTGCTTTCCGAGGCGATGCAGATCGGGCAATTGCCGTTCCGGCCATGGGTGCTGTGGCCCGGCGTTTTCATTTCGCTCACCGTCATGGCCTACAACGTGCTGGGCGATGGGCTTCGCGACGCGTTTGACCCGCGCGCCCAGGGAGCGGGCAAATGAACGCCACGACTTCGGCTCCGCTGCTGCAAATCACCGATTTGCGCGTGACGTTTCACGGAGAGCGGGGAAGCGTGCAAGCGGTGCAGGGCGTTTCGTTTGATTTATCCACGGGCGAGAGCCTCGGGCTCGTGGGCGAATCCGGGTCGGGCAAGAGCACGATCGGCCTGGCGATCCTGCGGCTCTTGCCGCCGGACACCGCGGTCAGCGGCCGCATTGAAGTGGAAGGCGTAGACGTGGCCGGCCTGGACCAGGCGCATCTGCGCCGCGTCCGCGGCGACGGCGTGGGCATGATCTTGCAAGACCCGACCGCGGCCTTGAATCCGCTGCGCACCGTTGCAAGCCACATGACTGAGGCGCTTTTGGCGCATAAGCGCGTGGGGCACGATGAAGCCAAGAAGCGCTCGATCGAAGCGTTGGCGGACGTCGGTTTGCCGGATCCCGCGGCCTTGATGCGCGCTTATCCGCATGAGCTCTCAGGCGGCATGCGCCAACGGGTGTTGATCGCCATGGCATTGCTGCTCAAACCGAAATTGCTGATCGCGGACGAGCCCACCACGGCGCTGGATGTGACGGTGCAGGCGCAGATCATGGAATTGCTTCGCGACGTGATCAAACGCCACGGGTTGTCGCTGCTCCTGATCACGCATGACTTGGCCGTTGTCGCGCATCTCACGCAGCGCGTCGCGGTCATGCAAGCCGGTCGCATTGTGGAGAGCGGCGCGGTCCAAAGCGTGCTGGAGCGGCCGCAGCACGCGTACTCGCAAGCATTGCTTGCCGCGGCGGTGCTATGAGCGCATCCACTCTGAGCGCAAAGCCATTGCTCGAAGCAAAAGGATTGGTCAAACGTTTCCCGGTGCGGCGCGGCGTGCTGCAGCGGCCGCAGGAATGGGTCACCGCGGTCGATGGCGTGAGCTTGACCGCTGAGCCGGGGCGGACGTTGGGCATCGTGGGCGAGTCCGGCTGCGGAAAATCTACCCTGGGGCGGATCGTGCTCGGGCTTTTGAAGCCGGACAGCGGCCAAGTGGTGTTTGAAGGCTGCGACCTCGCGAAGTCGCTCAAGCAAAACGCGAGCGACTTGCGGCGCAAGATCCAAACCGTATTTCAGGACCCGCTTGAGTCGCTCGATCCGCGCTGGCCCGTGGGCCGTTCGATCGCGGAGCCGCTCGCGCTCCTTAAATTGACTCGTAAAGAGACCGAATCG
>JAHFGY010000171.1 GCA_023247195.1 Candidatus Omnitrophota bacterium | reverse complement strand
CATGAAATCTGCTCAAATCAAATCTGAGTTGATTTCTCTCACCATCGAGGTCATGAGATGTCCATGAAGAAGCGACTTTGGCTTGGTATGACCCTTTTGGCTGCTTGTGGGTGTGCCACTGTTGGAACGATGCGTTCAAACTCGGCCGAAGCAGGAACTGAACGGCGCTTTACAGCGAATCAAGAAGCTGTTCTGAGCGCCTCGCAAGAGGCTCTGGCTGAGATGGGCTTAAAGGTGGTTGAGACATACAAGATCGATGATTCGAGTTCGGCCATAATCGCGAAAGAAGGAATGAATGCGGTGAGTTATGGAGTTCTCGTAAGAGTAGTCACGCAGAAGATCAGCGAAAACGAAACATCTGTGAGATTCCTGACCAAGAGAAGGCTCGCCACCAATGTTTTTGCTGAGGGGGATTTCTCTCAGCCCTTTTTCTGGAATCTCGAAGGCAAGTTGAAATAGTCGGTAACAGTAGGGGGAAGCAATGCTTGTTCATTGGATGCGTCGACTGACCGTAGTTTTTACTGCAATCATGCTTACCGGTTGCGCTACGGTGATGAACCATGGCTCCCAGAAGGTGAATATTTCCAGCCTCCCGATCGGCGCCGGTGTCACGATCGACAGTAAGCCGTACGGAAAGACTCCTGTTGTCGCAAAATTAGCGCGCGGAGAGCATCACCAAGTGGTAATTGAGCTGCCGGGATACAAGACTTATAACTTGGCGCTTACCCGCAAGGTCAGTGGATGGGTTTGGGGCAACGCGATAATCGGTGGAGTAATTGGAGTCGTGATCGACGTGGCAACCGGAAACATGTACAAATTGACCCCCGAACAAGTCATGGCTGAGCTCAAGACTGAATCCGCGGAGCAGCAACAAGCCAACCTGTCGGATCCTAACGCGGTTTACGTAAGCATAGTTCTGACACCTAAACCAGCTTGGGAGAAGATTGGTCAGTTGGCAAGAGACACGACTGCATTAAAACCGTGACTTGAGAAAGTCAGATTTTTAAGTCGAAATTAACGCGAGAGGGCAACATGAAGTCAAATCGGCAAAGTAGTTGCATTCACCCCATAATTACTGGGTTGCTACTGGGACTAATTTCGGTAACCTTTGCCGAAGCTGCTTCCGCTGATTATGAACTAATCGATCTGGGTAATTTTGAACCTAGTGCCATCAATAATATTTTTCAAATTGCCGGTTCTGCCCCCATTGATTTACACACAGTTGGAGCCGCAGTCTGGAAGGAAGGTAGTGTCACTTTCTTGGATCCGCTGACATTTGGTGGCCAGGCGGTTAGCATCAATGATTTGAGCCAAGTACTTGGAGTATCAGAAAACCAAACGATTCTTTGGGATGCCACTACTCGGAAAGTCCTTAATCCGTTGCCGCTTTCAACTGGGACTGTGCCCGGCGCCCTGAATAATGCTGGGGTTGCTGTCGGAGGGTCTGACTTCTTTCCAGGCCGAGACTTACCCGACATGTTGGCAGTTCGTTGGAACGGTACGGAGCCTGAATCGCTTGGCACGCTCGGTCCTAGTGATCCTCCATACAGTGATGCCATTGATATCAATGACCTAGGCCAAATTGTAGGTACCTCGCAGGACAAAGGAGGGCATAGCAAAATATTTGTCTATAGCGATGGGGGTATGATAGAACTCGAAAATCCTGAAGGAGTATTCGAAAGCTTTGCCGAGGGCATCAACAACTCTGGAGATGTTATCGGGCGAGGAGTATCCTCAACAGATAGCTCGAGGCACTCTTTTCTATGGCAGGCTGGGACAGCAATACCTATCGGAGATCCGTTGGTCGTGCGTACAAACGTATTCGATATCAATAACGTTGGGCAGGTCGTAGGAGGATATTCTACTCCTGAAGGAACATCTGGAGCCTTTCTCTGGGAGAATGGCGAATTGTTCGACCTAAATCAATTTATCTCTGAGGATTCACCTTTGCAGCTAAATGTTGCTTCAGGCATAAATGATTTTGGCGCCATCATTGGTTTCGGTCAGTATGGAAATTCCACCAGTAGTACGCGTTATTGGCTTTTGATGCCAATCTCGGACTCTCCAGAACCCCCGACGGAAAATCCTGGCGAGCCTGGCTCGGGCGGGCCGGTCGTTCCGGAGCCGTCATCGCTCATCCTGCTCGGCTCAGGCCTCTTGAGCCTGGCTGGAATCAAGAGACGCTCTTCTTGACGGATTAGCCCTGCATAGAGCAAGCTGCAGGGTAGGGACAACAAATGAAGAGCTTACTTCTCGCTTGTATGCTTCTCGGCTCTTCAATGGGCTGCGCGTCGCTGGGCAAGGGCGCGAGCGCGGAGCAGGCGAGCAAGCAGTTCCTCCAAGCCTGGGAAGAGAAGCGCTACGACCAGATGTACGCGTCGCTGGGCGAATCCTACCAGCGGGAAGTTCCGTTCAGCGATTTCCATTCGGCGTTCACGCTCATCCACTCCACGCTCGGCCCGCTGCGACACTACGAGTACCACCCTATCCATCGAAACCGTCGCGTCATCGACCGGTACGACCTGATCTTCCAGCGCTCGGCCGGCCACCTTGTCTTTGAATCGTCACCCGGCGGCGGAACCCGCATCGGCGAGATCCGGTTCTACACCGCGGAGGCGGACCAGTCGCCCCTCGAAGAAGAGCTGACCGCGTTCGGCCTGGAAGTTCCCGCGAACCACCCGATCACGGAGTAAACTGCCGAGCAAGTTGACGGTAGACGCCGCGTCCTCTAAAGTGAGGGCCGATGATACCGACGGCTGTGTTCCGCGACGAAGCGCTTGAGAAAGAGCTTCAGCTCTCCCGCTTGCATCCCAAGACCGCTCCCTCTGTTTTTGACGACCTTACCGCGTATTTCAAGCAGCCGATTGATTCCGTCGCGGCCGAATACTGGCGCTACCGTCGCAACGAGGACGTGCAGGCCCAGCAAAAAGTCGCGACCGCCACCACCGAGGATCCGATCCATGCTTACTACGCGCAAACCCCCCACTATCTCTACGAATTGAGCTATTGGGAAGCCTCGCCGGAGAAGCAGGCATGGTTTTCGGTGCTTTACCGCGCGTTCCAGCGCCTTGGCCTGAAGCGGATCGTGGACTTCGGCGGCGGCGTGGGCGGCCTGAGCGTATACATGGCTTCGCGCGGCCTCGAATGCACGCACGTGGACGTGCCGGGCAAGACGCGCGACTATGCGGCTTGGCGTTTTGCGCGGCGAAACCTCAAGGTTAACGTGCTGGACGCCACGCACCCCGAAGCTTGGCCCAAGGCTCAGCAGGACGCGCTGGTCGCGTACGATGTGCTTGAGCACCTCTTTGACCTGGAGGGAGCCGTGGCGAATATCGCCGGCCTGCTGCGGCCGGGCGGCTACTTTCTCAACCTTTCGACGTTCGCCAACACCTGCGAAGGCCATGAGCACATCCACTTGGCCAAGCACGCGTGCTATCACGACATCAAGCGCTTCAACGCCATGATTTGCGAGCGCGGATTCCGGTTCGTAGGCCAGCTTAAGCCCAGCGGGTTGTCGCGCTTGCTGCGCAAGTGCGGCGTGAAGAACGCGGTCGTGGGCGCGCGCATCGTTCCCAAGCTCAAGCACGGCGGCAACTTTTTGGTCCATCAGCGCACGAGCTAGCCATGGCTGAAACGCGTTTTGGTTCTCAACCCATGGACCCCGAGCGGGTAGAAGCCCGCACGCAGGCGATCGGCGCCGAGCTCTTTAGCTTGGCCAAGGCCGAGCACGCCAAGCTCTCCAGCGTGAACCGCTGGACCGAGCAGGTCATGGCGTGGTGCTTGTCCGACGCATCGGTCAAAAGCCGCGTGCTGCGCCTCATCGACGTTCTGCCCAGCCTGCGCACGCCCCGCTCGGTCGCCCAGCACGTGCTCGAATACTTCCAAGACAGCCGGCTCAAGCTCCCGCCGGCGTTGAAGCTCGGTGCTGAGCTCGCGCGTCCGGGGCTTGCGTCCGGACCGGCGCTGGCTTTGATCGTGCAGCAGCTGGTCGAGCGCGTGGCGCGGCAGT
>JAHFGY010000170.1 GCA_023247195.1 Candidatus Omnitrophota bacterium | reverse complement strand
CGCGGCGCTGGAGGTCGGCTTTGGGCTTGTGGCGGGCAGCGGCCGCTGCAGAGCCGACCGCTCGATTTTCTCCACAGCCGAGGGCTGGCGCGGCTTTAGGTTGGCGGCCGGCAAATCCAGGGCTTCCAGGACAAACCGGCTCGGTTTGCGGATGCTCTTGCCTCCGTAATGGAGCGCGGCGGTGAGGTGCAGGCGCTCTTTGGCGCGGGTCATGCCCACATAAAAGAGGCGCCGCTCTTCCTGCAAGTGGTAGTCGCCGCTTGGCAAAATATCGCTGATTAAAGCTTCCGGCAGCTCAATCGGATCGCTCCGCCGGTTGCTGGGAAACCGCCCCTGGATCAAGCCCACCATAAAGACCATGCCGAACTCCAAGCCTTTGGCCTTGTGAATGGTCAAGACATTCACCCGATCGGCCCAAATGTCGTCCACTTCCACGGGTTCGTTGCCCATGGCCTCAAAGAGTTTCAGGTGCTGAACGATTTCCGGCAACGAACCGCCGACCAGGTCTTCCACCTTGCGCAGCTGGTCGAAAAACTGGCCCAGGGATTCTAGCCACGCGGCGTCATCCGTGGTTTCCGCATGCGCGAGCTCCGTGAGCAGCCCGCGCTCCTGCAGCCATTGGTACAGCACTTGGCCGGCCGACCGCTGGCGCGAGCTTTCGAGCAAGCGTAGGCGGTCCAGCCGCAGGGCTTCCAGCAAGGAGCGCCCTTTTTCAGAAAGCTGTAAGGCCTCAGGTATCGGTTCGTCTGCGACGGACGCGGGCAAGGGCATCTCAAGAACCGCGCGGAAGCTTCGGTGCAACTGCCGCGCCTGGGAGGTAACCGCCATGAGGTCAGCCATGGGCACGCCGTAGAGCCGCGACGACGCCACATGGAACCAGCTCATGCTGTCGTCCGGGTCCGCGAGCATGCGCAGGCAAGAGACCAGCATCTTGCACTCCGGCCGCGAAAACAGCCCGCTCGTGCCGCTGAACTTCCAGGGAACACCCTGTACGTTCATGGCGCGCAAGAAAAGGTCGGCCTCGCGGTTGGACCGGACCAGAATCGCGATGTCGCGCGCCCGGCACTGCTCTTTGGCGATCGCTTCCCGGATCGCCCGCGCGACCCAGTCAGCCTCCGAAGACGCGGTGTCAAAGAGATGAAAAGCGACCGACTCTTCCTTGTCCGGCAAGGGCGGCCGCGTGGACGTGAGCCGCTTGTCGATTCCCTGCTTCACCTCCAAGCGGTCGGGATCGTTGAAGCGAATCAGCCGGTAGGAGCGGTCCAGGATCTCTTGGGTGGACCGAAAATTTTCGGTCAGCACCACGGTGCGCGCGGAGTTGTAGTATTCGAGGAACTTGACCACGTTGCTGATAGCCGCGCCGCGCCACTTGTAAATGCTCTGGTCATCGTCGGCTACAACCGTGACATGCGCGCCCGGCTCGGCCAACAATTGCAGCAGCCGGAACTGGGCGTAGTTGGTGTCTTGGAACTCGTCGATGAGAACATAGGGGTAGCGCTTGCGAATGGCGGCGCGAATCTCGGCATTGGATTCCAAAAGGCGGACCGCGAGCGCCACTTGGTCGCCGAAATCCAGCGCGTCCGCGCGGCGCATAAGCTGCTCATAGGCGCCGTAAGCAAGCGCGGCCTCGCGCATGCGCTCTCGCGACGGCGCCTCTTCATCCTGCGTTGTCTGCGTCGCCGCGTCGGCCCAAGCCAGCATGGCCTCAGGCGTGACCAACTCATCCTTTGCCCGCGCGATCAGCGTGGCCAGCGCGTCCAGGAACCGCGTGGGGTCGGTCGGCGGGCGGTAATGGGCCAGCGGCAAATCGAACACGTGGTTGCGCAAAAAGACCTGCTGCTCCGCCTGAGACAGCAGCCGCGCTTGCGCGCTCACGCCGAGGCTGGAGGAGTGTTCGCGGATCAATTGGTCGCCAAAGGCATGGAACGTCCTTATGGTGACGTCCACGATGCCGTACGGAAGGATAAGGTCCAGCCGGTCCTGCATTTCGCGGGCGGCTTTTTCGGAAAACGTCAGCGCCAGGATTTGTTCAGGCCGCGCGTCCGCCTCGGCAAGCAACCAGGCGATGCGGCGCGTGATCACCGTTGTCTTGCCCGTTCCGGCGCCGGCCACAATCAAGAGCGGGCCGTCGGAGTGGGTTACGGCTTGGCGCTGGCGCTCGGTGAGCGCGTCAAGCAGCCCCTCGGATGAGGAGCGTTGAAGCGTTGTCTCAGAAGAAGAGCTCACTCACGGGCCGATGGCTCGAGCGCAAAGTCAAAAACGAAATCGATGGCGGCGGATGGTTCTTCCTTCGCGTCGAAGTCTCCCTTGATGCTCGATAAGTAGAGGTTCAGTTTTTTAGCCTTTTCAGCCGGCGCCCAAAAAACGAGCAGGCCGTCATATACGACGCCGGGATATAAAAAGCCCGGTTGGAGAGCCGATTGTTTCATCAACGCAAAGGGGCCCTGCGGCACAGAGGCTACCATGCGGCCAACCGGGAAGCTAAATCCAAAATAGCCGGGCCGCGCGTCCTGAATGACGCCGCGCGTTGCCGTCGTCATCGGCGCCTTGGATTCGCCCAGCGCCGTTACGTAATCCATGCCGATCGGGCTGAACTGATTGCCGAAGTCGTCCACCATGACGAATTCTTCCGGCCGGATCAGGATCTTGCTCTTGCGTTTATTGGCTATTTTAACGTAAAGCACCAAGTGCTCGGGATAAAAAGGATTTTTCCCGGCGTATGGACCGAAAATCGCTTTGTCCGCAAAGAAGTTCTCGAGGTATTGATGCGAGGCGTAGGTGACCGTGACTTCGACGTCTTTTTCGGTCTTGGTCTGGGTGGCGGGCACGAGAACCGATTTCATCGCATGCGCAAGTGGAGGCATTTCAACAACCTGTCCGCGCGCCGGTCGCTCCAACAACAAGGAACTCTTCTTGGATGAACATCCGCTCATAGAGCCGATCAAAAGGAGCCCTACTACTGCCCATACTATGCCGCGCATGCCGTGCCTCCTGTTACCTGAATGAATAGCGAATAAGGCCCATTACAACTTTACCTTACTTTCAGATGGGATCGAATGGCTCGAAGTGTTTCTTGTGCTCGTCCAAACAATACCGGTCCGTCATTCCCGCCAGGTAGTCGCACACCACGCGGCGCAGGTCTTCCCCGCGCTCGATCCGTCCGCGCGTATTCTTGGGCAGCTGAGCCGGCTGGTCGACATACAAGCGGAAGAGATCCACAAGCACGCGCTTGGCTCTTTGCGCCATGCGGACCACGCGTTCGTGGTGATAGAACTGCTGCCACAGCAAATTCTTCAGCGGCGAGCGCAGCGCTTGCATTTCCTCGCTGAATCCCACGAGCCGCACGCGGCAGGCTCGCACATCCTCGATCGTTTGGATCGAATTTTTCTGCATGCGCTCGAACGTGCCGCGCGCAAGGTCGCGCACTTGGTGATCGATCAGGCTGCGGATGATCTGGAACTTGCGCATTTCCGGGTCCATACCGGGGTAAGCCGCTTCGACTTTCTCGCTGGCGAGCCGCCAGAGATCCGTGCTTCCCAGCTGCTCCTCGCTGATGATCCCGGAGGTGAGCCCGTCATCCAAATCGTGGTTGTCGTACGCGATCTCGTCAGCGATGTCGTCCAACTGCGACTCGAGCAACGGAGAAACCGACGGATCGAGCGCCACGGTCATGCCCGGCTGCGAGTAAGGCTGGCGGTGTTTGTTGATGCTTTCGCGCACTTCCCAAGTCAGGTTCAGCCCCGCGAATTGCGGGTACCGGTGCTCCAACAGATCCACGATCCGCAAGCCGTGGATGTTGTGCTCGAATCCGCCGTGGTCTTGCATCAGCTCACGCAGCGCGTCTTCGCCCGCGTGGCCGAAAGGCGGGTGCCCGATGTCGTGCGCGAGCGCCACGGCTTCGACCAAATCCTCGTTCAGCCGCAGGATGCGCGCAAGCGACACCGCGATCTGCGCCACCTCGATCGTGTGCGTGAGCCGCGTGCGGTAATAGTCGCCCTCATGGTTAACAAATACTTGGGTCTTGTACTCGAGCC
>JAHFGY010000051.1 GCA_023247195.1 Candidatus Omnitrophota bacterium | reverse complement strand
TTTACCGTGACCGGCATCGATTTGGACAAGCGCCGCGTCGCGGGCGTGCGCGAGGGCAAATCCTACATCCTCGACGTTTCCAGCGAAGATCTGCGTTCCATGAAAGCTTCCAAGAAGCTCACCGCGACGGACAAGTTCGACGTGCTCACCGAGCAAGACGCGATCATCATTTGCGTGCCCACGCCGCTGCGCAAGACCCGCGAGCCGGATATGTCGTACATCGTTTCCGCGACGCGCGAGGTGGCAAAGCACGTGAGAAAGGGACAATTGATCGTCCTGGAGAGCACCACGTATCCCGGAACGACCGATGAAGTCATCCGCCCCGCTCTGGAAGAAAAGGGGATCAAGGTCGGAGTCGATTTCTGCCTGGCGTTTTCGCCTGAGCGCATTGATCCGGGCAATCCCACCTACACGACACGGACAATCCCCAAAGTAGTCGGCGGCACCACGCCGATCTGCACCCGGCTGGCGACCGCGCTCTACGGCGCGATCATCCACAAAACCGTGCCGGTGTCGTCCACCCGCGCGGCTGAAATGGCCAAGCTGCTCGAGAACACGTTCCGCGCGGTCAATATTGGCCTGGTCAACGAGATCGCTTTGATCTGCGACCGGCTCGGCATCAACGTCTGGGAAGTCATCGACGCCGCAAAGAGCAAGCCGTTCGGGTTCATGGCGTTCTATCCCGGACCCGGAATCGGCGGGCACTGTATTCCGTCAGATCCTGTATACCTGGCTTGGAAGACGCGCGTCCATGGCTTTGAGGCGCGGTTCATCGAGCTGGCGACGCACATCAACGGGCACATGCCCGAGCACGTGGTCGAGCGCGTGGCCGCTTCGCTGAACGATCGAAAGAAGTCGCTTAAGGGCTCCAAGACGCTGCTGATCGGGCTCGCGTACAAGAAAGACATCGACGATATGCGGGACTCCCCGGCGTTCGATGTGGCGCGCCTGCTGGAAGAGAAAGGCGCCAAGATTTCTTATCATGATCCGTGCGTGGCTTCGACGCAGTTGAACGGTCGCAAGATGCACTCCGTGAAGCTCACCGCTGCGACCATCCGGTCCGCGGACGCGATCGTGATTCTAACGAATCACACCCAGGTCGATTACGATTTGGTTTTGAAGCAAGCGAAATTGATCGTGGACACTCGCAACCAATACGGCTCAGCCGGCATCACGTCGTCGAAAATCGTTGGCTTATAAGGAGGAAGGGACATGGCACGCTATCTCGTTACCGGAGGCGCTGGTTTCATCGCTTCCCACATCACCGAAGCGCTTCTCAAGCAGGGACACCAGGTAAAGGTCATCGATGATCTGTCGTCCGGCCGGCTGGAGAACCTGGCGGCGGTGAAGTCCAAGGTCGAGTTCCACCAAGGCGACATCCGCGACCGCGCATTGGTGGCCAAGGCCATGAAGGGCGTTGAGTTCGTGATCCACGCAGCGGCCTGGAGAAGCGTGCCGAAATCCATGGCCGATCCATACGGCTACTGCGAAGTGAACGATCTCGGGACGGTCAACTTGCTCGAGGCCGCGGCTAAGGAGAAGGCCAAGCGGTTTGTGGCCGTATCCTCCAGCTCCGTCTACGGTGACACGGACAAGATGCCGCTCAAGGAAGACATGCCGTGCGCCCCGATTTCGCCTTACGCCGTTTCCAAGCTCGCGGATGAGATTTGGTGCGGCATGTTCTCCCGCAGCTTTAACATCGAGACCGCGTGCGTCCGCTACTTCAACGTTTTCGGCGGCCGGCAGAGCCTCGAGAACGAGTACGCGGTGGTTGTTCCCAAGTTCATCATGTGCTGCTTGAAGGGCGAGCAGCCCCCGGTGTACGGCGACGGCAAGCAGTCGCGCGACTTCACGTACATCGACAACGTCGCGGAAGCCACGATTCTCGCTTCGACCGCGCCGGGCATCAAGCACGAGGTGTTCAACATCGCGTTGGGCGAAGAGCACACGGTCATCGACCTGCTCGACACGATCAATAAGATCCTCGGCACCAGCATCAAGCCGAAGTTCGTGCCCCCGCGGCCCGGCGACGTGCGCCGGACCTTGGCCGACCCGAGCAAAGCCATGAAGATGCTCAAGTGGAAGGGCTCGGTCAACTTCGCCGAGGGCATCAAGCGCACCGTCGAGTGGTTCAAAGCGAACCCGGTGAAGTAAGGCCGCATCGGTGGCCCCGGTGACGCCAGGCCGCATTCCGCACGTCGATCTTAAGGCGCAGCACGCCACGATCCGCCAAGAGATCAACGACGCCATCCAGCGCGTTCTCGATAACGCGCAGTTCATTCTCGGCCCCGAAGTTCAAGCGCTTGAGAAAGAAATCGCCGCGTACTGCGGCGCGCGCTTCGCGGTCGGCGTGGCATCGGGAACCGATGCGCTGATTCTGTCGCTGCGCGCGTGCGGCATCGGACCGGGCGATGAGGTCATCACCACGTGCTTCAGTTTCTTTGCCACGGCCGAAGCCATCCTTGCCGTGGGCGCGATCCCTGTCTTCGTCGACATCGAGCTCGATACGTACAATCTTGACCCCGCCCTTGTTGGGCAAGCCGTCACCCCAAAGACAAAAGCCATCTTGCCCGTCCATCTTTACGGCCACCCGGCCTCCATGGACCCGATTCTTTCCATCGCCAAGCACCATGGCCTGCGCGTCATCGAAGACTGCGCTCAGGCCATCGGCGCCGCGCAGGGCGGCAAACGGTGCGGTGCCTTTGGCGACGCGGCCGCGTTCAGCTTTTTCCCGACGAAAAACCTGGGAGCCTATGGCGATGGCGGTATGGTCGTTACCGACAATCCGGAAATCGCTGAAACGGTTCGCATCCTGCGCGCCCACGGCAGCCGGCGCAAATACCACCATGACGCTTTGGGAACGAACAGCCGGCTTGATGAGCTGCAAGCCGCGATCTTGCGCGTGAAATTGCGGCACATCGATGTTTGGAACGAAACACGCCGGCGTCTGGCTAAGGCTTACGGGGACGCGTTTAGTAAATCCGGCCTTGACACGGTCAAGCATCCGATTGAAAGGCCTGGGGCGCATGCAATCTATCATCTTTATACCGTGCGCTTGCGGGATCGCGACCGCATCCAAGCGCTGCTGGCGGAAAAGGGCATCGGCACCCAGGTCGCGTACCCCAAGACCATGCCCGCGCAACCCGCGCTCAAAGACCTGAAATCAGCCGTTCAAAGCTTTCCGCAAGGGGAGTTGGCCAGCCGAGAGGTTCTATCGCTGCCTCTCTACCCTGAGTTACCCGCCGAAGCCATTGATCTTGTCGTAGCCGCGATCCAAAACGCCCTTGAGGACACGCTCGCCAGCGCATGATCGCGGACCTCGCGGTCATCGGCGGCGGCATCGTGGGGCTTGCCAGCGCCCATGCCTGGCAAAACCGTTTTCCGGGATCAAGCGTCCTGGTTCTTGAAAAGGAACCCGTTCTCGGCGCCCACCAGACATCCCGCAACAGCGGCGTTATCCACTCCGGCATTTATTACCGTCCCGGCTCGCTCAAGGCTAAACTGTGCGTGGCCGGCGCCCGCCAGATGATCGCGTTTTGCAGGGAAAATGCCATCCCCCATGCCATGCCCGGCAAGCTGATCGTAGCCACGCGGCTTGACGAACTCCCTCGCTTGCAGCAGCTCTATGAGCGCGGCTGCGCGAACGGCATCCAAGGGCTTGAGCTCGTTGAACGCGAAAGAATCCAGGACTTTGAACCTCATGCGGCCGGCTTGCGCGCGATCTGGGTTCCTTCAGCCGGAATCGTGGACTATGGGCTGGTGGCGGCACGGATTGCGGAGCATATCCGGAGCGCGGCAGGAGAGATCCGGACCGGGTGCCGAGCGCTGCGGTTCAAACGAGAAGCGGCGAAATGGCATGTAGAAACCACTCTTGGGGTGTTCTCAAGCCGGCGACTCATCACCTGCGGCGGGCTTTATGCCGACCGGGTAGCGCGATCTGCGGGAGCGCCGGACAACGTGCGCATCGCGCCGTTCCGCGGCGAGTATTACGCGCTTCGGCAGGACCGGCAAAGCCTGGTGCGTTCTCTGATTTATCCGGTTCCGGAGCCTGGACTGCCTTTTCTGGGCGTGCACTTTACACGGGATATCCAAGGCGGCGTTCACGCGGGACCGAACGCGGTTCTTGCCGGGCGAAGGGAAGGGTACCGGCGGCGCGATATGGATCTGGGCGATCTTGCGGAGCTGGCTTGCTTTAAAGGTTTTTGGAAGATGGCGGGCCGGCATTGGAAAACAGGCTTGGCCGAGTGGAGCCGCTCACTGTGTAAGCCGCTTTTTGTCCGCGCGTTACAGCGGCTGGTTCCCGGCGTCCGATCAGAAGACTTGCTGTGCGCTCCGGCGGGGGTGCGGGCGCAAGCGCTCAGCGCGGATGGCGCGCTTCTGGATGATTTTTCCATTGTGCAGGCCGAGGCGGCCGCTCATGTCCGCAACGTGCCTTCGCCCGCAGCCACGGCTGCTTTTGCCGTGGCCCAGGTGATTGTGGAGACGGCATCTAGTCATTGACGCAGCCCACAAGACACGGTAGTATCGGTGAAAGTTCTTTACGTCATTTATTGTAATAATATTACCCACTGTGAAAAAAGACACTCTGACCGGAAAACAGCAAATTGCACTGAATTTCATCGGTCTTTTTTTTCGTCAACACCGATGCTATCCCTTGATCCGCGAAGTCCAAGCGGGCTGTGGTATCACCTCGTATAAATCCGCCCTCGACCGCCTGAATGCCCTTGAGCGCAAAGGCTACCTAAAACGCGTCCCGAATAAGCACCGGGGCATCCGACTGCTCCGAAAAGTCCAAACACCCCCTCTCGTTGACCCAGAAACACCCGCGGGATTGCCGCAGGTAGCAGGAGTAGCCGAATGAAGGTCATTATCACCGGAGGTGCGGGATTCATCGGATCCCACCTTTGCGATCGATTCCTTGCCGATGGGCACACGGTGGTTTGCGTGGATAACATGATTACCGGCGCGCACGCCAATATCGAGCATTTAAAGAGCAACGCCCGCTTCCAATTGCTGGATCACGACATCAGCAAACCGCTTGAAATCAACGGGGCGATTGACTTCATTTTTCATTTTGCTTCGCCCGCCAGCCCCATTGATTACCTCAAGCTCCCGATCCAGACGCTCAAGGTCGGATCGCTTGGCACGTTGAACGCGCTTGGCATGGCCAAGGCGAAAAAGGCGAAGTTCTTCCTGGCCTCTACGTCGGAAGTCTACGGCGACCCGCAGGTTCACCCGCAAAAAGAAAGCTATTGGGGGCATGTGAACCCGGTCGGTCCGCGCGGCGTGTATGACGAAGCCAAGCGCTTTGCGGAAGCCCTGGTCATGGCGTATCACCGCACGCATGGGGTCGATACCCGCATTATCCGGATTTTTAATACCTACGGACCGCGCATGCGCATGCAAGACGGCCGGGCGATTCCGGCTTTTATTACCCAAGCGCTCAAGAACGAACCCATCAGCGCGTTCGGAGACGGCTCCCAGACCCGCTCTTTCGGTTATATCGATGACTTGGTTGAAGGCATCGTGCGGCTCAGCCGCTCCTCGTACCATGAGCCGGTCAACATCGGGAACCCGGAGGAATACACGATTCTTCAGCTCGCGGAGAAGATCATCGAGTTCACCAAGAGCAAGAGCCGCGTCGAATTCCACCCGTTGCCGCAAGACGATCCCAAGCAGCGCTGCCCGGATATCACGGTCGCCAAACGCGAGCTGAAGTGGGAACCGAAGATCAAGCTTACGGAAGGGTTGCGGCCCACGATTGAATGGTTCGCCAAGCAGATGGGCGTGTCTGTTCCCGGATGAAATGAATGCAGCCTGGCGCACTGAATGCCTTACAGGCTCTGGTGACCAATCGGTTGGACGGACTCGCGCTTGGAGGCGGCCGTTTTTGCGCGATTCTTGGGGATGCGCCTTCGACCTACGCTAAGAGCCCGAAGCTATGGAACGCCGCGTTCCGCGCGCTGGAATGGGACGCGGTCTACATTCCGCTTGATGTGCCCAAGGGAAAGCTTGCGGATGTCGTGCGTTTCTTGCGGGAAAACGAAGCGTATCTGGGGGGGAACGTCACCGTACCGTACAAGCGGGACGTGATCCCGTTATTGGATGCGCTGGACCCTTCGGCTGCGCGCGTCGGAGCGGTGAATACCATTGCCCGGAGCGCTCAGGGCAAGCTCACCGGATACAACAGCGATGGGCCCGGGGGAGTGAAAGCATTATTGCCCGAGGTTCCCCGTCTCTCGGAAGCCAGCGTGCTTTTGCTGGGAGCCGGCGGATCAGCGCAGGCCATGGCCGTCACTCTTTGGGAGCGGATGAAAAAGGGGCAGCTGCTGATCAGCAACCGTACACCCGCCGCGGCAAAGGACTTGGTCAAGCGCCTGTCGTCTATCCGCCAGGGAAAGCTCGCCGCGATCAGCGAGGATGCTATTCCGCAGCGGATCCAAGAATTCGACCTTATTGTGAATACGACGGTGAAAGGCCAAGCAGGCATCCGCAAACTTCCCGACGGCCGCTGGACATGTCTTGAGCCTTATTCGTGCCTCGGCCCCGCGAACCCGGCCGAGCTCGCGCCCAATCCCAAGAATGAAGACGCATTCCTTGAAGCCTGGTTTAAAAAATCGGCTCCGGACATCCGCCGCAACTTCGATATTTCCATGCTCACGATTGCAAAGCTTCCGCGCGCGGCTTTTTGCTACGACATCGTCTATGCGCCCACGGAGACGACTTTTCTGCGGCAAGCTCGCTTAAGCGGCCACGGCACGCTGAACGGGCAGGGGATGAATGTGCATCAAGCGGTGGAAGCGTTCATGCAGTATGTGTGCCCTGAGTTGGTCAAGCAGGCCGGCGCTGATCCGGAACAGGCGCATGCGCGCGTGCTCAAGGCCATGAGCGAAGCATGGGCCGACTGACCGGATGCGCCTGAAGCGATACGCGGTTGCCGGCGCTTTTGGAGTGTACGCCGCGGCTCTGTTCCTCTTTGCGCGTTGGTTTGCCCACGCGGTTGCGGGGGGATGGGTTGTCCGTTTAATCTCCATGGCGGTGCTCGCGGCCGGGCTATTTCCGTGGAGGCATTGGCTGGCGCCGCGCGTTGCTGCCTGCCTGAGTGTCCTGGGCAGATGGGTGATGGTCGCTTGCTACTTCACGGTTGTGGCGCCCTTCGCGTTCCTCGTGAAGATGAAAGCCGACCCGCTTGCGATCAAGCGCAGCGCCGCGGGGTCGAACTGGGTGAACCGCGTGCTTGACGCTCCGACGCTTGAAAGCGCGCGGGCAGAGGGGTAATGATTGTTCTCGGCATTTCCTGCTATTTTCACGACGCGGCGGCAGCATTGCTGCGCGACGGTGTTTTGGTCGCGGCGGCCGAGGAAGAGCGTTTCTCGCGCAAGAAGCACGATCATGGTTTTCCGGAACAGGCCATCGCGTTCTGCCTGCGGCAGGCGGGCATTACGGCCGCGGACTTGGACTACGTTGTGTTCTACGAGAAGCCTTTTGTAAAGTTTCAGCGCATCCTGCAATCCAGTTTGGCCACCTACCCGAAATCCTGGCGCGCTTTTCCCGAAGCCATGGGGCATTGGTTCAAAGAAAAGCTGTGGACCCGCAGCCTGATCCAGGAAAAGCTCGGCATCGCGCCGGACCGCATCCTCTTTTCCGAGCACCATGTTTCCCATGCCGCGAGCGCGTTCTTTTGCTCGCCGTACGACGAAGCCGCGATCCTCACCGTGGACGGGGTCGGCGAATGGACCACGACCGCGACAGGCTATGCACGCGCGTCGAGGAACGGCGAAGGGCGCAACGAGCTCACGCTCAACAAAGAGATTCGCTTTCCGCACTCGCTCGGCCTGCTTTATTCGGCGTTCACGGCGTTCCTCGGGTTCGAGGTGAATGAGGGCGAGTACAAGGTGATGGGCATGGCCCCGTACGGCCAGCCGCGCTACTTGGACCGGGTTGCCAAAATCTTGCACCTGGAGGCTGATGGGAGCTTCTGGATCGACCTCGATTACCTCAGCTACCACTATTCCGACCGCCACTCGTTCAGCCGGAAAATGGTCGATCTGTTCGGCGAGCCGCGCACGCCCGAATCCGAGTTCTTCACGCGCTCGACCGGTCTGCCGGCCGGCGCCGGGGCGAATCAGATCAAGCGAAACGAGTACTACGCCGACGTGGCCGCGAGCATCCAGGTCGCGACGGAAGAAGCATTGCTGGCCATGGCGCGGCGGCTCCACGAGGAAACAGGGATGTCCAAGCTGTGCCTGGCCGGCGGCGTGGCCTACAACAGCGTGGCCAACGGACGGCTGCTGCGCGAGTCCGGATTCGACGAGCTTTATATCCAGCCCGCGGCCGGCGATTCCGGCGGCGCGCTGGGCGCTGCGCTGTGGGCTTACCACGTGGTGCTGCAGCAGCCGCGCCGGTTTGTGATGGAGCATGCTTACTGGGGCGCGGAAGCAACGAACGCCCAGATCGAAGCCGCGCTGAAAGACCGGGCGCTGGACTACGACGTGTTAGACAATGAGGATGGGCTGCTCGATCAGGTGGCCGGCGCGATCGACGGCGGCGCGGTGGTCGGCTGGTACCAAGGCCGGACCGAGTGGGGGCCGCGCGCCCTTGGGAATCGCAGCATTCTCGCGGATCCGCGACGCGCTGAGATGAAGCACCTGGTCAATGAAAAAGTGAAGTTCCGCGAGCCGTTTCGGCCGTTCGCTCCGTCGCTTTTGCTTGATCGCGTGCCGGATTTCATGGACATGCGCGATTGCGAGCGCCACTACCCGGCGCAATTCATGCTGTACGTGGCCAACGTTTTACCTGAGCAGCGCTCCGTGATACCGGCGGTGACGCATGCGAACGGCACGAGCCGGTTGCAGGCGGTCTCTGAAAAGACGAACCCGCGCTACGCAGCGCTTATCGAGCGGTTCGGCGAGCGCACGGGCGTCCCGGTTCTTTTGAATACGTCGTTCAACTTGCGCGGCGAACCCATGGTCAACAGCCCGGCGGACGCCGTGAACACATTTCTCGCCAGCGGGCTCGACTGGCTGGTCTTGGGGCCTTACGTTGTGCGTAAGCCGGGCCGAGCTGAGCCATCCGTTCAGAAGCAGGAAATACAGGAAATGAAAGGAACGCATGTCGCTTAACCGTTTGACCGCGCGGGCAGGGGTCGTGCGCCGTTTTCTCGGGTATTTGTGGCAGGAGCGGCTCTGGTGGATGGTGCCGATGGTCATTATCTTGCTCGTCTTCGGCGGCGTGATCCTGTTCACCCAGAGCTCCGCGGTTGCGCCTTTTATTTACACGCTTTTCTGATCGGGAGATTCCATGCCCGTTGCTGTGAAGAAAGCCCCTTCGCGCAAGCGCGCCGCTGCGGTTTCATCGCTGGCCGCGGCTCCGTCCGTGCCTCGGACGGTGCGCATGGCGGTTATCGGCTGCGGCGATTGGGGAAAAAATTTGGTGCGCGAGTTTTATCAGCAGCCGAATGCCGAACTTGTTTATTGCTGCGACACGCATGAAGACCGGCTGGCCTCGCTCCGGCGCGCTTTCCCGCGCATCGAGGGCGTGGCCGCGCTTGACCCGATTCTTAACGACGCATCCATTGAAGCCGTGGTCGTGGCCACGCCGGCGCCCACGCATGCGGCGCTGGCCGAGCGGGCATTGGCCGCGGGCAAGCATGTGTTTGTCGAGAAGCCGATCGCGCTGGCCGTGGCCGATGCGGAGCGGTTGATCGCTGCCGCCCGCGCAGCCGGGCGCCAGCTCATGGTGGGGCATCTGCTGCGGTACCACCCGGCGTTCCTGCAAATGAAGCGCATGGTCGAGTCCGGCGAGCTGGGAAGCGTCCACTACATTTATACGCAGCGGCTGAATCTTGGCCGGATCCGCAAAGATGAGAACGCGCTCTGGAGCTTGGCGCCGCATGACGTGTCCATGATCGTTGAGCTGTTCGGATGCGCGCCGGTCCGTGTGACCGCGCGAGGCGCGTCGTTCGTGCAGGAAAAAGTCGAAGATGTTGTTTTCGTGACCATGGAGTTTCCCGACGGACGCATCGCGCACATCCACTTGAGCTGGCTTGATCCGCACAAGATCCGCAAGATCACGGTCGTGGGAAGCCAGAAGATGGTCACCTTCGACGACATGGAGCCGACGGAAAAGCTGCGGATTTACGACAAAGGCGCGGTGCGCGACTACGATTCATACGGCGGGTGGTGGATCACGCTGCGCAGCGGCGATATTCAGATTCCGCGCGTGGACTTGACCGAGCCGCTCAAATTGGAATGCCAGCATTTTCTCGACTGCGTGCGACGCAACGAGACGCCGCGCAGTGACGGCGAAGACGGCCTGCGGGTTCTGCGGGTTTTAGACGCCGCGCAGCGGTCGCTTGAGCAAGGAGGCGCATGGGTGGCGCTGTGAAGCCTTTGATCCACGCAACGGCTGTGGTGGATGACGGCGCAATGATCGGCGTCGGCACGCAGATCTGGCACTTTTCGCATGTGATGCCTGGCGCGCGCATCGGCGAACAATGCCGGCTGGGGCAGAACGTGTTCGTGGGCCGCGACGTGCAGATCGGCAACCGCGTGAAAATTCAAAATAACGTGTCGGTTTATGAAAACGTGACGCTGGAAGACGAAGTCTTCTGCGGCCCGTCCGCAGTTTTCACGAATGTGCGGGAGCCGCGTTCGGCTTTTCCCAAGGATCCGGCAACAGGGTTTCTCCCCACGCGCGTGGAGCGGGGCGCGACGATCGGCGCGAACGCCACGGTTGTGTGCGGGGTCACGATCGGCGCCCAGGCGTTTATCGGCGCGGGGTCGGTGGTCACAAAAGATGTGCCGCCTCACGCGCTTGCGTACGGCAACCCGGCGCGCGTGCGCGGGTGGATGTGCGCGTGCGGGCAACGGCTTCCGCTTTCCGCGACGCAGGCGTCGGGTCAGACCGCGTGCTCGGCGTGCGGCCGCGCGTACGAGCTGAGCGATACGCGCCTGCGGGAAACGCAGGCCGCGGCTCGCGCCGCAGCCTAAGCCGCGCATCCATGAGTCGGGTGAAATTGTTGAGCATCGTGGGCGCGCGCCCGCAGTTCGTAAAGGCTGCCGTGATCGCGCGGGTGATCGATCGCTTGCCGGCCGCCGGACGGCCGCAGCACCGGCTGGTCCACACGGGACAACATTTTGATAAAGGAATGTCGGCGGTCTTTTTTCGGGACCTGCCGTTGCCCAAGCCCGCCTATCGGCTGGGAGTGGGCGGGCTTGCGCCGGCGGTTCAGCTGGGGCGCATGACCGAGCGGCTTGACAGCGTGCTTAAGCGCGAGAGCCCGGATGCGGTGATCGTGTACGGCGACACGACTTCGACGCTCGCCGGCGCGCTGGCCGCGGTTGCCAGGCAAGTGCCGGTCGCGCATGTGGAAGCCGGGCTGCGCAGTTTCAACCGGCGGATGCCGGAAGAAACCAATCGGGTGCTCACGGACCACGTTTCAACCTGGCTTTTTTGCCCGAGCCGGCATGCGGCCAAGCAGCTGGCTCAAGAAGGCATCGATAGAGGCGTGCATGTGGTCGGCGATGTCATGGTGGATGCGCTGCGGCAAAGTGTTTCGCGCGTGAACGCCGCGGCCAAGCGCGTGCTGTCGCGCTGGGGATTGGAAAGCAAAGGCTACTACCTCGCGACCGTGCACCGGGCGGAGAACACGCAAGAGGCCGGGCCGATTGTCGCGCTGTTTAAAACACTGAACGCGCTGGAGCGGCCGGTGGTGCTGCCGCTGCACCCGCGGACGCGGCATGTTCTGGAAAACGCTGGCTGGAGCCCAACCGGAGGCGGTTCGCTACGCGTGGTTGCGCCGTTGCCGTATCATGAGATGCTGGTGTTGGAGCAGCAAGCGCGGAGCATTCTCACCGACTCGGGTGGTGTGCAAAAAGAAGCGTATTTCTGGGGAGTACCGTGCCTGACCCTGCGGCGCGAGACCGAGTGGGTCGAAACGGTTGAGTCGGGCTGGAACCGGCTGGTGGGGCTTGAGCCGCGCGCGGTGCGCTCGGCCGTTGCCTCGCTCAATGGACATCGCCCGCCGCGCCGGCCGGAGCTCTACGGCCGGGGACGCGCCGGCGAGGCTGTTGTGGGACATCTTATGAAGGATCTCAAGTGACACAAACCATCGCGATCACCGGCTCCGCGGGCTACATCGGGTCCAACCTGACGGACGAATTGCTCAAGCGGGATTACACCGTGATCGGCATCGATAACCTATCCATGGGGCTGCGCGCGAATTTCGAGCACCTGGCCGATAATCCGCGGTTCACTTTTCACGATGCGGATGTGCGCGATGCCGCGCGGCTCGCGCTGGCGTGCCGTGGCGCGGACGCGATCATCCATTTAGCGGCTTATAAAATTCCCCGGTACGGGGGCGCGATCGACACCGTGCAGGTCAACGCAAAGGGCGCGGAGCATGTGCTGGAAATTGCCCGCGCACATGGCACCCGAGTGCTGCTGGCCTCGACCTCGGACGTGTACGGCAAGAACCCAAAGCTCCCGTTCAATGAGGACGGCGATTCGGTCATAGGGCCGAGCACGGTTCGGCGGTGGAGCTACGCGGTGTCGAAACTGTACACCGAGCACCTGGGCCTGGCTTACATGGAAGCGCACAAGGTGCCGGTGACGATCTTGCGATTCTTCGGGTCATATGGGCCGCGCGAGCACCGCTCGTGGTGGGGCGGGCCGCAGTCGATCTTTATTGAGCGCTTCCTCAAGCGAGAACCGATTGAAATTCACGGAGACGGACGGCAGACGCGGTCATTCACTTACATCAGCGACACGGTGGCCGGAATCGTGGCCGCGCTCGAATCCAAGCGCGCGACGGGCGAAGTATTTAACATCGGATCCAACGAGGAGATCGCTATCCTTGATCTTGCGCATCTCATCTACCGACTTATGGACGGCAAAGGCGAGCCGCCGCTGACCATCGTTCCTTACGCGCAGCTGGGCAAATACGAAGACGTGCAGCGGCGAATTCCGGATTTATCCAAATCGAAAGAGTTGCTCGGCTTTGCGGCGCGCTGGAAGCTCGAAGACGGGCTGCTACCCACGATCGCGTGGCACCGCGCTGTCGCGGCGCGCGAATCGCAAAAGGCGACCGCGGCATGCTGAAATTGTATCGGCCTACGGACGCGGGATTCGGCGGACAGAACGTGGATTCTTGGGACCACACGTGGGAGGGCGCGTCGCTGGCCGAGGCGCTGCGCTGGTCGGAGATTTGTCATTTGCGGCATGTATTTGACCGGTATTTCCCGAAAGACGGAAAGATTCTCGAGGGCGGGTGCGGCATCGGCCATTTTGTGATCCGCTATCACCGGTTGGGCTATCACATCGAGGGTGTGGATTTCTCATCCGTGACCATCGACCGGCTGCGGGCGTTTCAGCCGGGCGTGCGCGCTACGGTCGGCGACGTGGCGAAATTGCCGTTTCCGGACAATTATTTCAACGCGTATTACTCAGGCGGCGTGGTGGAGCACTTTGAAGAAGGGCCGTTCAAGGCGCTCGCCGAAGCGCGGCGGGTGCTCGCACCCGGAGGCAAGCTTGTGATCACCGTGCCGTTCCTGAATCCGCTC
>JAHFGY010000169.1 GCA_023247195.1 Candidatus Omnitrophota bacterium | reverse complement strand
TCGGCGCTTTCCGTCGTGCAAGAAGTGCTTTCGGCGGTTCGCGTGGTGAAGGCCTTCGGCAAGGAAGCGCATGAACAGGAGCGCTTCGTTCGCCATTCGCAGGACGGCATTCGAACGCGGCTGCGCCTGGCGTTATTTCAGGGCGGGTTCGATGTGCTAGTGGGATCGACCACGGCGGTCGGCACGGCGGCGGTGCTATGGCTGGGGGTTTCTCATGTGCGCGCCGGGGTGCTGACACTCGGGCAGCTGCTCGTCGTCATGGCGTACTTAGGGCAGCTCTACGGGCCGCTGCGCACCATCAGCAATAAGGCTACAGATATTCAGTCGTCGATGACGAGCGCTGAGCGCGCCTTTGCGCTGCTTGATGAAGTGCCGGATGTCATGGAACGCCCGCATGCCAAGCCATTGGCGCGCGCTCAAGGCGCGGTGGTTTTTCAGGGCGTCTCCTTCGGGTATGATCCGCGCCATCTTGTGCTGCAGGACATTTCATTTTCCGTGCGCCCGGGTGCGCGCGTGGGCATCGCCGGAACCACCGGGTCAGGCAAGACCACCCTGGCCGGCCTGCTGACCCGTTTCTATGATCCGAGCGCCGGTGCGATTGTATTGGACGGCGTCGACGTGCGCGAGTACAAGTTAGCGGACTTGCGCAACCAATTTGCGATCGTCTTTCAGGAACCGGTCTTGTTTTCAACGACGATTGCCGAGAACATCGCCTATGCCCGTCCCGGGGCAAGCCAGCGCGACATTGTCGAAGCGGCAAAAGCCGCCAACGCGCACGAGTTCATCACGCGGTTGCCGAAGGGCTACGACACGCAGGTGGGTGAGCGCGGCATGCGCCTTTCAGGCGGCGAGCGCCAGCGCATTTCGATCGCGCGCGCCTTCTTGAAGAACGCGCCGATGCTGATTTTGGATGAGCCGACCAGCGCGGTCGATGTGAAGACGGAAGCCGCCATCATGCAGGCGATGGAGCGGCTCATGCGCGGCCGCACCACGTTTATGATCGCGCATCGCTTAAGCACGCTTGAGCACTGCGATGTGCGGCTTGAGATCGCTTCGGGACGGCTAGTGCCTTCCACGCACACCGAGCCGCCGCGCGCCGACGCGGTTGTCGAAGCCGCCGCACACGGCGCGTAATGCGCCTCGCTCTCGTCTCCCAAGAATATCCCCCCGAAACCGCCCACGGCGGCATCGGCACGCAGACCTATGTGAGGGCGCACGGCCTCTCGGCGCTTGGCCATGACGTGCACGTCATTTCTCACAGCACCAACCATGAGCGGCGCGAGTATCATGACGGCGCGGTGCAAGTAACCCGCATCCCAGGTTTTGACGACCGGCTGCCGATTACGGCGGAACCGGTTCGGTGGCTTACGTACAGCGCACAGGTGGCTGTGGCGGTTTCCGCGCTGCACGCGCAAGCGCCCTTGGATGTGGTGGTCTTTCCGGAGTGGGGCGCTGAAGGGTATGTTCATCTGCTGAATCAAGCCGAGCGGAACCGTATTCCAACGATCGTGCACATCCATGGACCGCTTGTGATGTTTGCGCACACAATGGGCTGGCCGGAAATGGACAGTGAGTTCTACCGAACCGGCACGGTGATGGAAGGCACATGCCTTCGGCTCGCCGATGCGGTGTCCGCGTCCAGCCGCTGTTCGGCGCAGTGGTGCGCTGAGCATTACGGCCTCAATCTTGGCCGGATTCCCATTCTTCACACGGGCGTGGACACGCAGTTATTTGCCCCGCGTGAGATATCGAAGGCTGAGCGCCCGACCATCCTCTTCGTCGGTAGTCTTGCCCGCAACAAGGGGGTGCACCTCCTCTTAGAAGCAGCCTGTAGGTTAGCCCAGGAATTTCCCGGGCTGCATCTTCGTATGCTGGGCAAGGGGGAAGCCCCGGTGGTGGCGGCGTTGCGAGCGCAAGCCCTTGCTGCAGGTTTGCCGGATCTTCTCGAGTTGCCGGGGTTCGTCAACCGGAAAGAGCTGCCTATACATTTTTCTCGTGCGCACGTGTTTGCCGGACCGTCCACGTATGAAGGCGGCCCGGGCAACGTGTATCTTGAAGCGATGGCCTGTGGGTTGCCTGTCGTGGCGTGTGAGGGCTCGGGAGCATCTGAAGTGGTCATCCACGATGCGACCGGTTTTCTCATTCCTGCGGATGATGCAGAGGCGCTTACGTACCGGCTTCGCCAACTGCTTTCGGACACCGCATTGCGCGAGGCCATGAGTGCGCACGCCCGTCGACACATGGTGGAATCCGCAGATAGTAAGGCCTGTTTGAAAAGGCTTGAAGCTTTCTATACAGCGGTGGCCTTCGGCCCATCTTTCGCTGCCAAGGCGACATGCTCCTAGCTGCTGTCAAATCCCACGTCCTGGAAGGGTTCGACGATCCGGTCATCGGGCGGGAGCGCTGGAACTCGCTTGTGCAGCAGGGAGCGACGGATGCGATGTTTCTTACCTGGCAGTGGCAGCGGGCATGGTGGGAGGCGTTTGGCCGCGGCCGGCTTCTCCTCATTGCCATCGAGCGGCAAGGCCAAGTTGTCGCTATCGCACCCCTCTTTAGTGACAGTGGGATGGTTTTTTTCGTCGGCTCAGGCGGGTCGGACTACCTCGATTTTATCGGCGACATCCGTGACCCGGCAGTTCTCGACGCGATCCTTGAAACCGCCAGAGATCACGTCCAAGATTTTTTGGGCTTTCGGTTCTATCACGTGTTGGAGAGTTCGCCTACTGGACAACGGCTCAAGGAGGCTGCGGATCGTCTCGGTCTTACGTGTTTTGACGAGGGCAAGCTCGCGGCTCCTCAACTTAACCTCGTGGCGCATCCAGAAGTTGCTCTGGCGGCGACGAAGAAGCAAAGCCTGGTTCGGCATGAAGCCTTTTTCCGCCGCGAGGGGCGGCTTGATGTGCGGCACCTGCGCGACGAAGGCGCGATTCTGGCGCAACTCGACTTATTTTTCTCGCAGCACATCGCAAGGTGGGAGGCAATGCCGCATCCCAGCTTGTTTCATGATCCGTTGAAGCGGGCGTTCTACGAACGGTTGACGCGACGGATGGCTGACACCGGGTGGTTGCGATTTACTCGCGTCGAGTGGAACGACCGCCCCATCGCCTTCCACTTCGGTTTTTGCTACGGCGGACGTTTCATGTGGTACAAGCCAAGCTTCGCCATCGATCTGGCTCGCCGCTCACCAGGAGAGGTGCTGCTGAGACAATTGCTGCTGGCGGCGATTGATGAAGGCGCGCACACGTTTGATTTCGGGCTCGGCGACGAGCTATTCAAGCGCCGTTTTGCCACGCACACTGCCCACGTGGGAACATGGGGACTCTACCCTTCGGTTCCTGCTGTGCCGGTTCAGGTTTAGTGAGAAACCGCTCATGGCCCGCGTCCTCGTGGTAAGCCCCCATCCTGATGACGAATCAATCGGCTGCGGCGGCACGCTACGCAAACACGTTCTGCAGGGAGACAGTGTCCACATTATCTTCCTGACATCGGGTGAGCGCGGTGGCCACGGCCGGTCGCCTGAAGAAACGAAACGGATTCGGGAGCGCGAGGCAAAGAGAGCGGCTGCCATTCTAGGGGTGGCGCACATTGAGTTTTGGCGCGAACGAAACGGCGGGCTGCGCGTAACCGACAGGCTGATCCGCCGGCTTCGTGCGAAACTCATCGCGTGGAAACCTGCTGTGCTCTACGTTACGCATGACCGGGAACAGCATGTCGAGCATCGCGCCGCCGCCCGGTTGGTTCGGCGCGCAATGGCAGGCTTGCCGCGGTCCGCGAAGAAGCCGCGTGCGCTGATGTTCGAAGTCTGGACACCCCTGCAGCGGATGGACGAGATCGTGGACATCTCCCGGTACATCAAGACGAAGCTGGCGGCCATTCGGGCTCACAAAAGCCAATGCGACGTCGTGCAGTTCGACGAGGCCTTCTTGGGCTTGAGCCGTTACCGTGGTGAGCTGCACAGCTGGCCCGGCGGCGATTACGCCGAAATTTTCACACTACTGTAATGCGCAGCTGATGGGGAGCGGGTTATGAATTATCGAAGCATCAAGACGCTAAACC
>JAHFGY010000050.1 GCA_023247195.1 Candidatus Omnitrophota bacterium | reverse complement strand
TCTTTCTCGATTATTTGGCCGTGGGCCGCATCCAGCCCACGGTCATGACCGCGCTGGTGAAGGGCATCGCCGACGGCTGCCGGCAAAGCGGCTGCGCGCTGATCGGCGGTGAGACCGCGGAGATGCCGGGCGTGTATGAAGACGGCGAGTACGATGTGGCCGGCTTTTGCGTGGGCGTGGTGGACAAATCACGGCTGATCAACGGCCGCGGCATGCGCGCCGGCGACGCGATCGTGGGCCTAGCTTCCACCGGTTTTCATTCCAACGGCTACTCGCTGGTGCGCAAGGTTTTCTCCGAAGCCGAGCTGCGCAAATATAAGAAAGAGATCCTGCGTCCCACGCGCATATACGTGAAGCCGGTGCTCGCGGCTTTGAAGAAATTCCCGCTGCGGAGCATCACGCACGTAACCGGCGGCGGGTTGAGCCGTCGCATTCCCGCGCTGACCGCTGGCGCGCGCGGCTTGCGCGCCGAGTTGGAGCCCGGGAGCTGGACGATTCCGCCGATATTTCGGCGGCTGCAGGCCGCCGGCGCGCTCAGCGACGCGGAAATGGCGGACACGTTCAACATGGGCATCGGCATGGCGGTTGTTTGCCGCAAAGAGTCCGTCCGAGGGCTGGTCGCGCATTTTGCGCAGCAGGGAGTGCCGGCGTGGCAGGTCGGCCGCATCCGAAAGAGCGGGTCTTGACCGCTGCCGTCGGTGCCGCCATGATGGATAGGTTCTGTTTGCGTCTTTCAAGCGAAGGAGTTTAGTATGCGCGTTCTTGTCATCGGTTCCGGCGGCCGCGAACATGCGCTGGCGTGGAAATTGAGCCAGTCGCCGGAAATCACTAAATTGTTTTGCGCGCCGGGCAACGGCGGCATCAACGAAATCGCGGAACCGGTCGACATCAGCGCCGAAGACGTGGACGCGCTGACCGAATTCGCGGAAAGCAAAGATATCGACCTGACGATCGTCGGTCCGGAGTCCGCGCTGGCCAAGGGCATTGTGGACGCGTTTGAGAAGCGCGGCCTGCGCATCTTCGGCCCGAGCAAGGCCGCTTCCCGCCTCGAGGCCAGCAAGGTTTTCTCCAAGAACCTCATGAAGAAGTACCATATTCCCACGGGCCAGTTCGCGGTGTTCGACGAGCCGCAGGCCGCCCGATCGTACGTCCGCCAGCTCGGCGTTCCGATCGTGGTCAAAGCCGACGGGCTGTGCGGCGGCAAAGGCACGATCGTCGCGCACACGCTGAGCGAAGCGCTCGGCGCGATCGACCTGCTCATGGAAGACAAAATTTTCAAGCAAGCGGGCGAGCGTATCGTGATCGAAGAGCGCCTGGTGGGCGAAGAAGTTTCCTTCATGGTGATCACCGACGGCGTCACGGCTGTTCCGCTCTTGCCGGCTCAGGACCACAAGCGGCTGCACAACGGCGACAAAGGGCCGAACACAGGCGGCATGGGCGCGTACGCGCCGGCGCCGGCGATGACGCCGGAGCTGACCGCGCAAGTCATGGAGCAGGTGATTCATCCCACGATCCGCGCGCTGGCCGGGGAAGGCATCGCTTTCAAAGGGGTGCTTTACGCCGGGCTTATGCTCACGGGCGACGGGCCTAAAGTGCTCGAGTACAACGTCCGCTTCGGCGATCCGGAGGCGCAGGCGATTCTTCCGATGCTCAAGAGCGACCTGGTGCCGCTCCTGGATGACTGCGTTGAAGGAAGGCTTTCGACCGCGAAGGTGGAATGGCATAAGGGCAGCTGCGCTTGCGTTGTCATGGCTTCAGGCGGTTACCCGGGCGACTTCCAAATCGGCAAAGAAATCCAGGGGCTCGAAAGTCTTAAGAACAGCAAGGATGTTTGGGCTTTCCATGCCGGCACCAAGCGGGATGGCGATCGCGTCGTCACGTGGGGAGGCCGCGTGCTGAACATCGTGGCCACCGGTCCCGATCTGGAAACCGCGCTGAAACGGGTCTACGATGCGATTGCAGGCATCCGTTTTGAGGGCATGCAGTTCAGAACCGATATCGGCTTCCGCGCTCTTAAGAAGCCGGTGGCGACCTAGTCACCCGCGAGGACCAGCGATGCACGTTCTCTTTGTTTGCACGGGAAACAGCTGCCGCAGCGTCATGGCTGAAATGACGATGCGCCACTTGCTGGACCAGGCGGCTGTGCGCACCATCACCATCGAATCCGCCGGAGTCTTTGCCATCGAGGGCATGCGCCCGACGCCGGAAACGATTCAAGTATTGCAGGAGATCGGCGTGGTCTGCAGCGACCACCGCGCCCGCCGCATCACCGAAGAAATGGCCGCAAAAGCGGATTTGATTTTCGTGAAGGAACGCTTTCAGGGCGAGGAGATCGCGCGCCGGTTTCCCATGTCCGCGCCAAAAATCCACCTCCTTAAGTCTTTCGGGATTGCGCCGCACGAGGTCGAAGGCGATCCGAACATCGCGGATCCCATCGGCAAGCCGCTCGAAGTTTATGAAGTCTGCCTGAACGAGATCCGCACCGCGGTCGAGCGCGTGCTCCGGCATCTCGGGGTCCGCAGCGCATGAAGCGCGCGCCGCGCAAATCATTGCGCGTCGCGGTCGGCGCGGACCACGGCGGCTTCCCGCTCAAAGCAAAACTCATTCCCTGGCTCCAAGCGCTCGGCTTCGAAGTCGCTGACCTCGGCACGCACAGCGAAGAAGCGTGCGACTATCCGCTCATCGCGTACAAGGTCGCGCGCGCCGTCTCGGGCGGGGAATTCGACCGCGGCGTATTGCTGTGCAAGTCCGGCATCGGAATCGCGATCGCGGCGAACAAAGTGCCTGGCATCCGCGCCGGCGTGTGCGCCGACCCGTACGACGCGGAGCACAGCCGGCTGCACAACGACGCGAATGTTCTCGTGCTGGGAGCGGAGAAGCTGGCCGCGCCCAAAGCCAAAAAAATCGTGGAAACCTGGTTCGCAACGGATTTCGAAGGGGGCCGGCACGAGCGCCGCGTGAAACAGATCAGCGCGATCGAGTCGGCCGTGCGGTCGGCGGAGGGCGGCGGTGATCTGCCCGCGCTGGAATGAGCGGCCTGTTGTCCGAAGAGGTGGAAATGCGAGCGTTAAAAACCATTGATCCTGAAATAGCCGAAGCGATTCTCCGGGAAGCCAAGCGCCAGCAAGATCATCTGGAATTGATCGCGTCCGAGAACTTCACCAGCATCGCGGTGATGGAAGCGCAGGGCTCGGTCATGACCAACAAGTATGCCGAGGGCTACCCGGGCGCGCGGTGGTACGGCGGCTGCGAGTTCGTGGACATCGCCGAGCGCTTGGCGATCGAGCGGGCCAAGAAGCTGTTCAACGCCGAGCACGCGAACGTGCAGCCCCATTCCGGCACCCAGGCGAATATCGAAGTGTTCTACGCCATGCTCCAGCCGGGCGATGCGATCCTGGCCATGAGCTTGGCCAACGGCGGCCACTTATCGCACGGACACCCCAAGAATTTCTCCGGCCGTTTTTTCAAGATCGTGCCTTACGGCGTGCGCAAGGACACCGAGCGCGTGGACTACGACGAGATCGCGCAGCTGGCGCGCGAGAACAAACCCAAATTGATTTTGGCCGGCTACTCGGCGTATTCGCAGGAGCTGGATTTCCCGCGCTTTCGCGCGATCGCGGACGAAGTAGGCGCTCTCTTGATGGTCGACATGGCTCACTTCGCCGGGCTGGTGGCTGCCGGCGTGACGCCCAGTCCGGTTCCGCACGCGGACTTCGTGACCACGACCACGCACAAGACGCTGCGGGGCCCGCGCGGGGGATTGATCCTTTGCCGCGGCCAATACGCCAAAGCCATTGATTCGGCTTTGTTTCCGGGCAACCAAGGCGGCCCGCTCATGCACGTGATCGCGGCCAAAGCGGTTTGCCTTAAGGAAGCCATGGCGCCGGAATTCAAGGCTTACGGCCGCCAGGTTGTCGCGAATGCCAAGGCGCTCTGCGAAGGATTGGTCGGCCGCGGGTTCCGCATTGTCTCCGGCGGCACGGAAAACCACTTGATGCTCGTGGATCTGACGCCAAAGGGAATTACGGGCAAAGAAGCGCAGGAAGTCTTGGACCAGGCGCGCATCACGGTGAACAAGAACGCGATCCCGTTCGACCCGCTGCCTCCGGGCAAGGGAAGCGGCATCCGGCTCGGCACGCCCGCGGTCACCACGCGCGGCATGAAGGAAGCCGAGATGCGCATGATCGCGGAATTGATCGACGAAGCTCTTACCCAGCGAGCGGATCCCGCCGCGGTGCAAGCCGTTGCCCGCCGCGTCGGCGAATTGACCGACCGTTTTCCGCTTTACCCGGAACTCCGCAACGCATGAAGTGCTCGTTTTGCGGCCACCTGGAAGACAAGGTGGTCGACTCGCGCGCCAACGCCGACGGCGCTTCCATCCGGCGGCGGCGAGAATGTTTGGCGTGCGCCCGCCGGTTCACCACTTATGAGCAATTGGAGGAGCGCGAGCTCATGGTAGTCAAGAAGGACGGCCGCCGCGAGCGCTTTGACCGCAAGAAATTGCTGGCCGGTCTTTTAAAGGCTTGTGAGAAGCGTCCGGTGAGCATCAGCGATCTGGAGCGGCTGGTTGACGAGCTTGAGCTGTCGCTGTCGCAGGAATTCGACAGGGAAGTTGCTTCGCGGGAGGTCGGCGAGCGCGTCATGCATAAATTGCATGAGCTGGACCCGGTGGCTTACGTGCGGTTCGCTTCGGTTTACCGGGAGTTCAAAGACGCCGAGCAATTCATGCGCGAGCTCAAGGCGTTGCTGGCGCGTTCGGCGGCGAACTCTTAGGCCCGAACGCGCTTTTTATGTCCGCGCGGCTTCGCAAGTCCATCAGCCAAGCTGATAGGTGGTCGTTCCGCGTTTTCTCCAGCATTTCCGTCTGAAGTTTTTCGCGCTCACTCTCGAAGCCGGCCGGGTCCGCGGGAATTTTTTCCCGCACCACGAACAGCACGCTGCCCGACGGCACGGTAATCGGGCCTCCGAGCGCATTCGCTTCGGTTCCGAAAGCGGCCTCAATCACGGGCCGGGCGTCCGGCAGCGAGGAAATGGATTCGCCGCGGCCCACGGGATCGGCGGTGCTCACCGTCAAGCTCTGCTCGGCAGCGGCTTCTTCAAACGACTTGCCCTCTTGCAGCCGTTTCGCCAATTCCGGCTGCAGCGTTTCGGCCTTCTTTCTGGCGGCTTCCGAGGCTTTCTGATGCGTCAACTCCGTCCGGATCGCGTCTTTCACTTCTTCAAACGGCCGCACCGTTGCAGGATCGCGCTTGCGCATCTGGACCACGTACTTGCCGGTGCCTTCAATCACCTGGCTCGTTTCACCCTCAGCCAGGCCGTAGGCGGTGAGGATAATCATTGGATCGATCGTGCCGTCCCATGTTTCGCCGATGGCCAGAGGGCCGACGGTTCGCTTCGGAAGGTTGAGCTCTGAGGCGATGACATCCACGTCCTTTTTTTCGTCTAAGCGTTGCTGCAGCTCAAGCCCAAAATCCGTCAGCTGTTTGTCGATTTTCTTCTGCAGAATCTGGTCGCGGATCGCTGCGCGGTCCGGGGCTGGCGGTTTTGGCTCGGAAGCGGTTTCCGCAGGCGGCGCTGTTTCCGCGATGGCTTCATCGATCTCGGCGTCCGTTACCGTCGCCGATGGCGCAAACGCGTCGCGTGGTTGTCCCACAGCGTCAAAGGTCAAGCGCTCCGGATTGCGGAAGCTGTCCGGGTGAGCGTCGTAAAACGTCTGCATCTGCTCGTCCGTGACTTCCTTTGACGCCGCGTCGAAGAAGGGATCCGTGCCGATCAAGGCATACGCCAGGCGAACCTTTGCATGCGCTTTCTCATAAGCCTCGCGCACCTGCTGGTCGCTCACCGTCGCGGATTCGCGCACGTTCTTTACGAGCTTTTCAATTTGCAGCGATTGGCGCAGCAGCCGCTCGAAGCGCTGCGGCGTCATGCCCAGGCCGGTCACGACGGTGTGGTAGCGGTTCGGGTCAAAGCGATTGTCTCTCTGAAACAGCGCCATGGCGCGGATAAAGTCGGCCAGCTCGTGGTCGCCGACGGATACGTTCTCGCGCTTGGCCTCTTCCAGCAGCGCCAGCCGATCCCAGGCTTCTTGCGAAGCGATGCGGCTGACCTCTTCGTCCGAAATGCCTTTGGGCAGCGAAGCTTCGCGCCACAAGAGGTTCCAGCGCATATGCTCTTCGAAGCTCGACAAGGGGATGTTCTTTCCAAAGACCGTTCCGGCCGATCCCTTGGGCATGCCGGGCATGCCGCCGTTCTGGAACACCACGGCAAAGGGGATAAGAAGAAGAACTACGATTCCGATGATCACAGAGGGTGAGCGAAGCGTCTTCCAAAGGTCGATGTCCTTCATGACCGCGTATTCTACCATAAGCATTTTTTCGCAGCGTATTGAAATGCGAGCTCCCTCGGTTTGTACGACCTGGCGGGAGCGGTTTTCCATCGGTGACTGGGACGGTCCGTAAGCTCCTGTCTCACGGCGCGTTGACACCTCCGGGCGGGTGGGCTAGAATCGTGCTTCACGACGATCCTCATGCCGACACCCAGACACAGCAAGTCAGACCGTAAGGCCCGGACTGCGCCTGCTTCCGGCGAGCCCGATGTGCCCGCTAAGCGACTCAAGATCGGCCTGCCCAAGGGCAGCCTTCAAGAGGCGACGGTGCGGCTTTTTGAGCGCGCCGGCTTCAAAGTCGTGATCAGCGAGCGCTCCTACCTTCCTTCTGTAGACGACCCCGAACTCGAGCCCATGCTTTTGCGCGCCCAAGAGATGTCCCGCTATGTCGAACAAGGTATACTCGATTGCGGGATAACCGGGAACGACTGGATCCTTGAGAATAAATCCGATGTGGAGCGCGTGGCCGAGCTCGTGTATGCCAAGCGGACGCGCCACCCCGTTCGCTGGGTGCTGGCGGTGCCTGCCTCCGCGCACATCACCGGGCCGAAAGATTTGCAAGGCAAGCGCATCGCGACCGAGCTCGTGCAAGCCACGCGCGACTATTTGAAGAAGCACGGCGTCACCGCCGATGTGGAGTTCTCGTGGGGCGCGACCGAGGGCAAAGTGCGCGCTGGCTTGGTGGACGCGATCGTCGAGCTGACCGAGACCGGGCAAACATTGGTGGCCAACGGGCTGAAGATCGTGGACACGGTATGCGAGTCCACGACGCAGTTCATCGCCAACCGCAAAGCGGCCAAGGATCCGTGGAAGCGCCGCAAGATGGAGACGATCAAGACGCTCTTAGCCGGCGCGGTTGAAGCGGAAGGCAAAGTCGGCGTTAAAATGAATGTGGCCGAGCGCGACTTGCACCGCCTGATCGACGCGCTTCCGGCCATGAAGCGGCCGACGGTATCCAAATTGTGGTCTCGTGACGGCCAAGACCCTTGGTGGGCCGTGGAAACGATTATTGAGGAGCGGGAAATCAAAGCGCTGCTGCCCCAATTAAAAGAAGCCGGCGCGCGCGATATTATTGAATACCCGCTCAATAAAGTGATTTACTGAATTGCTGAGTCCTTGAAAATTTGTAACCCCTAGAGGAGGGCGCGTATGCCGAGCGGCCGGAAGCGCAAGCTTCAGAAGATCCGCACGCACAAGCGCAAGAAATTGCGCAAGCGCATGCGTCACAAGAAGCATTAAGGATGCGGAACGCGCCGGTCCTGTCCGGGAGGATAGGGCCGGCGTCCGCATCGTTCCACGGCGGAAGATCACGGAAGGACGCCTGATCGCGGAGACATGACTCTGCGGCGCATCTTTCTTTTTCAGTCTTTGATAACGGTGCTGGCGGGCAGCCTCATGGGCTGCAGCGGCGCGAGCATGCCGAAGCGCAATGTCCCTGTCGGCTATGCCGACGGCCAGTACTTGCACGGCCTGATGGTCGAGCGGGCCGACGGCGCAGAGCCCGCGCTTGCGGACTATGAGCGCGCGCTTGCGCATGATTCCCACTCGCCTTACCTGCATGTCCGCCTGGGCGCCACGTACGTGAAGCTCGGCCGCACACAAGAGGCGCTCAAGGAATTCGACCGCGCTCTGAAATTGAAGCCCGAAGATCCGGACGCGCTGCGGTGGATGGGCATGCTTTTTGCATCTCAGGGAAACCTCGACCGCGCAACGGACGCGTATTCCCGATTGCTCGTGGTTGATCCGACCGATACGTTTGCCATGAGCACGCTGGCCGATCTCTACGTGCTGCAAGGCAAGCTGCCGCAAGCGATCGATCTTTACCAACGGCTGGTCATTGAAGCCGGCTCTTCAAGCCCGCTGCACTTTAATCTCGGCGTTCTGTACGGCCGGTTGGGAAATTTTCCGGATGCGATCAACGAGCTCTCCCGGGCGTTGGAGCTTACGCCGGAGTCGCTGGAGATCCGCGTGGCTCTGGGCCTGACGTATGAATTGGACGGCCAATTTGAGCAAGCGGCTTCCCATTACGAAGAGGCGATCCGGCAGGACCCGACGAATGCGCGCTTCTATCACCATGCCGCGCGTGTGTACCTGCGCATGGACAAGCTGGACTGGGCTGCCGAGCATTATGAGAGCGCACTGAAGCAAGCGCCGCAAGACGCGGACGCCATTGTCGGGCTGGTCCGTATCCGGCTGGTGCAACGGCGTTTTGACGAAGCCGAGCGCGTGTTGACCGCGAAAATCGCGGAGCAAGGCGAATTACCCCAATTGTATGTTGTGCTCGGCATTGTTTACCGCGAGTCCGGCCGTCCGGAAAAGGCGCTGGAAGCGTTTTCCAAAGCGGTTGAATTGGACGGCGAAGATGCGCAGGCTCAGTTTTACCTGGCCACGCAGTTGAGCGAGGCGAACCGTGGGGATGAAGCGCGAAAGGTGCTGCGCAAGGTGCTCACGCTCGATCCGGACCACGCGGACGCGCTGAACTACTTAGGCTATCTCGACGCCGAAGACGGCGTGAACCTTGAGCAAGCCAAGTCGAACATCGAACGGGCTCTGGCGCAAGACCCGAATAATGGCGCCTATCTGGACAGTTTGGGATGGGTGAGCTACAAGCTGGGCGACCTGCACCGCGCCGTGAAATTGTTGGAGCAGGCGATTGAAATAGCCGGTAACGATCCGGTCGTGTTGGAGCATTTGGCCGACACGTATATAAGGTTGGGCGAGCGGGACCTGGCGCGCAAAACCTATCAGCGCGCGATCGAAAACGGAGCGGATGAGGTTAAGATGGCCGAAAAATTGGAACAGATTAAGCGACAAGAAGTAACGATCGGCGAGCCTTCGGAGATTACCCGATGAGCGCCCGTCCTTCCATTGAATCGTTGCAAGCGACCGCGCTCGAATTGCGCCGCGCGATCCTGACCATGCTGAACAAAGCGGGGAGCGGCCACCCCGGCGGATCGCTCTCCATGGTGGAGATCCTCACCGCACTCTACTGGTACAAGCTCCGCCACGATCCCAAGCGTCCGGATTGGCCGGACCGGGACATCTTCCTTTTATCCAAAGGGCACGGCTGCCCGGCGCTGTACACGGTGCTGGCGTACCAGGGCTACTTTCCCAAGGAAGAACTGGCCACGCTCCGCAAGTTTCCGACGCGGCTGCAAGGCCACCCGGAGCGCGGGTCGCTGCCCGGCATCGAAATGTCCGCGGGCTCGCTGGGCCAGGGCCTCTCGATCGCTAACGGCATCGCGCTCGCCGACCGCATGGATGGCCGCAAGCGCCGCATTTTTTGTTTGATGGGCGACGGAGAGATCCAGGAAGGCCAAGTCTGGGAAGCGGCCATGACATCGCACCACCACCACCTGGATTCCGTTTGCGCGATCATCGACGCGAACCAGCTGCAGCAGAACGGCCCGGTGAAGCAGATCCAGGACATCGAGCCGCTTGCGGACAAATGGCGTTCGTTCGGCTTCCACACCATCGAAATTAACGGCCACAATCCCAACGAAGTCGTGAACGCGCTCGACGAGGCGGAGAAAGTGAAAGGCAAGCCGCAGGCGATCGTGGCGCGCACCGTGAAAGGCAAGGGAGTTTCGTTCATGGAATTGAATCACGCATGGCACGGCGTTGCGCCGAACGCGGAAGAGCTCAAGAAGGCGCTCGATGGCCTTCAGGTGGTGAACGCGTGATGGACATGAAGCCGACGCGCGACGGGTTCGGTGAAGGGCTCATGGAGCTGGGAAAGACGCACCCCAACGTGGTGGCGCTCTCCGGCGACCTGGAAGACTCCGCCCGCGCCCATTGGTTCAAGAAACAATACCCGGACCGCTTTTTTTCCGTAGGCATCGCGGAGCAGGACATGATCGGCACCGCCGCCGGTTTCGCCATGGCGGGCAAAGTGCCTTTTGCTTGCTCGTTTGCGCAGTTTGTCACGGGCAAGACGCTTGAGCAGTTGCGGATGGCGGTGTGCTACCAAAAATTGAACGTCAAGATCGTGGGCTCGCACGGAGGCTTATCCGTGGGCGCGGACGGCGCAACCGCCGAAGCGCTGGAAGAGTTCACGCACATGCGTTCGCTGCCCGGCATGGCGGTCATCGCGCCGTGCGATTCGCTCGAAGCCAAGCGCGCGACGATTGCGGCGGCGGATTATCCGGGGCCGGTGTTCTTGCGGCTGGGGCGCGCTCCGGCGCCGATGATCACCAAGGAATCCGAGCCGTACATCATCGGCAAGTCGGTTCTCATGCGCAAAGGCGGCGATGTTACCTTGATCGCGTGCGGCCTCATGGTCGAGCATTCGCTGGAAGCTGCTGAGTCGCTGCACAAAGAGGGAATCGACGCGCGCGTGATCAACATGCACACCATCAAGCCCATCGACAAGGACGCGATCGTGGCCGCGGCTAAAGAAACCGGCGCGCTCGTCACGGTCGAGGAGCACACGGTGCTCGGCGGATTGGGCGGCGCTGTCGCGGAAGTCGTGGTGCAGAACCAGCCCGTGCCCATGCGCTTTGTCGGCATTCAAGATCGGTTCGGCACGTCCGGTGATCCCAAGGAACTGCTCAAACACTTCAAGCTCATGCCCGCGGACATTGCGGTCGCGGTGCGCGACGTGCTGCGCGTCAAGCCCAATGGAGCCGCTGCCCGCCGTTGATCGCGCTCCAGGCTCCGGCCAAGCTCAATCTTTACCTGCGGGTCGTGGGCCGGAGACCGGACGGTTTCCACGAGATCGAGACCGTTTTTGAACGGCTTGACCTTGCGGACACGCTGACGTTCTCTCCACTCGACAACGATGTCCGGTTGACCTGCACCGACCCCAGCCTCTCCTGCGGGGAAGACAACCTCGTTCTTAAAGCCGCGCGGCTTCTCCAGCGAGAAACCAAGATAACCGCCGGGGCTTCCATCCACCTTGAAAAACGCATCCCGGCTGGGGCTGGCTTGGGCGGCGGTTCGAGCGATGCCGCCACCACGCTGCAAGGGCTTGCCGAACTCTGGCAGCTTCCATTAAAGAGGCCTGGGTTGATGCAGCTTGGCGCTGAGCTGGGCTCCGACGTTCCGTTCTTTCTTTGCGACGCGGCCTTTGCGCGGGGCGCCGGAAGAGGAGAGCGATGTGAACTTTTTCCCGCCGCAGGTTTATTGACGCATGTCCTTGTCACGCCAAGGGAAAGGTTAAGCACGCGCGAGATATATGCGGCGGGCGGATTTCCCTTGACAGCGGATAAGCCATCTATTAGGCTTATCGAGCACGCCTTAAGCAACGGCTCGCTCGGCGAGCTCGCTACGGGGTTGTGGAACGACTTAGAACCTGAAGCGATCCGGCGTTGTCCTGCGATTCTTAGGATCCATCAGCTACTGAAAGAGTTAGGATGTCTGGGCGTCCGATTATCGGGAAGTGGCTCGGCCTCGTTCGGTATCTGCCGGGATCTTGCGCACGCCAGGTCGGTCGCTGATGGAGTGCGCCAGCATGGTTCCCCTGACTGGCGCGTCGACGTCACCCACACCCTCATGCATTCAAGCGACGTGCCGCAGCTCCCGCCAGCTTCATGGCATTGAATGGATTGGGGAGTTGTGTAAGGGTAGCACAAGAGCCTTTGGAGCTCTTTGTCCAGGTTCGAATCCTGGCTCCCCAGTTTCTATCGTGAGAGTGGGCAGCAGCCAGCCGGGACAACAGTGATTTTCGTGGAGCCGCGCCTCCAAGCGGAGCGCAGCCAACCCCACAGGGTGCACAGGTCATGACAAACCTGCAAGCGATCATTCTTGCCGCGGGTGCTGGAACGCGGATGAAATCCGATCTTCCGAAGGTTCTGCATCCCATCTGCGGCCGGCCGATGATCGCGTACGCGTTGGATTTGGTGGGTGCGGCGGGTGTCAAGCAACCGATTGTCGTGCTCGGCCACGGCGCGGAAGAAGTGAAGGCGGTCCTTCCCAAGGAAGTGCGCGTAGCCATTCAGTCTAAGCCCGCCGGAACAGGCGATGCGGTTTTGGCTGCCAAGAAATTCCTCAGCAGCACCGGCCACACGCTCATCCTTTACGCGGACACGCCGCTTTTGCGCCGCACGACCGTGCAGCGCATGATCGAATCCCACTCCAAGCACTCTGCTACCGCTACGCTGCTTGCCGCTCACTTGGCCGACCCTACGGGTTATGGCCGCATTCAGCGCGACGAGCACGGCAAGGTGATCGGCATCGTCGAAGAAGCCGAAGCCAATGCCGCGCAGAAGGCTATCCGCGAGATCAACATCGGCCCGATGGTTTGCAAGACTCCGGCGCTGCTCGAGGCGCTTGCCACGGTGCAGCCTGCGGCCAAGACCAAGGAACTTTATCTTACGCACCTCATTTCCTTTTTGGCGCATCAGGAAGGGACCAAGCTTCAGGTCGAGCGCGCGCAGGAAATTTCCGAGGCCATGGGGATCAATTCCCGGCTGGAGCTCTCCCGCGCGATCAGCATTATCCGCCAGCGCATCGTTGACGCGCACTTGCGGGGAAGCGCTATCACCATCGAAGATCCGAACACGACGTACATTGATCAGGGTGTCACAATCGGCCATGACACGCTCATCCGGGCGTGCACCGTAATCGAAACCGGCGCCACCATCGGCAAGCGGTGCGTGATCGGGCCGTTCGCGCATATCCGCACCGGCGTGACAGTCGGCGACGACACCAAGGTCGGCAACTTTGTGGAGCTTGTCCGCACCAAGGTCGGCAACCGCGTGCGCATCGGGCATGTTTCGTACCTCGGCGACGCTCAGCTCGATGACGACGTGAACATCGGCGCCGGCACCATCACCGCCAACTACGATGGCAAAGAGAAGCACGAGACGCACATCGGTAAGGGCGCGTTCATCGGTTCGGACACGGTTTTGATCGCGCCGGTCAAGGTCGGCGCGGGCGGCGTAACCGGCGCCGGCAGCGTGCTGCCCAAGGGACAAGATGTTCCGGCCAAGGGCGTTGTGGTTGGCGTGCCCGCTCGTGCGCTGAACGGCTCTTCAAAGGCAGAAGCGGACGGCCACGCGAACGGCGCCAATGCCTCGCCGGCCGCGCGCGTCCGCAAGCCGGCTTCGCAGCGCAAGGCAACCGCTTCAGCCGCTCGACGCTCGGGCAGCCGCGCCAAAGTAGCGGCCGCCAAGTCAGCGAAGCGAAAGTAAGGCGGCGCGGGCGAGCATGGCGAGAAGGTCGCGTACAGCAGCTTTGAAGTTTCCCGTGGCTAAGGGGAGCTCGAGAACGGGCAGCTCCAGAACCGCCACCCGCGGAAGGCTCGCGGTTGAGCTGGCCATTGTCGCGGGAAACGCCAATCCGGCGCTTGCCTCTGAAATCTGCAAGGACCTCAACGTACCGCTCGCGAACTCCCTGGTCGGGCGCTTCAGCGAAGGCGAAATCCGCGTCAAGATCA
>JAHFGY010000168.1 GCA_023247195.1 Candidatus Omnitrophota bacterium | reverse complement strand
CGTCCAGAGCACTTCCCAGGCCAGCGCGCCGACCAGGATCGACCAGAGGGGCGCCGGGCTGGCCATAAGCGCTTCGAGCGTGCCGTTGACCTGCTCTTCGCGGATGCGTCCGGCAAAACCGGTCAGCGTGGCGCTGACGTAGCGCGCGGCCGCAAGGCCCATGAGAACAAAAGCGAAATAATTGCCTCCATAGGGCGCGAGCGCCTGCGGCAGGCTGGTGGTCACGAGCTGGCTGATGAAAAAGAAAGGGGTCAGCGTCGCGAGAGCGCTGCCGAGGCTGATCAGCACACCCATGCGGTTGGCGGCATGCAGTCGCCAGTCGCGCACCAGAAAGGCGCCAACGACCCGCAGCCCGTTCATGAATCGCCGGCCTTTTTCTTCGACGCATCCGCCCACCAATCGGAGAACGCTTTATCCGACAACAACTCCCGCGGGCTTTTTGTGCAGGCCACCGAGCCCTGCTGCAGCCAAATAACGGCATCGGCCAGGGCCAGGTCCTCTCGCCGGTGCGTAGCCAAAAAAATCGTTGTCGACGCGTTTTGGCGAAGCGCGTGAAGCACGCGGTGAACGACCCGCACGCCGTCGGGATCTTGGCTGCGCGTGGGCTCATCCAAAAGGAGCAGCCCGGGGCCATGAAGCAGCGCCCGCGCGAGAATCCATCGCGCCCGGCCGCCGGCCGAGAGGCTCTGCCAAGGCGCATCCGGCTGCGGCAAGAGGAGGCGTTCGATCCACAGCTCGATCCGCCGCTTGGCGGTCGCGGTGTCGAGCCCGTACAACGCCGCAAAAAAAGCCAAGTTCTGCCGGCCGGTGAGACGATCGTAAAACCCGACCGCTTCGCCTTCGGCAAAGCCCACGCGGCTTGCCCAGGAGCGTTCGGATGTGTCAGTAAACCGGCCGTTCACGCGGATCTTGCCGCTATCCGCAAGAAGGCGGCCGGCCAGCACTTTCATGAGCGTGGTCTTGCCAGCTCCATTGGCGCCGATTAGAGCGACCAACGTTCGCCGGGGAACGTCAAAAGTCACGTCTTTCAGAGCCACGACCGCCCCGCCCGCGGTTTGGAATCGCTTTGAGATTTTTTGGACAGCGACGTGCGGCATGGTCAGGCGCGCGATTTGACCGCGGGCGACCCGGGCATGCCGATGAGCCGCGCGATTTCGTTGGCGAGCTTGCCGCTGTCGTGGCGGACCAGCTCCTGTTCCTTGCCGATGTCGCGGCACCAGAGCGCGGCACGGGTCAGCGATGGAAGGTTTTGGGCATCCAGCGTAACGGGCTCCTGGCCTTTGCTTGAATAGAGCCGGCGCGCTTCTTCGGAAACCGGCGAACTGGAAACGAGCACGGCATCGAGATGATCGCCGCCGATAGGTTCTGCGATGGCGCGCACGTGGTCCGAGACTGAAAAACCGCTGGTCTCGCCGGGCTTGGTCATGAGGTTGCCGATATAGATCTTCTTCCCACGGCAACTGCGCACAGCCTCGGCGATGCCGCGCACTTGCAATGTCGCCAGGATGCTGGTGTACAGATCGCCGGGGCCGATGGTCACAACATCCGCGGCAAGAATGGCCGCGACAGCCTGCGGGTTGGCCTCGGCCACAGGCTCGTGCCAAAGCCGCCGGATGCGCAGGTTTGGATCGCGGTCGGAGGGCACGTCGATCTTGTGCTCGCCGCGGATCACGGCGCCGTTTTCCAGCTCGGCGTTCAGGGTGCAAAGGGTGTCTGTCGCGGGAAGCACGATTCCCTGGGTGTGAAGGATATCGCTCATCGCGCGCACCGCGGCGGACATGGAGCCGGTCAGCCGCGTCATGGCCGTGAGCAGGAGGTTGCCGAGGTTATGGTCGCTGAGCCCCTCTCCTTCTTGGAATCGGTACTGCAGGAGTTCGTTCATCAGCGCGGGCGCGGTGGAAAGCGCGACCAAGCAGCGGCGGATATCGCCCGGGGGCAGCATGCCGAAAGCTTCGCGGATGCGCCCGGACGAGCCGCCGTCGTCGCTCATGTTCACCACGGCGGAGATGTAAACGTTCGGCAGCGTCTTCAGCCCGAGCAGGAGCGTGTACAGGCCGGTGCCGCCGCCGATGCACACCACGCGGGTGCGGCCGCGCATCAGCGCGTGCAGCCAGAGCACCAGCTCGCGGCCATGCACAGGCTTGATCAAGCTCACATCGATTCCCTGTTTGGAGCGCTCGATCAAGGCCGACGGATCGAGCGGCTCGGTCAGCAGCAAAATCGGCGCGCGCTTTTTGACCGCCTGTATTAAAGGAAGAACATCCCCACCGTCGACAGCGGCATCGATAATGAGCGCGCCCATGGGCTCGGAAGACGCGAGCCGTGCTTGCGCCTCCGCGCCGCTGCGCAGCCAGGTGATCTCGTCTCCGGAATACGCGAGCAGCCCGGTGAGCTCATGGCTGAGCTTGGGTTCAGGGTCGACGATCAGGATCTGCGGCATGCTACCGGGCTATTTGCTGTCCCAATGGAAAGCGGCAATGCCCAGGAGAAAGCAAGCCTGGCTGAAAGACAGGAACGCATGGGCTTCGATGCCTTGGATCGGCTCTATGAACCAACGCGATCCGATACCGATGATCAGGCTCACAATACCGAGGATCACGGACAGCTTGCCCAGTGCTCGCATCAAGCCTCCTGTTACGTTATGAAACGCCAACGTTACGGTAGTCTACCATTTACGACGAAAATCGGATTCGTATAAGCAACGCCGTTCGGGCCTTCGACGATGGCGCGGTAGATCGTGAGTCCCCCAAGAGCCTGATCGATCCAGTCCGCCGAAAAAGACGCATCGGGCAGATCGCGGATTTCAAAAACCTTGCCGTTGCGGATAAGGGTGATCCGCGTTGAGCCCGTAGTAGACCCTTCCTTGCCGCCGCGCGCGCCGGAAATCGTCACGCGCACGGCTGCCGTGGCCTCGAGCGTTTGGCCGAGCGTGGCCTGGCGGGAAGATAAGACATCCGTAATCGAGAAGCTCACGATCGCCGGGGGGTTGCCTTCATTGCGAATCGCCACCCACATGCGGCCTTGCCGCATTGCATCCAGGATCGCCTCCGGTGTGCGCGCGCGGACCTGAACCCAAGTGACGACGGCGTCAGGCTTGCGGCCCGTTCCCCGCCAGTCGAGCTCGCCGATAACCCATACCGGGCGCGACCGTTTCCCGGCCGCGTATTCTTCCAGCACCTGATCCCACACCCCGCCCGGATCGACGAGCGAAAGATAGCCTAAGTACGTGAGCGCAAAGCCGTGGTAGCCGCGCGTCATTTTGAGCAAATGCGGGTAGGGCTCGGTAAAGTCCTCGATTCGGCCGTGCTGGGCCAGATGCCCGGTCATGGGATGAGCCCAAAAAACCAGGCCGCCCGCATCAACCGCGGCATCGATGAAACGCTGATACGGCTCGGCTCCCCGGTCGCCGTGGTACGGATCGAACGCGCGCGTAGGCAGCGCCGCGAGCCGGGCCGGGTCCGTAACGCCAAGCACCAGCAGGTGCTGCTGCCAGCTGCGGATTTGTCCGCCCCGGCGGTCGAACGGCGTACGCGCCCAGTAATAGAAAGGCGCGGCCTCGACAGCCGGCAGCGCAAGCGACCCTTCGGCTCCGTTCAGTTCCTGGATTTCCCGGACGTAGCGCTCGGGCCCGTAGCGAAGCACGGACGGCTGCTCAACGACCCGGCGGATCAGCGATGGAAAGGGCCACATGCCGAATTCCCAGCGCCGCGTGAGGCTGTCGGTGAAGATCACGGCATCCGCGCCGCCTTTGCCAAGCGCTTGCAGCGTTTCAGCCGGCGAGTATTGCGAGGTGCTGACGTTGGTGTGCACATGCACCGCCACGCGAAGCCATTGGGGCTCGGCATTTTCAGCGGCCGCGCAGGAGCCATAAATGAAGAAGGCGCTGGCGGCAGCCGCGGCCAGCCGGCCGAGGAGCGTTTGCTTCATGCCCGCGTCCGATTCATCCTCGGCGGGAACGGCCCAGCGCGCGCACACGCCGCCGGGACTGCTGGCGGACCTTGCGCTCGACAAAACGAAGCGTTTCCATGGCCATCATCAGGCCGAGCCCGATAAGGACCAGCAGCACGATCGCGAATTGCTCCCGGATCAATAC